>NZ_JAJMLX010000041.1 GCF_020991325.1 Bordetella petrii | reverse complement strand
GAGTTCATTGACCGGCGCGCCCTTGGCGTCGTAGCTGACCAGGCCGGTGAAGATCAGGTCCATGACGCGACCGCCGCCAACTTCGTTGGTGTTGGCCGGCAGAAGGCCATTCTGCGGTTCGGTGGTGTTTGCGGTTACGACATACGAGCCGTCACCTTCGCCACCGGCGGTTTCGGTCGAACCGCCGCCACAAGCGGACAGGGTCAGCGCCAAGGCTGCAGATAAAACGACAGCCTTAGATGCGTGCGAGTATCGCATCCTATTTCTCCTCAACAGATCGTTGCTGCTTCTGCATTACGCAGAGCCGTGCAGTCAAGCGTGAGCTATAGCACGTAGTGAATGAGATTACATCAAACATTGCGAAACAACCAATGAATAGTCATGAAAGTAATGCTTGAAATCGGTTTATTCACCCGGCTGAATTTACTTCAGCCCGGTCATGATTTACTTTGAATCAAATAAAAATATTCATCATTCCGGGGTCCTCCAGCACCGAGCCGACACCTGCGAGGAACTCGCTTGCTTCTTTGCCGTCGACCACCCTGTGATCGAAGGACAACGCCAGTGTCATGGTATGGCGAAGTGCAACTTGGTCTTGGTATTCCCAAGGTCTGCGCTTCACTTGGCCTAGTGCCAGAATTCCTGCCTGCCCCGGCGGCAGAATTGGGGTGCCGGCATCCACGCCGAAAACCCCCACGTTGGTGATGGAGAATGTGCCACCTGTCAATTGGGCTGGTGACAATGTTCCTTCGCGGCCTTGGAGAATAATCCCGCTGAGTTCGGCAGCCAATACTGGCAGCGTCTTAGCTTGGGCATTTTTCAGCACCGGAACCAGCAGACCACGATCACTTGCCACGGCCATGCCCAGATTCACTGACCCGAATTCAATGATTTCGTCAGCCTTTTCATCCCACGTCGAGTTCAGCGCGGGATAGGTCTTCAACAGTCTCGTCACCACGAGCGCTGCCAGCGTTGTGATATTGAGCTTCAGATCCTTGAGCAGCCGATGCGACCGCATGCGTTCCAGCAGCTCCATGGATTCGGTGACATCAATCGTGAGGAACTCCGTGGCATGCGGGGCGGTAAACGCCGACTGCACCATGGCCTTGGCCGTGGCCCTGCGAATCGCGGTGATCTTCACATGGCGATCCGCTCCTGGTGAAGACATGGATTCGCTGTCCATGGCCGCTGGCTTGATGGCACCGGCGGAGTCGATGGCCTGCTGGACATCCCGGCGCAGCACCAAGCCGTCCTCGCCGCTGCCGGCGAGCGCCGAAATATCGACCCCGTGATCGCGTGCCAGCTTGCGTACCGGCGGGGTGCACCTGGTCACCGCATGCTGTTCACGTTCATGGGTGCCCGGCCCGTCAGCCGGCTGGGATGCAACTGGTGCCGAAGCTGCTGGTGCAGGTGCTGGCACAGCTTCCGGGTTGCGCGAGCCGCGGGCTTTGCGCTTCGGACGGTTTCCGGTATCTGCCGGCGCACCGTAGCCAACCAGGGTGGGGGTGCGTTCGCCGGCCTTGCTTTGCTCCTGTTGCGCCGAATCAGCCGCTGCCGGCTGCTCGCCGGACCCGCCGGGCTCCTGGTCGAAAGTGACCAGCGGACCGCCGACCTGCACGGTTTCGCCTTCGGTGGCGTGCAGGGCCTGGACGAATCCGGCAAAGGGCGAGGGAAGTTCAACGACTGCCTTGGCGGTTTCGACCTCGGCAATGATCTGGTTGAGCGCAACATGCTCGCCAACCTTGATCTTCCAATTCAGCACCTCGGATTCGGTGAGCCCTTCGCCGAGGTCGGGGAGTTTGAAGGTGTGGGCGGTCATCACTTGGCAGCTCCTTCGGTTGCCTCGTGGTGGCGCATCACGGTATCGACCAGCAGCGGGTCGGCCGCCTGGGCGCGGATGCGGCTGGCGTCGGCCACTACCAGCACGCTTTCCAGCTCCAGCATCGGATCGGCCATGCCGACCTGGGCGATGCGCCCGGGATCCGATACGCCGCTGGCCTCAATGACGATCCATTCCGGGGCGGGGTCGCGTGTCATGGCGCGCGCCAGCGCATCATCGAGTCCGCCGCCAATGCTGCAACAGACGCAGCCGTTGGCCAGGCTGATGGTGTCGCCGTCGCGGCTGGCCACCAGCGCCGCATCGACGTTGACGGGACCGAAATCGTTCACCAGTACCGCGGCCCGGCGCCGGCTTTGCAGCAGAATGCGATTGAGCAGCGTGCTTTTTCCGGCGCCCAGGAAGCCGCCGACCACGGTCAGCGCAATACGCGGCGCGGGCGACATATCAGGCCCCCGGCATTGCCAGCGGCCGGCCCCCGACGATGGTCTGGACCACGGCGGCGTCTTTCAAGCCTTCGGCCCCGAGCTCGCGCGGGTCGTCTCGCAGCACGCAGAAATCGGCGCGCTTGCCGATTTCGATGGAGCCGATTTCGTGATCGAGATGCAGCGTGTGCGCGGCGCCCAGCGTGATGGCGCGCAACGCGGCATCCACGTCGATGCGCTCCGCTTCCCCCAGCACCCGTCCGCCCGCCGTGCGCCGGTTGACCGCGCACCAGGCGGTGAACAATGGCCCCAGCGGCGTGATCGGAGCGTCGGAATGAATGGCATACGGCACGCCCAGGCGGGCCGCGGTGGCGCAGGCGTCCATGCGATTGGCCCGGTCCGGGCCCATGGTCTGCGCATAGTGCGCGTCGCCCCAATAGTAGATGTGGTTGGCGAACAGGTTCGCGCACATGCCCAGGCGCGCCATGCGCCGGAACTGGGCGGCATCGGCCATCTGGCAGTGCTGCAGCGTATGGCGGTGATCGGGCCGCGGATGGCGTTGCAAGGCTCGCTCCACCGCCTGGATGGCGACTTCGGTTGCTTCGTCGCCGTTGGTATGGATGTGCAGTTGCACCCCGGCCGCGTGATAAGCCAATACGGTCTCGTCCAGCACATCCGGCGGCGTTACCCAGATGCCATTGGGCGCGCCGTTGTAGTAGCCAGGCCAGCGCAAGCGCGCGGTGAAGCCCTGGATCGACCCATCGACCACCAGCTTGACCATGCCCAGGCGCAATTTGTCGTGGTTGCGCGACTTAAGTTGCTCCAGCCGCTTCAGGCAGGCGGCGGGGTCGCCCGCGAAGCTCATGGCCGCCGCGGCCGGGACGATGCGCACGGGGAAGTCCGGTTCGGCGCTGATGCGGGACAGCGTATCGATACCCTCTTCATGCAGTTCATTGACCAGGTCCGTGGCCGTGGTCACCCCGGCCAGTTGAGCGACTTGCCCGAACAGGCGCAACCCTTGTTCGGTCATGCCGATGGTGCGAAACGGGCTGCCAATCAGGCGCATCACCGGGAACATGGCGGCGAATTCGCACAACTCGCCGGTCGGCTCGCCGTTGCCGAAGCGCGAAATGCCTTCGATGTCGGTATCCCGGTCGATCCCCGCCCAGGCCAGCATGGCGCTGTTGACGTTCATCAGGTGCATGCTGGCATGCATGACCACCACCGGCCGGTCGGTCGCCACGGTGTCCAGCTCGCGCACCGTCATGCGCCCGCTATCGAAATAGATCGGATCGAAACCCCAGCCGATCAGCGCCTGGCCGTCTGGCAAGGCCGCTTGTGCTTCGCGCAGGCGCGTGCACACGGCTTCGAAGCTGGTCAGCCCCGGCCACAATCTGCCGTCCGGTCCGCGCCGGTCGTAGTAGCCGACATAGACGAAATTCCACATGCCGCCTTCCGGAAGATGGCAGTGACCCTCCACCAGGCCAGGCATCAGCACGTGGTCCGCATGACGCTCATCCAGCGTGGCGGACCCCCAGCCACGCAGGCTCCCGGCGTCGCCCACGCCGAGAATGCGTCCGTCGCGCACGGCCACATGGGTGGCGCATGGCTGAGCGGGGTTCATGGTCAGGATGGCGCGGGCCCGGAAAATCGTGGTGACGGGCGATGGCGAGGTCATGCTGCGCTCCTTTGGGATTGGGCTTCTGGAAGGGGTGTTTTGCCAGCGGCCAGCGGCGCATATGCCGCGCCGTCGCGCACTGTCACGAGATGGCAGGCCACGAAATGACCCGCGGCGGTCTCGCGCAATGGAGGGGGTTCGGCATGGCAGTGTGGCTGTGCCACTGGGCAGCGCCCCGCGAAGCCGCAGCCCGGCGGCGGCTGCAACGGGCTGGGCGGGTCTCCCGCCAAGCGGATACGCTGGCGCGCTCGTTCGCGCCCGCCATGCACGGTGGGCACGGCCGACATCAGCGCGACACTGTATGGGTGCAGGGGGCGGCTGAAAAATGCCTGGCGCGACGCGCGCTCGACGATGCGGCCCAGGTACATGACGGCCACATCGTCGCAGATATGCTGGACTACCGCCATGTCGTGCGAAATGAACAGGAAGGACTGGCCCTGCTCGCGCTGGATGCGCCGCAGCAGGTTTAGTATCTGCGCCCGGATCGCGATGTCCAGCGCCGACACCGGCTCGTCGCAAACGATGAGGTCCGGCGCGCTGGCCAGCGCGCGGGCGATGTTCAGGCGCTGGCGCTGGCCGCCCGAGAACTGGTGCGGAAACAGTTGCCGCTGCTCGGGGCGCAAGCCCACCTGGGCAAACAACTCCGCCACGCGCGCTTCGCGCTCGGCCGGCCTGCCGATATCCAGCAGGTCGAGCGGCGCCCGCACGATCTCGCCCGCGCGTTCACGGGGATTGAGCGACGAGTACGGATCCTGGAAAATCAGCTGGAAGTGGCGCCGCAAGGTGCGCAACGCCGTGCCCTGCAACGTGGTGATGTCGGCACCGTCGAAATGAATGGCGCCGCCCGTAGGCTCGGTCAGGCGCATTACCGCTAACGCGGTGGTGGTCTTGCCCGAACCGGATTCGCCGACGATGGCCAGGGTGCGTCCACGTTCCAGGTCGAACGATACGCCGTCCACGGCCCGCACCACCGCGGCCGGCCGCCCCCAGTGCCCGTGCCCTACCGGGAAATGCACGCGCAGGTCGCGCACCGACAGCAGCGGCGTCTTGATGGGTGCGGTCATGATGCGGCTCCTTCATGCAGCCAACAGGCAACGCGGTGCCGTGGGCCGGCCGGGAACATGGGCGGAAAGCTTTCGGTACAGCGCGGCATGGCCTGGGTACAACGATCATGGAACGGACAGCCCGCGCCGCGCTCCCAGACTGGCGGCACTACCCCCTGTATCTCGGGCAGGTCGGGGCGCGTGTCGCTGGGGGCAGCATCCAATTCGGGCAGGCACGCGATCAGCCCGCGCGTGTACGGATGCGCCGGCCGCGCCAGGATGTCGGCCACGGCCCCCTGCTCCACCACCCTGCCGCCATACATCACCACCACGCGGTCGGCCATCTCGGCCACGGCGCCCATGTCGTGGGTGATCAGCAACACCGCTGTGCCGCGCCGTTCCTGCTGCTCGCGCAGCAGGTCGAATATCTGGGCCTGTACGGTCACATCGAGTGCGGTCGTGGGTTCGTCGGCGATCAGCACGTGCGGGTCGCAGGCCAGCGCGATGGCTATCATCACGCGCTGCCGCATGCCGCCGGACAACTGATGCGGATACTCGTCGACCCGTCGCTCCGGCGCCGGGATACCCACCGAGCGCAGCATGTCGATCGCCCGGATGCGCGCCGCCGCCTTGTCGAGCTGCTGGTGCAGGCGCAGCGATTCGCCGATCTGGTCTCCTACTGTATAGACCGGGTTCAGCGCCGTCATCGGCTCCTGGAAGATCATCGAGACCTGGTTGCCGCGTATCCGCCGCAGCGCCGTCTCGTCGCACGCCGCCAGGTCGGTGCCGCGCAGCGAGATCGTACCGCCCGAGATGCGGCCGGTTTCCGGGATCAGGCGCATGATGGCCAATGCCGTCATGCTCTTGCCGCAACCGGACTCGCCCACCAGGCACAGCGTTTCACCCGGCATCAGGCTGAAACTGATTTCGTTCAGTACCGAAGCGGCGCGTCCGCGCGCCTGGAAGGCCACGCTTAGCCGGTCGATATCCAGGACGGGCGCAGCGGCGCTCATTGGCGGCCTCGCAGCGTGGGATTCAGCGCGTCGTTCAGCCCGTCGCCGATCAGGCTCACGGCCAGCACCGTCAGGAAAATGGCGGCGCCAGGCAGCGTGACGGCCCACCAGGCCGTCAGGATGTAAGGACGGTTGCTGCCTATCATCAAGCCCCAGCTCATGATGTTGGGGTCGCCCAGGCCCAGGAACGACAGGCCGGCCTCGAACAGGATGGCGGTGCCGATCGCCAGCGTGGCGGACACGATCAGCGGCGCCATGGCGTTGGGCAGGATCACCCGCCAGATGATGCGGCCGTTGCCCGCGCCGATGACCCGCTCGGCCATGACATACTCGCGCCGCTTCAGGCGCAGGAACTCGGCGCGCGCCAACCGCGCGGTGCCCGTCCAGCTGACTACGCCGATGGCAATGGCGATGGTCGTCAAGGTGGGGCTGAACAAGGTGACCAACACCATGGCGAACAGCAAGGTCGGCAACACCTGGAAGAACTCGGTGATGCGCATCAGCAGATCATCGATCCAGCCGCCGTAGTAGCCGGCCAGCGCACCCACCACGACGCCGATCGTCACCGATAACACCGCCGCCACCACCCCCACCAGCAGTGTGGCCCGCCCGCCATGGACCAACCCCAGCAGGACATCGCGTCCCAGATAGTCGCTGCCTAGCAGCGAATACTCCGAACCGGGCGGATCCATTGGCGCGGCGACGATCTCGAACGGGTCGCCCGGCATCAGCCAGGGCCCGGCCAGCGTGATAGCCAGGATCAGCAACAGCAGCAGCAGGCCGAACACCGCCGTGCGATTGCGCAGGAACACGCGCATGGCCTCGCGGGCCTGCCCCGGCGGGCGTGGCGCGGCCATGGCCGTGGACGCCATGACCGGCGCTTGAGCTTGGTTCATGTCGTCTTGATCCTCGGGTCGATGAGACGGTAGGCCAGGTCGGTGAGCTGGTTCATGATCACGACCAGCAGCGATGCGAACAGCAGAATGCCCAGCATGGTGGGGTAGTCGCGCCGCAGCACCGAATCGAATGCCAGGCGCCCAAGCCCCGGCCAGTTGAAGACGGTTTCCACCAGAATGGCGCCCGCCAGCACGTTGCCGAACTGCAGGCCCAGCATGGTGACCACCGGCAGCACGCCATTGCGCAGCGCATGCTTGTACAGCACGCGGCGCTCGGACAACCCTTTGGCGCGCGCCGTGCGGATATAGTCGGCCGACAGCGCATCCATGACGCTGGCGCGCGCCAGCCGACTGTACTGCGCAAGGTACACGAAAGCCAAGGTGAAGGCTGGCAGTACCAGGTGGTGCAGCACGTCCAGCATGCCTGCCCAGCCTGCATCGTCGGCACCGGCCGAACGCATGTCCGACACCGGAAAGATCGGCAGCACCGATGCGAACAGGATGATCAGCACGATGCCCATCCAGAACACGGGCGCCGAGTAGCCCACGATGGACAACAGGGTCACGGCCTGCGACAGCGGGCCGTTGGGCCGGCGTGCCGCCAACGTGCCCAGGAATGTTCCTGCCAGGAAGGCAACCAGCACCGCCGTCACGACCAACAACAGCGTGGCCGGCACGCGCTGCCAGATCAGGTCGGCGACAGGAAGATTGAAGAAATACGAATAGCCGAGGTCGCCGCGCATGACCTGGCCCAGGTAAATGCCTAGTTGCGCCAGGAACGGTTTGTCCAGACCGTACTGCACGCGCAACTGCGCGCGCAGTTCTTCGCTGAGCCCGCCCATCGATCCCGCGATGGTCTCCACCGGGTCGCCGGGCGAAATGTGGATCAGCAGGAAATTCAGCGACACCACCGCCAGCAACAGCACGACCGCATAAACCAGGCGACGCAGCACGAATCGCAGCATGGGGTTCTCCTACTGCGCGACCCAGGTTTCATCCAACGGCGACAGCAGCCCCCAAATACCGTCGGGCAAGGCATGCACGCGCTTAGTCGCCAGGGTATGGTAAGGAATTACCGTCAGGAACATGATGGGCAAGTCCGTCATGACCAGCTTCTGGAACTCCGCGTACAGGGCCTTGCGCTTGGTTTCGTCGGTCTCGCGCCCCGCTTGTTCCAGCAGTTCGTCGACGCGCGCGTTGCGGTACGACTGGGTGTTGGTCCAGATGATGTCGCGAATATTGCTCGACAGATAAGTCCGGTGCACCCCGATGACCGGGTCGCCCCAGTTGAAGACAATATCCGAAGTCATGTCGAAGTCGTGACTGGCGATGCGCTTGGCCCAGGTGGGGAAGTCTGGCGATGCGCGCACCTGCACCGCGATGCCGATTTTCTTCAGTTGGCTGCGCAGGTATTCGGCCACGTTCTTGCCTTGCACGTCACTGCCGGGCATGTAGTCCATGGTCAGCGACAGGCGCGTGCCGTCATCCTTCTCTTTGAACCCCGCCTCTTCCAGCAATTGCTCCGCCTTTTTCAGGTCCAGCGGATACGACGGCAGGTCGGCCGCCGCGAACGGACTGGTGCCGATGATCGGGCCGTCGGCCGATTTCGCGAAACCGGCGTTCAACGCACGCAAGATGAATTTCTTGTCGGTGGCGTAGGCGATAGCCTGGCGCACCCGCGCATCGTCGAGCGGCTTGCGCGCCGTGTTGAACGCCACCCAGCTCAATGCGCCTATGCCTTCGTAGCCGCGGTCCGTCATGGCGATGCCGGTGTTGTCCTTGGCGCGACGCAGGATGGTCGGGTCCGTCATGTAGGGCAAGACGTCGATGTCGCCCCGCTCCACGTTGATCAGCAGGTTCGTGGCGTCGGGATTGATCTTGATGATCACCCGATCCAGGTATGGGCGTCCTTGCAGGAAGAACTTGTCGAAGCGTTCCAGCACGGCCTCCCGGCCCGGGATGAATTCCTTCAGTTTGAATGGGCCCGAGCCCACCACGCCGGCCGAATTGCGCGAATGCGACTTCAGGTCCTGGCCGTCGTCGTAGACATGCTTGGGCAGGATGGGCATTAACGCTGGCGACATGGCCAGCAGGATCGCCGGGTGCGGCTGGCTCATGCGCACCACCGCCGTGTGCGGGTCTGGCGTATCCACGCTTTCCACGGGCGCCAGCATGGTCTGGAACGGATGGTTCTTCTTGATCGCCATGATCGAGAATGCCACATCGGCCGAGGTTACCGGCTTGCCATCGTGAAACAGCGCATTCTTGCGCAAGCGCAGGGTCAGGGTCTTGGCGTCGGGCGACAGTTCCCAGGATTCCGCCAGGTACGGCTGCGGCTTCCATTCAGCATCGAAACGCAGCGGGCTGGCGAACAGTTGCGTGCTGGGCATGGCGGTGGCAATACCCGACTGCACCGCGCCGTTCAGGTGGCGCGCCACCTGCGTCGAACCGATCACCAGCGTGCCGCCTTTCACGGGGGCGTCGGCGGCGCCAGCCGATGCTGTCCAAGCCAACACGGCGGTGACGGCCGCCGCAACCACTGAATGTCGAATGCTGCGCATGGTCTATCCCCTTCTGAGTTCTTGCAGGCCCTTAGGCCGGACGTACTACTAGGGTATCGGCTCGGCCGCCTCGGTTTTAGTACCAATGCTGCTAACTCGCTAGGACCAGGCCGGCTCAGGCGGCGGCTTCCAGAATCAGGTCAGCTGCCTTCTCGGCGATCATGATAACTGGAATATTGGTATTGCCCGACACCAGGGTCGGCATCACCGAACAATCGACCACCCTCAGGTCGCGTACGCCATGGACACGCAGGCGGGCATCCACCACGGCCAGCGGGTCGCTGCGCGGGCCCATGCGCGCCGTGCCGCTGGGGTGAAAAATGGTGGCGCCTTGTTCGCGGCAGAAGTGCAGGATCTCGTCATCGCTTTGCGCGTCGGCGCCCGGCTGGTATTCCCGTACCAGCAGCCCGGCCAGCGGCGACGCGGCGGCCACGCGGCGTGCATAGCGCACCCCTGCCACCGCGATACGGCGATCGAGTTCGTCGGACAAGTAATTCGGCTGCATGGACGGCGCTTGGCGAGGGTCGCTGCTGACAATGCGCACCGTGCCGCGCGAGCGCGGCCGCAACTGGCAGACCGAAATGGTGCAGCCAGGGAAATCGTGCACCGCGCCGCCTGCCATGTCGGCCGACAAAGTGGCCACGTGGAACTGCACGTCGGCCCGGGTGGATTCGGCCAGGGCGCGGCCAAACAGCGCTCCCTGGTTGATGCCCACCGCCAGCGGGCCAGAACGCGTCAGCGCCCATTGCAGGCCGATCCGCGCCCTTCCCGCCAGGGTTCTCAACTGATCGTTGGTGGTGATGGGCCGCGCCACCTGCCACATCAACCGGAATTGCAGGTGGTCTTGCAAGTTTGCACCCACGCCGGGTGCGTCCACACACACTGGAATACCCATGCCGTGCAACAAATCCGCCGGCCCGACGCCCGACAGCTGCAGCAACTGCGGAGACTGGATGGCGCCCGCGCATAGCAGCACTTCGCGTCGCGCCGAGAGGGTCTTGATACGGCCGCCCTCGAGCGTCTCGACGCCAGTGGCGCGGCCGTCCTGCAGGGTCACGCGCGTGGCCTGTACCCCGGTGCGAATGTGCAGATTGGCCCGCCGGCGCGCCGGTTTCAGGTATGCGCGCGCCGCCGAACAGCGCAGCCCCTGGCGCGTGCTCAGTTGGTAATACCCTACCCCCTCATTGTCGCCGCTGTTGAAATCGTCGCGCCGCGGCAGCCCTAGCTCAGTATTCGCGGCCGCGATGAAGGCCTCGATCAGCTCGTGCGGCTGGCGGATCGAACTGGCGTGCAAAGGACCCTGGGTGCCGCGCGTCGGGCCTGGCCCCAGGTCGTTACATTCGAGTTTGCGAAAGTATGGCAGGCAATCTTCCCAACCCCAGCCCGGGTTGCCCTGTTCGCGCCATTCGTCGTAGTCCTGGCGCTGGCCGCGCACGTAGATCAGGCCGTTGATGCTGCTGCTACCCCCGAGGGTGCGGCCGCGCGGCCAGTAAATGCGGCGTCCCAGCATGCCAGGCTCGGGATCGGTATAGAACCCCCAGTTCAGCACCGGGTGGAACATGGTCTTGCCGTAACCGATGGGCAGATGAATCCATGGGCTACGGTCCGCGGGCCCAGCCTCTAGCAGGCACACAGTGTGCCGCGCATCCGCCGACAGGCGATTGGCCAGCACGCAGCCAGCCGACCCCGCGCCCACGACGATGTAATCGTAAGCAGTCATGGCCGCACCCATCACGCCGGCCGGGTCGTGGCAAGCCAGCGGCTGTACAGGGCAGCCACCGCGCAACTGTTGATGCGCGCCGCCTGCGAATCGGCCCGGCTGGTCAGCAATACCGGCACCCGCGTTCCCAGCACCAGGCCCGCCATCGAGGCGCCGGCCAGCCAGGTCAGTTCTTTGTAGATCATGTTGCCCGCTTCGATGTCGGGCACCAGCAGGATATCGGCATCGCCCGCCACGGCAGACGTGATCCCCTTGAGCCGGGCCGCCTGGGCCGAGATCGCGTTGTCGAACGCCAATGGCCCATCGATCTGCCCGCCTTGGATCTGCCGCCGGTCGGCCATTTTCGACAGCGCCGCCGCGTCCAGGGTCGCCGGCATGGCCGGGTTGACAGACTCGGTGGCGCACAGCACCGCCACTTTGGGGCAGGCCACGCCCAGCGCGCGCGACAGATCGATGGCGTTCTGGGCGATATCCGCCTTTTCCAGCAGGCTGGGCGCGATATTGACCGCCGCGTCCGTCACCAGGAACAATTTCGGATAGGCGGGAACGGCCATCACGAAGGCATGGCTGATGCGCCGTGCCGTGCGCAGGCCCGCGTCGCGGGCCACCACCGCGGCCATGAAATGGTCGGTGTGCAGACTGCCTTTCATCAGCATGCCCACTCGCCCATCGCGCGCCAGCGCAGCGGCGGCATGGGCGGCGGCGCGTTCGTCATCGCTGGTGTCGTGGATCTCGACATCGGCCGCCATGTCCTGGGCCGCCAGCAATTCGCGCAGGCGGCCGGCCGGGCCGACCAGTACCGGTTCCATATGGCCTTCCTCCCGTGCTTGCAGCGTGGCTTGCAGGCACTCGGCCGTCATGGGATACACGACGGCCGTGCGCGGCCCGCCCTGCACTCGGGCCGCCTGGCGCAGGGGTTCGAATAGTGCTTCGCCGTCCATGTCCCGCCCTACTCCCTCAGCAAAGTGGGCAGCCACAGCGCCAATTGCGGGAACCACAGCACCAGCAACAGGCCCACGACTTGCAGTCCCATGAACTGCATCATGCCCAGGTAAATGTCTTTCAGGTTCCATTGCGGCGCCGCGCCTTTTAGAAAATAGGCCGACAACGCCACGGGCGGCGACATCCAGGCCGTTTGCAGGCACACCGCCACCAGCGTGCAGAACCAGATCGGGTCGATGCCCATCTGGCGGACCACCGGCAGGAAGATCGGCACCACGATCAGCACGATCGGAACCCATTCCAGGGGCCATCCCAACAGGAAGATCAACGCCAGCATCAGCAACAGCGTCAGGGTGGGCGACAATTGCAGCGCCGTGAGCAGGTTGGCCAGGTACTCGGCGCTTCCCAGGCGCGAGAACACGGCGCCGAAATAGTTCGACGCCGCCACCAGTAGCAGGATCATGCAAGAGATCTCCAGCGTGGCGAACATCGCGCGCTTGAAAGCCGGCCAGTTCATCTTGCGGTACGCCAGGGTCAGCAGCAACGTGACGAACGCGCCGCACGCACCCGCGTCGGTGGGCGTGGCAATGCCGGCCAGGATCACGCCCAGCGTGGACAGGATCACCACCACCACGGGCGCCGATCCCAGCGCCAATTCTTTCAGGGCATAGCCCAGCGGCTTGCGCAACTCGGCGGGCAGCGGCGGCCCCAGGCTGGGGTTGAGATGGCTGCGGACCAGGGTGTACAGGATGAACAGCGCCGACAACAGCAAGCCGGGCATGACCGCCGCCGCGAACAGCTCCGTGGCGGGGACGCCCACCACGGGGCCCATCACGATCAGCATGACCGACGGAGGGATCAGGATACCCAACGTGCCCCCCGCCGTGATGGCACCGGCACTCATGCGGGCGTCGTAGCCGCTCTTGATCATGGTCGGCGCCGCCATGACGCCCAGCAAGGTCACCGACGATCCCACGATGCCGGTGGCGGCCGCGAAAATAGTGGCGGTGATCAGCACCGCCAGATACAGGGAACCGCGTACACGGGCCAGCAGGAGTTGCACGCCATGGAACAGGCGTTGCGCCAGTCCGGATTGCTCCAGCAGAAATCCCATGAACAGGAAGAACGGCACCGCGGCCAGCGTGGGATCGCGCATCACCGAGAAGAACTGCAGGGTCATCAGGTGCAGGGCCAGTTTGCCCAGCGCCAGCCAGCCCATGCCCAGCGCCACCGCAATCAGCGTGAAGACGATGGGAAAACCCGCGAAGATCGCGACGACCAGCACCCCCAGGGCGGCCACGCCCAGCAGTTCCGGGCTCACGGCCATTCTCCGCGCACGACCGCAAGCAGGCTTTTCAAGGTTTCGGACAGCCCCTGCAGCAACAACAGGACGGTGGCCACGGGGATGGCGGCCTTGAAAGGCCATACGATCGGCATCCACGGGCTGGTGACGATGCGTTCATTGCGCTGGAAGGAACTCCAGAAGTAATCCCAGCCCACCGACAGGAAAAGGATCAGCGCGGGGAAGAACAGTAGCAGGTAGCACGCCAGGTCGACCGCGCCCTGCACGCGCGGCGACCAGCGGTCGTAGAACAAGTCAGTGCGTATGTGCGACTTTCGCAGCAGGGTATAGGCCGACCCCAGCATGAAGAAAGAGCCATACAGCATGTAGGTCATGTCGTATGCCCATATCGTGGGAGCATTGAAAAAATATCGGCCTATCACCTCGTAGACCAGTGAACCGACCATGGGCAGGATCATCCAGGCCACGATCCAGCCCGACCAGCGCGCGACACCGTCCAGCACGCGCGTCACGCGCATGATGGCGCCGGCCGCCTGCGATTGCTCTTGCATGCGCGCGCCCCTAGGGGTTGTCTTTCAGCGCGGCATGGCCCAGGCCCGCGTACAGGTCGAGGATCTTGGTCCAGTAAGGCACCACGGTCTTGCCGAATTGCCGTTGCGAATCCAACACCTCTTTGAAGAACGGATCCTTGGCGGCATACCGGTCCAGCACCGTGTTGGTCGCCTTCACGAAGGCCGGATAGAAGTCCTGCGGAGTGTCCCGCACCGTCACGTTCTGGGCCTTGAGCTTCTCGAGCGCGCGGGCATTGCGCGCCACGTTGAAGGTGTAGGTCTCGCCGATGCTGGCCAGCGATGCCACGCGCACGATCTCCTTCAGGTCGTCGGGCAGCGTGTTCCAGAACGAACGGTTGATCAGCACCTCGCCCACGTCGGTGGATTGGTGCAAACCTTGCAGGTAATAGTTTTTCCAGATGGTCTGCAGGCCCAGGTTGACGTCGTCGGCCGGACCGATCCATTCGGCCGCGTCGATCACGCCGCGCTGGGCGGCCGGCACGATTTCACCACCCGGCAGCGCCACGGCCGAGACCCCCATTTCCTTGAAGATCTCGCCTGTGATGCCCGGCGGCGAACGGTACTTCAGCCGTTGGAAGTCTGCCACGCTGGCGATCGGGGCCTTGAACCAGCCCAGGGGGTCGGGCCCCATCGGTTGCAGCATGAAGACTTCGACGTCGGCTTTCAGCACGTCGTGGTAGAAGCGGTCGAGCAGTTGATTTCCGCCTCCCTCGTACAACCACGCCACGTGCGAAATCTGGTCCAGGCCGGTGCCGGCACCCGCCATGGGATTGCTGAACAGTCCCGCGGCCGGGTGCTTGCCCGACCAATAGTGGGTCCAGGCATAGCCACCCTCGACGATGCCTTTGTCCACCGCGTCGAGAATCTCGAACGCCGCCACCACCGCGCCATCGGGCAGGATCTCGACCTTCAGGCGATTGTCCGACATCTTCTGGATGCGTTGCCCCCAACGCTGCATCAGTTCGAAATACATGCTGCTGTTCGGCACGGCAGTCTGTATCCGCATGACCTGCTGCGCCGCCTGCGCGGTGCCCGCGGTCGCCAGGGCCAGCGCGCCCAGCGCGCCGGCCAGCCATCTCCTCCAGTGATTCATGTCTGCGCCTCCTCCACGTCGAACGTGGTGCGGATTCATGGTTATCGCATCGGCACGCCCCGCCGGATCCCGCTGCCCGCATGGGCCCTGCAAGATGCCGGTCCAGACTACCCTTGGCGCCCGGCGCGAACAATCTCGCCCGTCTAGGGTCACAGGCGAAAAATGCAGAAAATGGAACGGCGAGACGCCGCACCGTTCCACTATTCGCGCAATCAGCCACGCACCGGGTCGATCGGCAAAGGCGCCTCGCCCGCCCGGAACGACTCGTTCACATAGGGTTTGTACTTGTCGAGCAGCCGCATGGGTTGCTTGAGCGCATCGCGGCGGAACGGGTCGCCCAGTTCCTGGCTGACCATCATTTCCAGCACCGTGGTCTTGCCTTCGGACTGTGCCTGGCAAGCGGCCCGCAGAGCGTCGCCGACCTGGTCCGCATGCTCCACCCGCACCCCCTCGACACCCATGGCGCGGGCCAGCGCCGAGAAATCCGGGTTCTTCAGGTTGCTGCCCACGAATCGCCGGCCGTAGAAATCGACCTGGTTCTTCTTTTCCGCGCCCCACTGGCCGTTGTGGAACACCACGGCCGTCACCGGGATCTCTTCGCGGGCGCAGGTCAGCAGTTCCTGGAAGCTCATGCACCAGGCGCCATCGCCCACGTAGGCCACCGCCGGCCGGTCGGGGCGGCCCAGTTTGGCGCCGATCAGGGCGGGCAGCGCATAGCCGCAATTGCCGAAACTCATGGCCGCCAACATTGAATCCGGTTCGCGAAAGCGCAGGTAGCTGTTGGAAACCGAGCAGATGTTGCCGATATCGGTCGACACCATCACGTGCTCGGGCATGGCGCGTTCCAGTTCGCGCAGCATGCGGCGCGGATGCATGCGCCCGCCGCCGCGCGCAATGATGTCCAGGCTCCAGTCGTCGCGTTCGTGCGACCAGGCATCGAGTTCCTGCTCCCATTGTTTCTTCTCGTCGGCGATGCGGGAGGCGCGCTCGTCGCGGTTGCGCAGGCAGGCAGGCTGTACGGCCTTCAGGCGGGCGGTCAATGCCGCGGCAGCTGGCCTGGCATCGCCGCATACCGCCACCGATACCGGCCGAACCAGACCCAGCATGCGATGGTCCGCATCGACCTGGATGATACGGGCCTGCTGCGGCCAGTAATCCAGGCCGTGCTGCGGCAGGGTGCCGAACGGCCCCAGGCGCGTTCCCAGCGCCAGCACCACATCGGCCTGCGCCAGCAGCTTCATGCCCGCCTTTGAACCCTGGTAGCCCAGCGGGCCGCACCACAGGGGATGGTCGGCGGGAAACGCATCGTTGTGCAAATAGCTGGTAACTACCGGCGCGCCCAGCAGGTCGGCCAAGGCTATGCACTCCTGCTGCCCCCCTGAAAACAGCACGCCGCCGCCCGCCACGATTACCGGGAAACGCGCCTCGGCAAGCAGGCGCGCCGCCGCGTCCAGGTCTTCGTCGGCGCCGGGGCCGCGCCGCACCCGGCGCGGCGCGGGAATGGCAACGTCGATCTCCCCATAGAAATAATCGCGTGGAATGTTCAACTGCGTGGGGCCGCGCTCCGCCATGGCATTGTCGAACGCCTTGCCGGTGAACTCGGCGATCCGGTCCGAACGGTTGACGTGGGCCTGGTACTTGGTAATGCGCGAGAAAATAGGCAACTGCTCGGTTTCCTGGAATCCGCCCAGCCCCATGCCCGATGTGCCGGTTTCCGGGGTAATGGCCACCACCGGGCTGTGCGCCCAGTAGGCGGCCGCCACGCCCGTCACGAAATTGGTGATGCCCGGACCGTTCTGGGCGATGCACACGCCATGGCGGCCGGTCACCCGCGAATAGCCGTCCGCCATGTGCGCCGCGCCCTGTTCGTGCACGGTCGGCACGAACCGGATACCGGCGGCCGGGAACAGGTCCAGGGCGTCCATGAAGGCCGAGCCGACAATGCCGAAGACATCCTTCACGCCCTGCGCCACCAGCGTCTCCACGAAGGCCTCGCTGGGTGTCATGTGTACTTTGCTCATGCTCCTCTCCCTGATGCACGGCCGCACGCCTGTCGCGCGACACG
Organism: Bordetella petrii; assembly: GCF_020991325.1. GTDB lineage: Bacteria > Pseudomonadota > Gammaproteobacteria > Burkholderiales > Burkholderiaceae_B > Bordetella_A > Bordetella_A petrii_E. Next base: position 6,637 of record NZ_JAJMLX010000041.1, on the reverse strand, counting down.
ATGAAGAGGATTCTGCAGAACCGCGGCCAGGCGTGCCATAGCCCGGCGTTTCATTTTTCGCGTGTTTTGTGCGACGATGCGCGAGATCGCCAGAAACTTCAATTTTTGAAAGATGAGCGAAGAACCCGGTTCCGCGGCGCTGCGCGCGCTGGCCTTGCTGGAGCATGTGGCGCAGTCCGAGCAGCCTGTCAGCCTGGCCGACCTGACACGGGCCAGCGGCCTGCCCAAGCCCACCGTGCTGCGCATTCTCTCGCGGTTGGTCGACGCCGGCATGCTGCTGCGCGAACCCGCCGGCAAGTCCTATGTCACCGGGCCGCGGCTGGCGGGCCTTGCCCGCGATACCCTGCTGAATTCCCCGCTGCGCGCGGCGCGGCGGCGCATCCTGGACAGCCTGGTGGACCAGATCGGCGAAACCTGCAACTGCACCATGCTCGATGGCGACGAGGTCATGTACCTGGACCGCGTGGAAACCGCCTGGCCGCTACGCCTGAACCTGCAGCCCGGCTCACGCGTGCCGCTGCATTGCACCGCCAGCGGCAAGTTGTTCCTGGCCTATATGCGCAAAGAAGCACGCACCCGTTTGTTGTCGGCGGCGGCCCTGCCCCGCTATACCCCCAATACGCTTTGCGACGCGGCCTCCCTGGAGCTCGAATTGTGCGCCGTGCGCAAAGAAGGCGCCAGTTTCGACCGCGAGGAATTCCTGGTCGGCATCGTGTGCATGGCCGTGCCCATCCTGCAGGGCCGGCGTGCCATCGCGGCGGTGGCCCTGCACGCACCCGTGGCGCGCCTGAGTATCGAGCAGGCGCGCGAATGGCTGCCCCTCATGCAGGAAGCGGCAGCGGCCCTGTCGCGCACCTACGATCCGCCCGCCTGACGGCGTGGCCCGCTTCTTGCTGGCGTCACGGGTTTTCATCGCGCATGGGTGCCATGACACACGCTTCTTCCATCGGCATGATCCGCATCGGCATTTCGGGCTGGCGCTACGCCCCGTGGCGCGGTGTCTTCTACCCCGACGACCTGCCCCAGGCGCAGGAACTGGCGTATGCCTCGCATCGGGTGCCCACTATCGAGATCAACGGCACGTTCTACGCATTGCAGCGTCCGGAATGGTTCGCCCGCTGGCGCGACGCCACCCCGCGCGGCTTTGTGTTCAGCGTGAAAGGCACCCGCTACATTACGCACCAGCTGCGGCTGCGGGATGTCGATACGCCGCTGGCCAATTTTCTGGCATCCGGCCTGCTTGAGCTGCGCGAAAAGCTGGGGCCCATTCTCTGGCAATTTCCGCCTTCCATGCGCTTCGACCCCGACCGGTTTGCCGCCTTCCTCGATTTGCTGCCGCACGACACTCATGCCGCCGCGCAACTGGCGCGCCGCCACGATGAGCGCATGACGGGCCGCGTCGCGCTGGACGGCGGACCCAGGCGTCCATTGCGCCACGCAGTAGAGATCCGCCACGATAGCTTCGCCTGCCCGGAGTTCGTGGATATGCTGCGCGCCCGCGGCGTGGCCTTGGTCACGGCCGATACCGCCGGAAAATGGCCACAGATGGAAGACGCCACCGCGGATTTTGCCTACTTGCGGCTGCATGGCGACAAGAAGCTGTATGCCAGCGGCTATACCGATGAAGCCCTGCGGCATTGGGCCGGCCACATCCGCGCCTGGTCGCGCGGCCAGGAACCCCGCGACGCCCGGCGTGCCGCGCGCCGGCCCGACCAGCCGTACGGCCCGCGCGACATCTACTGCTATTTCGACAACGACACCAAGGTGAAGGCGCCGGGAGACGCGCGCAGCCTGGCGAAACTGTTAGGCTTGCCGCTGGAGCCGGTATCGGCCCAGGGCGACTAACGCCCCGCGGGCAGCAGGAACCGGAATACCGCGCCCTGCCCGGGCTCTTCCAGCAGCCGGATTTCGCTGCGGTGCAGTTGCAGGATGCGCTGCACGATCACCAGCCCCAGGCCGCCGCCGTCGCGCCGGTTCTGCGTCAGTACCGATGCCCGGGTGAACAGGCCGTCGCGCAGTTCGGGGGGAATGCCCGGCCCCGTATCGCTGACGCGCACCTCGATGCCCTGGCCGGCGTGGCCCAGCCGCACCTGAATGCGGCTGCCCTGCGGGCTGTGGCGGATGGCATTGTCCAGCAGATTGGTCAGCACGCGCTCGATCAAGGCCAGGTCGGCGCGCACTGGCGGCAAGTCTCGCGGAAAGTCGGTGTCCAGGCGCTGCTGGCGGGCCTCGGCGGCCAACTCGAATTTCTGGATCACGTCCTGCACCAGTTCCGGCAGCGCGAAAGTGTCCAATTCGGGCTGCACCAGGCCGGATTCCAGCCGCGCCAGGTCGAACAGTTCCTGCGCCAGGCGCCCCACTTTGCGGCTCTGGCCCAGGGCGGTATCCAGGTAGCGGCGGCGTTCATCGGGGCCCAGCGACCCGTCTTTGAAGCGCAGGGTTTCCAGGTAGCCATGCAGCGACGTCAGCGGGGTGCGCAGGTCGTGCGAAATATTGGCCACCAAATCGCGGCGCTGCTGGTCTTGCCGGGTCAACTCGCGCCACTGCTCGGCGATGCGCTGCCCCATCTGCGCGAAAGCGCGGCGCAGCACGACGATTTCGTCGCCATCGCCATGCGCATCGTCCCGCCGATGCAGGGCTGCCGCCGCGGCGCCGTCGCTGTCGAAATTGCGTACCGCCTGGGTCAGCGACCGCAGCGGCCGCGTGATCGAGGCGAAGGCCACCAGGCCGGCCACCAGGCCCAGCAGCCCCACCAGCGCGATCGACCACAGCGACGTGCGCAACACGGCGCTGGCCGACAGCGAGGACGCCAGGGCATCGTGGGCCTCGCCCTGCAACACCACATACACGTAGCCGCGATCGCGCCCATCGATGCGGATGGGCGCGGCGCTGAACACCTTGCGGGTGGCGGTGTTGCGCGGGTCCACGCCCAGTATGGGCAAAGGTTCGCCGGCCAGGAAGCGCCGCACGGGCGCCAAGTCGACGTGGTCGAACTTGACTCGGCCCGGCGGGGCGGCATCGGCCTCGATGCGGCCGTCATTGCCCAGCAGGTAGACTTCGACCGCCGGATTCACGGCCATCAGTTGATCGAACAGCATGCGCACGGATTCGGGGTTCCAGCCGCTGTCGCCCATCAGCGGCCGTGTGCCGGCAATGTGGGCCGCCAGGCCGCTGGACAGGCGCTGCACCACTTCCTGCTGGTAGCGCTCGTTGGCCGCCATGTGCAGCCATGCCGACACGCCGCAGCAGGCCAGCAACAGCAGCGCGAATACCGCCGAAAGGCGCTGCGTAAGAGTAAGGCGGTTCATGATGAGGCTCCGTTTTCGGCGGCGGCGAACTTGTAGCCGCGGCCCCACACGGTAAGAATGCGGCCGGGTTCCGAGGGGTTGCTTTCGATCTTGGTGCGCAACCGGTTGATGTGCGTATTGACGGTATGCTCGTAGCCTTCGTGCTGGTAGCCCCACACCTGGTTCAGCAGATCCATGCGCGAAAACACCTTGCCCGGATGCCGGGCGAAAAAGTACAGCAAATCGAATTCCCGCGGCGTCAGTTCCAGCGGCCTGCCGTCCACCGTGGCGTCGCGCGCCACCGGGTCGATGGACAGCCCATGAATGTCCAGGCGACCGGCATCCAGGCGGGCATTGCGTTCCAGGGCGTCGGCGCGGCGCAGCAATGCCTTGATGCGCGCCACCAGTTCCAGCATCGAGAACGGCTTGGCCAGGTAATCGTCCGCGCCTAGCTCCAGGCCCAGGATGCGATGCACTTCGCTGGAACGCGCGCTGGTGATGATGATGGGGGTATAGCGCGCCATGGCCCGCGCGCGCTTGCAGATTTCCAGGCCGTCGATGCCGGGCAGCATCAAATCCAGCACCAGGGCGTCCCAGCGGTCGGCCTCTAGTTGGCGCAGGCCGTCGTCACCGTCGGCGGCATGAGCCACGGTATAGCCTTCGTCGCGCAGGTGCAGGCGCAGCAGGTCGGCAATGTGCACGTCGTCTTCGACGATCAGGATACGTTTGGACATGGCAAATAAGCAGGAACGGAACCGTTGCCGCTATTGTCGCCAATTAGGCGCGGCCAGTTATCACATTTAATTTAAGTTTGCGTGAGGACTTCGCCATCGGGCTTGCACAAGAATGCCCCCATGGCTACTCCAACACACCCTCTTCCCCAGGCCGCCGCCGGCCCGCACCAGGCAGTACACCCCGGCTGGCTGCGCCTGACCCACTGGCTGAACGCCGTGGCCGTCCTGGTGATGATAACCAGTGGCTGGCGCATCTATAACGCCTCGCCCCTGTTCGATTTCATCTTTCCGGCGGACATTACCCTGGGCGGCTGGCTGGCCGGCGCCCTGCAGTGGCATTTTGCGGGCATGTGGCTGCTGGCGGCCAACGGCCTGCTGTATCTGGGCCTGAACCTGGGCACCGGCCGCCTGCGCCGGCGCTTCTTCCCGCTGTCGCCGCGCGCCGTCGTCGCCGATTTGCGCGACGCGCTGCGCGGGCGCCTGTCGCATGCCGATCCGCGCCACTACAACGCGGTGCAGCGCCTTGCCTATTTGTTCGTGATGCTGGACATCGCGGTGCTGGTGCTGTCGGGCCTGGTGCTGTGGAAGTCCGTGCAGTTCGAGACGCTGCGCGTGCTGATGGGCGGCTATGAAGGCGCCCGCTACGTGCACTTTGTTTCCATGGCCCTGCTGGCGGCTTTCGTGGTGGTGCACTTGCTGATGGTGGCCCTGGTGCCGCGCACCCTGATCGCGATGATCCGAGGCAAATAAGGAACCCGCATGAGTCCGCGCAAACGCATCGCCATCCCCGGCCTGGACGGCCCGGCCATCCTGAAAGAAGCGCGCGGCCTGCTGGCCCGGCGTGTCGAGCAACCCACGCGGCGCGCCTTCCTGCGGCGCACGCTGACCCTGGGCGGGCTGGCCATGCTGTCGGGCTGCGAGATCTCCGACAACGATAGCGTGGAACGTGCCCTGTCGGCCGTCTCGCGCTTCAACGACCGGGTACAGGGCTGGATCTTCGATCCGGACCAGTTGGCGCCCACCTACCCCGAATCGATGATCACGCGCCCCTTCCCCTTCAATGCCTATTACGGCATCGAGGACGTGCCCCAGGTGGACGGCGACGACTTCCGGCTGGAGGTAAGCGGCCTGGTGGCCGACAAGCGCAGTTGGCGCCTGCAGGACTTGAATGCCATGGGCCAGGTGGACCAGGTTACCCGGCACATCTGCGTGGAAGGCTGGAGCGCCATCGGCAAATGGGGCGGCGTGCGGTTTTCGGATTTCCTGCGTCGCGTGGGCGCCGACCTGCAGGCCAGGTATGTGGGCTTCAAGTGCGCCGACGACTACTACACCAGCATCGACATGCCTACCGCCCTGCACCCGCAAACCCTCTTGGCGCTGAGCTATGACGGCCAGACCCTGCCGCCTGAATACGGATATCCCATGAAGCTGCGCATGCCGACCAAGCTTGGCTACAAGAACCCCAAGCATATTCAGGCCATTTACGTCACCAACAACTTCCCGGGCGGTTATTGGGAAGACCAGGGATACAACTGGTTCGGTGGCAGCTGATTACCTGTTTCTTACCCCCGCGGCCCTGCCGCAACCAACTGGAGAATCGCACCATGAACAAACGCACTGTTTACGCTGTCTCGATGTGCCTGGCCCTGGCTGCCGGCGGTGCCTATGCCGCTGACAACATGGGCAAGGACAACATGAGCAAGGACGGCATGGGCAAGAGCTCGATGTCCAAGGACGGCATGAGCAAGGATTCCATGTCGAAGGACAACATGAGCAAGGACAATATGGGCAAGCACGATGGCATGTCCAAGGACAAGATGTCCCACGACGGCATGAAGAAAGGCGGCATGGCCCACGACGGTATGAAGAAGGACAGCATGGGCAAGGACGGCATGTCGAAAGACGGCATGAAGAAATAATCGTGGCGCAAAGGCCGCGGCACCCGCCCGCGCGGGGCCGCCGGCCGCAAGGCGGAACAGAACATGAATCCGAATCGCAGACTTTTCCTGGCCGCGGGAGGCAGCGCGGCCTTTGCCGGCCTGGCCGCGTTGCTGCCGGGCCCGTCCGGGCGGGCACAGGCGGCAGCCCCCGGCCCGTTCACCGTGACCTACAGCGATGCCGAATGGCGCGGCAGGCTAACCTCTGCCCAGTACCGCGTATTGCGCCATGCCGATACCGAACGCCCCTATTCCAGCCCCTTGAACGACGAGCACCGCGACGGCACCTTCGGCTGCGCGGGTTGCGGTCAGGCGCTGTTCTCGGCCGCCACCAAGTTCGAAAGCGGCACGGGGTGGCCAAGCTTCTGGCAGGCGCTTCCGCAGGCCATCGGCACCACGTCCGACAGCAGCTATGGAATGCGGCGCACCGCCGTGCACTGCGCGCGCTGCGGCGGGCACCTGGGCCACGTCTTCGACGATGGACCCAGACCCACCGGCCTGCGCTACTGCATGAACGGCGTGGCCATGACCTTCACCCCGGCGGCCGCCTGATTCCGGACATCCATCCAGGAGAACCCTTATGACGAGCTCACACAAACGCGCGCCGACCCTTCCCGCCGTGCAGGCGCGCCGTTCGGCCTGCCTGCGCCTGGCGGGTGCGGCCCTGCTGGCCGGCGCA
>NZ_JAJMLX010000409.1 GCF_020991325.1 Bordetella petrii | reverse complement strand
CCGTCGCGCTGGCCGGGCAGGGCGCGGCGGCGCAGGCGCCCGAGCCCTTGAAGGTCCGCCTGGACTGGACACCCTGGGGCGTGCAGGCCGCGTTTCACTTGGCGCAGCACAAGGGCTGGTACCGGCAGGCCGGCCTGGACGTCACGTTGGAAGATGGCAACGGATCGGTCACCACGGTGCAGATCGTGGGCGCCGGCGACAGCTTCGACCTGGGCCACGCCGCGCTGGCATCGATGATGATCGCGCGCGACAAAGGGCTGCCGGTGAAAGCGGTGGCCGTGTTCGCGCGCCACAGCGACATCGGCCTGCTGGTGCCTGGGGATTCCGGCATTACCGGCCCCGCGCAACTGAAGGGCAAGAAGGTGGCCTACACGGCGGGCTCGCTGGAAGCGCCATTTATCGACGCCTTCCTGGCGCGCGGCAAGCTCAGCAAAAGCGACCTGGAACTGGTCAATGTGGACGCGGCCGGCAAGGCATCCACTTATGCGGTGGGACGGGCCGATGCGGCATTCTCGACTATTCCGTTCTTCCTGCCGGTAGTGTCGCAGAACCGTCCGTCCAAGGCCGTGCGTTTCGCGGACTTCGGCCTGGACATGCCCAGCTTCGGCCTGTTCGCCAGCGAGCAGAAATTGGCTGAAAAGCGCGACGCCATTGCGCGCTTCGCCAGCGTCAGCGCGCGCGCATGGGAATACATCTATGCCGGCCACCAGGACGAGGCGGTGGAGGCGATACTGGCCCAGCGCCCGCAGGCCCGGTTGAACGCAGCCGTGCTGCGCGGGCAGATCGATGCGCTGCAAGACTATTTCGGCACGACGCCCGCCGGCCAGCGCCTGGGCGCGCCGGTGCCGGCCGACTGGACGCAGGCGGTGAAAACCCTGTCGTCGGTGGGCCTGGTGCGTGCCGATGCGGATCCCGCCAGTTTCTACGCCACGGGCCTGGTCCAGCCGGAACGCTATGACAACATGGTGCGGCCATGACGCAGTGGGCCGTGGCGGCACGCGACGTGGGCAAGCAGTACCCAGGCGAGCGTGGCGTGCGGGCGCTGGACACGGTGTCGCTGCAACTGCCCGCCGGACGCTTCCTGAGCATTCTGGGCCCCAGCGGCTGCGGTAAGAGCACCTTCTTGCGCTGCGTGGCCGGCCTGGAAACCATTACCCAGGGCGAACTGCGGGTCGAAGGGCGTGCCGTGCAGGGGCCGCCCGACGGCATAGGCATGGTGTTCCAGCGCGACGCGCTGCTGGACTGGCGCAGCATCCGCCGCAACGTGCTGCTGCCCGTGGAATTCGCCCGCAAGCCCGTGTCCGCGTATGCGGACAAGGTGCGCGCCCTGCTGGCGCTGACGGGCCTGCAGGACTTCGCCGATAGCTATCCCCATGAGTTGTCGGGCGGCATGCGCCAGCGGGCCGCCATCTGCCGCGCCCTGGTGGATGACCCGCGCCTGCTGCTGATGGACGAACCCTTCGGCGCGCTGGACGCGCTGACTCGCGACCAGATGAATGTGGAGTTGCAGCGCATCTGGATGGAAACGCGCAACACGGTGCTGTTCGTCACGCACGGCATCGCCGAGGCCGTGTTCCTGGGCGACGAGGTCATGGTGTTCTCGCCGCGGCCGGGCCGCGTGGTCGAAAGCATTCCCATCGACTTGCCGCGCCCGCGGCCCCTGTCGGTACGCGAAACCCCCGAGTTCGGCCGCTACGTCAGCCATATCCGCGGCTTGTTCCAGCAAATGGGCCTGATCGACGAAGGAGTGCGCGCAGCATGAACCGAGTATCCCGCAAATGGCTGCATGGCGCGGCCGGCCTGGCGTCGCTGCTGCTGTTCCTGGCGGTGTGGGAAGTGCTGGCGCGCGCGCTGCAGGTGCGCCCCATCATGCTGCCGCTGCCCACGCAGATTGCCGCCGAACTGGCCGCCGACTGGCGCTGGTATGCCGGCCATGCCTGGTACACGTTGCTGACCACGGTGGGCGGTTTCGCGCTGGCCGTGGTGGGCGGCGTGCTGACCGCGGTGCTGCTGGTGGGGTCGCGCTGGTTCGAAAGCATCTGCTACCCGCTGATCGTGGCCCTGAACAGCGTGCCCAAGGTAGCGGTGGCCCCTCTGTTCGTCATCTGGCTGGGCACGGGGGCCGAACCCAAGATCGCCATCGCGTTCCTGATCGCGGTGTTCGCCATCGTGGTCGATACCGTGCACGGCCTGAAGTCGGTGCCGCAGGATGTGCTGGATCTGGGGCGGGTGTTGAAGGGCTCGCGGCGGGACTTCTTTTTCAAGGTGCGCCTGCCGGCCGCCTTGCCGTCCATCGTCACCGGCATGAAAGTGGCCATTTCGCTGGCGCTGGTGGGTGCCATCGTGGGCGAGTTCGTGTCGTCGCAGCGCGGGCTGGGCTACGTCATCATGAGCGCGCAGGGCACCTTCGACACGGTGCGCGTGTTCGGCGCGCTGTTCGTGCTGGCGCTGATGGGCATGGCGCTGTTCGGGCTGCTGGCCTGGGTGGAACGCAAGGCCACCCCCTGGCGCCGCCATGATGCCGGGCATTGATGGCGCCAGGGTCATGGCCGCTGGCGGTGCCTGACGCCGTTGTGCGCCAGGGCAGTCTCAGCCGGACGGTGTCTGGCACCCTGGCGGGAGCCAGACACCCGGCAGGGCCCGCGAAAACCCGCCACGGAGGCCAAGGCAGTGCCATGGGTGCCAGACACCTTGTGTGTCTGGCACCGAAACAGAAACATGCTCTCCCCCTGAAGACCACAGAGAAACCCCAATCAATGACACCCCCAAGGGAAACTTAATGAAAGCATTACTCGCCTTATCGCGCGGCATAGACGCGCTGAATCTGCGGGTTGGCCGGGCCGTGACGTGGATCAC
>NZ_JAJMLX010000408.1 GCF_020991325.1 Bordetella petrii | reverse complement strand
GGAGCGCGTCACGCCGTCGCGGTGACCGCCGACGCGGACAGCTCGACAACGATCTCGTCCCCCTCGACGGCCGTTGGCCGGAACCCCAGCGAGGTGTACAGACGCCCGGCCACCTCGTTGTCCGGGTGGTACGACAGACGAAGAACCCGGCAGCCCTCACGGTCTGCCAGCCAGGCCAGGACCTGGTCGCCGTCGAAACCGGGCGCGGCCTGCAGGTCGGTCAGGGCGGGCTTGCCCAGCGTCAGCGTGCCGGTCTTGTCGAAGGCCACGATGCCGACATCGCGCAACGATTGCAGGGCATCGCCCTGGCGGAACAGCACGCCCAGTTCGGCGGCGCGGCCAGTGCCCACCATGATCGAGGTGGGGGTGGCCAGCCCCATGGCGCACGGGCAGGCGATGATCAGGACGGCTACCGCGTTGACCAGGGCATAGGGCAGGGCGGGGGCTGGCCCCCAGGCCAGCCAGGCGCCGAAGGTCAGCAGCGCGGCCGCGATGACGGCCGGCACGAACCAGGCAGTCACCTGGTCCACCAGGGCCTGGATGGGCAGGCGCGCGCCCTGGGCGGTTTCCACCATGCGGATGATGCGCGCCAGCATGGTGTCTGCGCCGGTGTGGGTCACGCGCAGCGTGAAGCTGCCCGACGTGTTCAGGGTACCGCCGGTCGCGGTGGCGCCCACGGTTTTTTCCACGGGCATCGGTTCGCCCGTGAGCATGGATTCATCGATGAACGAGCCGCCTTCGACGATCTCGCCGTCGATAGGGATTTTTTCTCCCGGGCGCACCACCACATGTTCGCCGCGCCGCACCTGGTCGATGGGTACGTCCTGGGCCTGGCCGTCGCGCAGCACACGGGCGGTGCGGGGTTGCAGGCCGATCAGGCGCTTGATGGCCGCGCCGGTGCGGCCCTTGGCCCGGGCTTCCAGCATGCGGCCCAGCAGGATCAGCGTGACAATGACGGCGGCGGCCTCGAAGTACACATGCCGCGCGTTGTCGGGCAGCCACTGCGGCGCGAAAGTTGCCACGGACGAATACGCCCATGCCGCGCCGGCGCCCAGGGCAACCAGCGAATTCATCTCGGGCGCGCGCCGCCACAGTGCCTGCAGGCCCTTGGTGAAGAACACGCGGCCCGGCCAGGCCAGCACGGCGGTGGTCAGGGCGAATTGCAGCAGCCAGCTGTTGCGCGTGCCCAAGGTATCCAATACCCAATGATGTACGGCCGGAATGGCGTGCGAGCCCATTTCCAGTGCGAAAACCGGCAGGGTCAGCGCCAGGGCAATGAAGAAGGCGCGGCGCAGGGCGCTGGCTTCCCCGGCGCGGGCCTGCGCCTGGCGTTCCTCGTGGCCGTCCTGGGCGGCGATGGGATGAGCCGCATAGCCCATGCGGGCGACGGCGGCCACCAGGGCGCCGGTATCGGTAGCGGCGGGGTCGTAATCGACACGGGCCCGTTCGGTGGCCAGGTTGACGCTGGCCTGGCTGACGCCATCAACGGCCGACAGGGCTTTCTCGACGCGCTTGACGCATGACGCGCACGTCATGCCCTCGATGGCCAATTCGGCCTGGGTGGCGGACAGGGTAGACATAAAAAGAACTCCGGCAAGAGGTGACAGATCAAGTGTCATCCTTACCATGATGGGAAGGTCAAGCCTCAATTATAGGCTTGACTTTGACATCATTGGAAGGTTTACATTGCCTGCACCGCCGCCATCGAGCGGACGTTTTCCTACAGGAGCCTCTATGTCTATCCAGTTCAGCGTTCCCGACATGACCTGCGGCCATTGTGTCAGCACCATCACGCGGGCCGTACACCAGGCCGTTCCCGGCGCCCAGGTCACGGTTGACCTGGCCCGGCACCTGGTCACCGTCCAGGGGGCAGCCCAGGCCGAAGCCGTGCAGGCGGCCATCGTCCAGGCCGGCTACGAGCCGCGAGCCGTGGCATGATGTCCTAAGGCTTAATAGGGGCCCATTGGTTTTCTTTATCAATAGAATTGAATAATTAAATTTGATATATTGATAGTGTGTATTTATCATTCTTCCATGGTCGCAAGGCCATCTTTTCACCAATCAGGAGATGATGAATGCTGCAGAACCGCGAAGGCCAACGGGTCCCCAACGTGACCTTCCCCGTCCGCCAGGGCAATGACTGGAAGCAGGTATCCACCGACGACCTGTTCAAGAACAAGACCGTGGTGGTCTTTTCCCTGCCTGGGGCGTTCACGCCCACTTGCTCGTCCACCCACCTGCCGCGCTACAACGAATTGGCGCCCGCGTTCTTCAATGCAGGCGTAGACGCCATTGTGTGCGTGTCGGTCAACGACACCTTCGTCATGAACGAATGGGCGAAAGACCAGGAATCGGCCAACATCACGCTGCTGCCTGATGGCAATGGCGATTTCACCGAAGGCATGGGCATGCTGGTGGACAAGCGCGACCTGGGTTTCGGCAAGCGCAGCTGGCGTTATTCCATGCTGGTGAAAGACGGCGTGGTCGAGAAAATGTTCGTCGAACCGCAAAAAGAGGGCGATCCCTTCGAAGTGTCGGACGCCGACACCATGCTGCAGTTCATGGCGCCGCAGGCCAAGAAGCCCGACCAGGTGGTGGTGTTTTCCAAGCCCGGCTGCCCGTTCTGCGTGGAAGCCAAGGCCTTGCTGGCCGACAAGGGCTACGACGCCATCGAGATTCCGCTCGAGCACAAGGTGCGCGGCCGGGTCATCGGCGCGGTATCCGGCAAGGGCACGGCCCCGCAGGTGTTCATCAACGGCGCCCTGATCGGCGGCCTGGAAGACCTGAAGGCGCATTTCGCCTGACGGCCGGCGCGCCCCGCCCGCGGGCGGTGCTCCATCACGGCGTCGTTCTGATCCACACCACGCCCGCGTCGG
>NZ_JAJMLX010000407.1 GCF_020991325.1 Bordetella petrii | reverse complement strand
GGGCCAGGGCCGCGGACGCGGGCTTGGCGGGTTTGGATGGCGCGGGCCTGGGGCTGGGCGCGGCTTTGGCAGCCGCCTGGCCGGCGGCATCCTGGCCGCCGTCGTAGACCTCGTCTTCGATGTGCATCATGAACGAGTTCAGGGTTTCACGGACCACGGCCGGCCCGCGCCGCGCGCACATCATGGCAATGCCCTGCAGCACCATGTTCATGACCATCAGGCGTTGCTCCGTGCGGCGTTCCAGCTTCACGGCGATGGGCTTGCACACCAGGTTGGCCAGCAGAATGCCGTAGAAGGTGGTCATCAGGGCCACGGCCAGTTGCTGGCCGATCAGCACCATGTCGCCGCTGCCCAGGATGGACATCAGGTTGATCAGGCCCACCAGGGTGCCCAGCATGCCGAAGGCCGGCGCAAAGCCGGCCATGATGCGGAACATCTGCGCTTCGGCGTGTTCGCGCGCGCGCAGGCGCGCGATGCGCCATTGCAGCAATTCGATGATCTGGTCTTCGGGGGTATGGTCGATGACCAGCTGGACGCCGGTACGCAGGAACGGGTTCGAGACTTTCTGCAGCGCGTCTTCCACTTTGCGCACATCGTTGTTCATCCACAACTGCGCCATGGCGGCCAGTTCGTCGATGTCGCGGCGCGAATCGATGCGCTCGCTGCGGAACACGGTGCGCACCAGGGCGAACACGCGCGCCACTTCGCGCAAGGGGTAGCTGATGAACAGCGCCGCGCACGTGCCCCCCAGCACCACGATCAGCCCGGGCAGGTTGACGTACAGGGCAGGGTCGGTGGCGGACATGACCAGGGCGGCGGCCAGCGTGAATATGGCGACCACGATGCCGATGAGGGTGGAAAGGTTCATGAACAGTGCCTTGCGCGTAGATCCGGTGCGAACAGGGCATTCTAGAAAGGCATGGCGCCCGGCAATCGGCGGAGAACGGCGGGAAAAAGGGCGGTTTGCGGGAAGCGAGGTTACAAAAAATATTCAACCATAAAGTTGAATGTTCTCGATGCCGGAATTAATATAACCAAATGGTTGAATATCAAACCCCCTACCTGGACCGCGTCTTCCACGCCCTGGCCGACCCCACGCGCCGCGCCATGCTGCAGGCGCTGCGCCATGGCGAACGCCCCGTCGGCGAACTGGCCGCGCCTTTCCAGATGTCATTCGCGGCGGCATCCAAGCACGTGAAGGTGCTGGAAGGGGCGGGGCTGGTCAGGCGGCGCGTGCAGGGCAGGCAGCACTTGTGCCGCATCGAGGCCGGCCCGCTGGCACAGGCCCATGCATGGCTGCGCGACTACGAACGTTTCTGGACGGGCAGGCTGGACGCATTGCAAGCCCTGCTGCAAGCCGAAGCGGACGCCGAGGCGCGGCTTTCCACAACTTCCACCCAAGGACCGCAACCATGAGTCATGCTGCTACATCCGTTTCGTCTTACCGCAAAGGCTACGCAGAACCGGTAGAGTCCGGGGCGCTGCAGTTCGTGCGCCTGCTGCCGGGGCCGATAGAGCGCGTGTGGGCCTGGCTGGCGGATTCCGACAAGCGCGCGCTATGGCTGGCCGCCGGAGACCTTCCGGCCCAGCCCGGCGCCGGCTTCGAATTGCGCTTCGACAACAGCGGGGTGGCGCCGGGCAGCGACCCCGTGCCCGAGAAATTCCGCGCCTATGAAGGTGCCATCGCCACGCAGCACACCTTGCTGCGCTGCGAGCCGCCCCGCTTGCTGGCCATCAGTTGGGGCGGCAAACATGAAGAACTGTCCGAAGTCACCTTCGAACTTGCGCCGCAAGGCGACCTGGTGCGCCTGGTGCTGACGCATCGCAGGCTGGTGCGCGCCGACACCCGGCTCAGTGTATCGGCCGGCTGGCATACCCACCTGGCTGTACTGGCCGACAAACTGGAGGGCCGCACGCCCACGCCGTTCTGGACGATGTACAGCGTGCTGGAACAAGACTACGCCGCCAGGCTGGGCCAGGCGGCGTAGTAGTGAACCAGGCTGCGGGGGCGCGCTGATCGGCCCGCCCCCGGGGCCGATCAGCGCGGCGCGGCGCCGGCGGGCGGCGGGTTCTTCTTGGCCATCTCGATCACGCGTTGGCGCAATTGCGGATCTTGCTCGATGGCCTGGCCGATGCCGTTGAACTCGTCGACGGTCAGGCCGTCGGCGTTGACCATGCGCACCATTTTTTCGTCGGCTTCGCGGTAAACCTGCTCGCGCGCCGTGTCGTCCTTGGCCGCTTGCAGCTTGGGGCGGTATTCGTCGGCCACCATGGCCACCTTTTGCGAGGCCGTGGCAAATTTCTGCAGCTGTGCATCAGACGGCTTGATGGCCGGCTGCATCTGGGCAGGGGGCTGCGCGGCGGGCGCGGCTTGCGCCATGGCGGCGGCGGGCGCCAGGCTCGCGGCCAGTACGGCAGCGGCAAAAAAAGCGGGGGTCGAACGCAGCATGAAGCCTCCTTGTTCAGGTTGAAACGTACAACCCGATGATGACAAGGGGGGGCGCCGCGGTTCAAGCTTTGCGATGTTTGCGCATGTGTCATGGCCCGGGAAGCCAGGTTACCGGGCGTTTCAAGGGGGATCAGGAATTCAGCGCGCGCGCCCGAGACAGCAGGTATTCGCGTTCGCGCGCGTTGCGCGCCATGCCGGCGGCGCGCTGGAATTCCGCGCTGGCTTCCTCGCGGCGGCCCAGGCGTGCCAGGAAGTCGGCCCGCACGCTGGGCAGCAGGTGGTATCCCGCCAGGACGGGATCGGCCACCAGGGCGTCCGCCAGGGCCAGTCCGGCTTGCGGCCCGTAGGCCATGCCCACCGCCACCGCGCGGTTCAGCTCTACCACGGGCGATGGCGCCACTTGCGCCAGGGCATCGTACAGGCCCACGATCTGCTGCCAGTCGGTGTCTTCGGGCCGCGCCGCGCGCGCGTGGCAGGCCGCCA
>NZ_JAJMLX010000406.1 GCF_020991325.1 Bordetella petrii | reverse complement strand
GGGTCCAGCGCGCCGTGCCACCAGGCCCAGGCATAGCCCGCCGCCAGCGGCGCCAGCGCATAGGGGCGGGTGGGTGCCGGCCACAACAGCGCGGCCGCTGCGCACAAGGCAAGCCAGGGGAACAGCGCGATCATGGATAACGGCATGGTGGCGGCAATGCGACGAGGAAGCGGCAAGCGTACCCGAAACGTCGCGAGCCGCCACGCCCTGGTTTACAGTGGGCGGGCGCATTCCCGCGCCGCGACGAGACGACTATGACGATCCTGACTTGCCTGTTGCTGGTGGCGGCCCTGCTGCCGGCCCTGACTGCGCTGGCCGCCAAGGCCGGCGGCCGCGGATTCGACAACAACGAGCCGCGCGCCTGGCTGGCGCATCAGCAGGGCTGGCGCGCCCGGGCCAACGCCGCCCAGGCCAACGCCTTCGAGGCCTTGCCATTTTTTTTCGCGGCCGTGCTGCTGGCCTTGCATAACGGCGCCGACGTCATGCAGCTGGCCGGCCTGGCCGCCGTGTGGCTGGTACTGCGCGTGACCTACGCCGGCCTGTACATGGCCGGCATGGGCACCCTGCGTTCATTGGTATGGGCGCTGGCGGTGGTGGTGAACATCATCATTTTGTTCGCGTCGGCGTGAAAAGCCGCGGCAAACGAGCGATCACGGGTGTTCACGGGTTTCTGGCTTCCGCGAGGGTGCCAGAAACCGTTCAACTGAGGCCTTCGTAGCGCATGACGATGCCTGGCATCTCCCGAGCCAGGCACCCAGCCGGGCGCCCGCGACAGACATCCGCACCCTCAGGTGCTCCAGGTGAACATCTCGCGCCGCGTCCCCTGGTCGCTTACCTGCACCTGGCGGGTTTGTTCGTTGCCCTTCAGGCTGGCCGATATCTTGTACTGGCCGGCCGCCAACTTGACCAGCAGATAAGGCCCCTTGGCCGTGGTGTCCAGCACCGCCTGGCCTTGCGCGTCGGTAATGGTGACGTGTACGTCGGCCAGATAAGCGCCGCCTTCTTTGGCGGCGAAAGTCAGCACCAGGGGATAGCTGCTGCTGGCGGCCTTCATGGCTTCGGACTCATCCTGGCCGAAGCCGCCGGAAATGTACTGGACCTGGCCCTGCTGCTGCACCGGGGGCAGGGCGGACGTGGTTTGCGCGGCCACGGTGCCGACGGCCAGCGCCAGGGTGCAGGCGGCCAATGCCGTGGCCATGCGGGAACGTTCATGGCGTTTGTTCATGGGCGTGCTCCTGGAAAACCCGGCAAGAGGCCGTAGCCAGGACGGCGGGCCTGGGCTGCCGGGACATGGGCTTTAGAGTAGATCGCGATGGCGAAGTTCGCCACCGCTGCAATCTTCATGCCTGCCAGCGGAATTCCAGGTCGCTGTCGCCCATGGGCAGGCCATCGGGCCCGAAGCGGCGCTCGTGCAGTTCGCCGTGCCCGTTGGTATGCAGGGCCAGCACCGTGGAGCCGCGCGTGCCGTAATCGGGGCTGACGATGAACGGGCTGCTGAGCAGGCGTTCGCGTTCCAGGCCGATGCCGGTGTCGGGCAGGCTGGCGTCGTCGGCCGGTGTGCCGTCGCGCAACGTGTCGTACAGGGCGGGCAGGTCGGGTTGCGGCGCGCGATCCAGCACGCGCTCGAACGCGGCCTTGGTGCGCGCCAGCTTGGGCCAGGGGGTGTCCAGCAGGTGATTCGACACGGCATAGATGCCGGGCGGCAGGGCCCGGGGCCCGCCGTCGCGGTTGCTGGCATACCATGCCGTGCGGACATCGCCCACGATCAGGTTGAAGCCGTTGTACAAGGCGCCGCGTGCATGCACGGCGGCCAGGTAGTCGCCCGGTTCGGTATCGCCGCGCAGATAGTCTTCCACCAGCGCGCCGCGCGAGGGTGCATCGGCCAGCAAGTGCAGCGGGTCGCGGAAATTCGTGACGATAGCGTAGCGGCCACGCTCGTCCGCTCCCATCCAGGTGCCGCCCGCGCGCAGGTCGCGCCCGGCGTAGATGGCGGGCCGGCCCGGCCACGCGGAAGCGGGTTGGGTGGGGCGGGCATGGAACTCATCGCGGTTGGCGGCTATCAGCACCGGTACGCCGGGCAGGCGATGCAGGGCCAGGACGGCAAGGCACATGGTGTTATCCGTTCAGGCGTGCACGAACGGCGCCTGCAGGGGCTGCGCCAGGCGGAAGTAGTCTTCGGTGCCCATGACAATGGACGCATCCAGCCGGCCGGCATTGAAGACGATTTCGGGGTGCCGTTCGCGCAGCGTGGGGTCTGCCAGCAGCGACAGTTCCTGGTTGAATGAAAAAGGGGGAATGGCGCCGATTTCACAGCCCGTGAGTTCGCGCGCCTGCTCGTGCGAAGCCAGCGATGCTTTCTTGCCGCCGGCGGCCAGGGCGATGGCGGCCAGGTCGGCCTGCCTGTCGGCCGGGAATACCGCCAGTACGTGCTTGCGCTGGTTCGAGGTGATTTTCACGCGGCATACCAGGGCCTTGGTCCCCTGGCTGACGGCGGTGCCACGGATGACGGCGACTTCTTCGGACTTGCCGGAGGGCTCGTGGCGCAGCAGGCGATAGGAAATCCGGTTTTCAGTGAGCAGGGCTTGCAGTTGCAGGAAGACATCCATGACGGGCGGATCAGCGTGATGGCGAATGGGAGGATGATACGCCGTCCGGCTCTTCGTTCCACCAGCCGCCGCCCAGGGCCTGCAGCAGGGCGGCGGTGTCGGCGTAGCGGTCGGACTGCGCCTGGATGCGATCCGCCCGCACGCGCAGTTGTTCGCGTTGGGCGTCCAGCAGGGCCAGCTGGCTGACCCCGCCCACCTGGTACTGCCGCGCCGTGATGTCGTAGGCGGCCTGCGCCTGCCGTTCGGCCAGCGCGCGCGCCTGCAGCGCATCGGCATCGGTTTGCAGCGCGCGCAGCGCGTCGGCCACTTCCTGGAAGCCGCGCAGCACTGTGTCG
>NZ_JAJMLX010000405.1 GCF_020991325.1 Bordetella petrii | reverse complement strand
GGCATCGCCCGCGCCCAGTTGGACGACAGCCGGGCGCAGGCGCGGTCCGGCGCGGCGCGGGTGCGTGAACTGCAGGCCCAGCTGGAAGTATCCGCACTGCCCGGCCGCGCGCAGCAAATGGACGCGCAGCAGGCCCAGGTGGAAGTGGCCCGCGCGGCCCTGGCCCGGGCCGACTGGACGCTGGCACAGAAACAGGTGGCGGCCGCCCAGGATGGGCGCGTCTTCGACACCCTGTTCCGGCCCGGCGAATGGGTGGCCGCGGGCAGCCCCGTGGTGCGCATGCTGCCGCCCGGCAATATCAAGCTGCGCTTTTTCGTGCCCCAGGCCGCGCTGGGCGCGCTGCATGTGGGAGACCCCGTCACGGTCAGCTGCGATGCCTGCGGCGGCCCCATCCCGGCCCGCATCAGTTATGTGTCGCAGGAAGCCGAATACACGCCGCCGGTCATCTACAGCCGCAACAGCCGCAGCAAGCTGGTCTACATGGTCGAGGCGCACCCCGGGCCGCAAGACGCCGCCCGCCTGCACCCCGGCCAACCGGTAGAGGTCGCGCAGCCATGAGCCAGCCCGACTCCGACCTGGTGATCGACGTGCGCGGCCTGCACAAGCAGTTCGGCGACAAGCACGTGGTGAACGACGTGTCGCTGCAGGTGCGCCGCGGCGAGATCTATGGTTTCCTGGGCCCCAACGGCAGCGGCAAGACCACCTGCATACGCCTGATGTGCGGCCTGCTGACGCCCGATTCGGGCAGTGGCACCTGCCTGGGCTACGACATCCTGACCCAGAGCGCCGACATCAAGCGCCACGTGGGCTACATGACGCAGAAGTTCTCGTACTGGGAAGACCTGACCATCCGCGAGAACCTGGATTTCGTCGCACGCATGTACGACATGCCCAACCGCCGCCAGGTGGTGGACGAAGCGCTGCACGACCTGGGCCTGGAAAGCCGCGCCAACCAATTGACCGGCGCCTTGTCGGGGGGCTGGAAGCAACGCCTGGCGCTGGCCGCATGCCTGCTGCACCGGCCGCAGCTGCTGCTGCTGGACGAGCCTACCGCCGGCGTCGACCCCACCGCGCGGCGCGACTTCTGGGAAGAACTGCACACCCTGGCCGCGCGCGGCATTTCGGTGCTGGTCAGCACGCATTACATGGACGAGGCCGAACGCTGCCACAAGCTGGCCTATCTGGCCTATGGCCGCCTGCTGACGCAAGGCACGGCCGAAAGCGTCACGGCCGAACAGGGGTTGTCCACCTGGGCCATACATGGGCACAACCTGGTCACCCTGGGACAGAAGTTGCGCGACCGCCCGGCTGTGGAACAAACCGTGGCATTCGGCTCGTCGCTGCACGTCAGCGGCAAGGACCATACCCAACTGGAACAGACTTTGCGCCAGGCCGTGCAGGGCACCGAACTGCGCCTTGAACCGGTGGACACCAGCCTGGAAGACGTGTTCATTTACCTGATGAACCGCTCCACCGACAACTACGGGGGCAAGAAGCCATGACGGCCCGCGAAAAACGCTTCTCGTGGACGCGCTGGTGGAGCATGGTGCTGAAGGAATTCCTGCAGCTGCGGCGCGACCGCATCACGTTCGCCATGATCATCGGCATTCCCATCATGGAACTGGCGCTGTTCGGCTATGCCATCAATACCGATCCCAAGCAGATG
The DNA here is from genome assembly GCF_020991325.1 of Bordetella petrii. Taxonomy (GTDB): domain Bacteria; phylum Pseudomonadota; class Gammaproteobacteria; order Burkholderiales; family Burkholderiaceae_B; genus Bordetella_A; species Bordetella_A petrii_E. The sequence goes on along the minus strand of NZ_JAJMLX010000405.1, from coordinate 1,284 downwards.
CCCACCGCGGTGATCGTGTCCGACCACAGCGAGTTCACGCGCAGCTTCGTGGCGGCGATGAAGACATCCGACTACTTCGACATCGTCGAGGAACTGCCCAATGAAGAAGCCGGCCGCGCCGCGCTGGCGCAAGGCCGCGTACTGTTCGTGCTGACCATTCCGCCGGATTTCACGCGCAGCCTGCTGCGCGGCGAACGGCCGGCGCTGCTGATCGAGGCCGATGCCACCGACCCCACCGCCACCGGCCTGGCGGTGGGCGCGGCCGCGCAACTGAGCCAGACCGTTGCCCGCCGCGACCTGACCGGCCCGCTCGCCCACCTGGCGGGCGGCCGGCCCCCCTTTGAAGTGCGCGTGCACCGCTTGTACAACGAAGAACAGGTATCGCAATACAACACCGTGCCCGGCCTGATGGGCGTTATCCTGAGCATGACCCTGGTGATGATGACTGGGCTGGCCATGACGCGCGAGCGCGAGCGCGGCACCATGGAAAACCTGCTGGCCACCCCGGTGCGGCCGCTGGAAGTCATGACGGGCAAGATCGTGCCCTACATCATCATCGGCCTGCTACAGGCCACCATCATTCTGCTGGCGGCCCGCTACGTGTTCCATGTGCCGTTCATGGGCAGCCTGCTGGCGGTGTACCTGGCGGCGCTGCTGTTCGTGGCGGCCAACCTTACGGTGGGCATCACGCTGTCCTCGCTGGCGCAGAACCAGTTGCAGGCCATGCAGCTCACCATGTTCTATTTCCTGCCCAACATCCTGCTGTCGGGGTTCATGTTTCCATTCAAGGGCATGCCCGTATGGGCGCAGCACATCGGCAACCTGCTGCCCCTGACTTATTTCAACCGCCTGATCCGCGGCATCCTGCTCAAGGGCAACGGCTGGGCCGACCTGTGGCCGCATGTGTGGCCGCTGCTGCTGTTCACCATGGCGGTGATGGCGCTGGCCGTGAAATTCTATCGACGCACGCTGGACTGAAGCCATGGCGCATACCGCAATATCCACCCATTCCCGGCGCCTGGCCGTGCTGCCGGCGTGCCTGCTGCTGGCGCTGGCTGGCGCGGCGGCGATGGTCGCGGCGTTCTGGCTGGCGCAGCCGCTGTTCACGGGGCTGGGCAAGCTCAACCTGGTGATCTTCTTCGTCGGCATCGTCGCCGCCACCGTGTTCGCGGGCGTGCCGATCGCGTTCTCGTTCGCGCTGTCGACGTTCTCCTACCTGGCGCTGACCACCAACACGCCGATGCTGGTGATGGTGGACCGCCTGGACGAGGGCATGTCGCACCT
>NZ_JAJMLX010000404.1 GCF_020991325.1 Bordetella petrii | reverse complement strand
CCCTATGCTCCGGGCGCCACCACCGACCAGATCGCCCGGGCAGTGGCGGACCACATGAGCCGCGACCTGGGGCAGCCTTCAGGTTGGCGCCCTGGGCCACCACGCCAATGGGGGGCAGATTGTGCCCGCGCAGCGCTTGCAGCAGGGCCGGCCAGTCGATGGGGTCTTCCACCCGGCTGGCGTCGACCACCACGGGTTCGTTTTCAAAGAAGCTGCCCGCGTCGGCCATGCGTTGGTCCAGCGCGGCGGACAGGCGGGCGAGATCGGCGCTGTGCAGCACCACGCGAATGGCATACAGCGTGGCGCTCTTGAAATCCAGGGCGAGGGAATCGGTAGTCATGGGCAAACAGGAATCAGGCCGTGGCCCAGGAATCGCGCAGCGTGACGATGCGGTTGAGCACCGGCGCCTCGGGAGTGGAGTCTTTGCTGTCCACGGTGAAGTAGCCCAGCCGCTCGAACTGCCAGCTGGCCCCCGGTTCGGCCACCGTATTGGGTTCGAGCCAGGCGTCGACGGTATGGCGCGAATCGGGGTTCAGGCAGGCCAGGAAGTCTTTGTCGCCGGCATCGGGATGCGGGTCGGAGAACAGGCGGTCGTACAGGTGCACGCGGGCGGGAATGGCGTGCGCCGCGCTGACCCAGGTGATATTGCCCTTGACCTTGACGCTGTCGGCGCCGGGGGTGCCGCTTTTGGTGTCGGGCAGGTATTCGGCCTGTACCTCGGTAATGCGGCCCGTGTCGTCTTTGGTGAAACCGGTACAGCGCACCACGTAGCCGTACTTCAGCCGCACCATGTTGCCGGGGAACAGGCGGAAGTACTTCTTGGGAGCTTCTTCGCGGAAATCGTCGCGTTCGATCCAGAGTTCGCGCGAAAACGGGAATTCGCGCTTGCCGGCCGCCGGGTCGTGCGGGTTGCGCGGCGCCGAGCAGGCCTCTTCCTGGCCGGCCGGGTAATTGGTGATGACCAGCCTCAGCGGGTCCAGCACGGCCACGGAACGCGGCGCGCGGGGGTCGAGGTCGTCGCGCACGGCCTGTTCGAGCAGGCTGTAGTCGATGCGCGAATCGGACTTGGACACCGCAGTGCGGTCGCAGAACAGCCGGATGGCCGAGGCCGTGTAGCCGCGCCGGCGCAGGCCGAACAGGGTGGGCATGCGGGGGTCGTCCCAGCCGTCGACATGGCCTTCGCGCACCAGTTGCAACAGCTTGCGCTTGCTGGTAACCACGTAGCTGAGGTTCAGGCGCGCGAATTCGTACTGGCGCGGCAGCGGCCGGGCCAGCTTGCCCAGTTCGGCCAGCCGGGCCAGGATCCAGTCGTAGAACGGGCGCTGGTCTTCGAATTCCAGCGTGCAGATGCTGTGGGTGATGCCTTCCAGGGCGTCTTCCACCGGGTGCGCCCAGCTGTACATGGGATAGATGCACCATTGGTCGCCGGTGCGGTGGTGGCTGGCGTGGCGCACCCGGTACATGACCGGGTCGCGCAGGTTGATGTTGGGCGATCCCATGTCGATCTTGGCGCGCAGCACCAGGCTGCCGTCGGGATGCTTGCCGTCGCGCATTTCGGCCAGCAGGGCCAGCGATTCGGCCGCCGGGCGGTCGCGCCAGGGCGAGTTCACGCCCGGTTCGGTCAGGGTGCCGCGGTTCTGGCGGATCTGCTCGGGCGATTGTTCGTCGACGTAGGCGTAGCCGGCCTCGGCCAGCGCCTGGGCGAACTCGTACATGAAGCCGAAGTAGTCGCTGGCGAAATACAGGTTCTCGTTGCCGTCGGCCTTCCAGTCGAAGCCCAGCCAGTGCACGGCATCGATGATGGCGTCCACGTATTCCTGGTCTTCTTTTTCCGGGTTGGTGTCGTCGAAGCGCAGGTGGCACACGCCGCCGTAGTCGCGCGCCAGGCCGAAATTCACACAGATGCTCTTGGCATGGCCGATGTGCAAGTAGCCGTTGGGCTCGGGCGGGAAGCGGGTGCGGATGCGCGCCGGATCGGGGGCGCCCTGCGACTGTACGGACGCCGGGCCGGGGGCGCCCGCCCAGCGCTTGCCCTGGAATCGGTCGGCCTGCAGGTCATCTTCGATGATATTGCGCAGGAAATTGGTAGCGGCAGGCGTCGTCGGGGCGATGGTCATGCTGGAGGATGGGGTAAAGGCAGCGGCAAAGCGTCAATTTTGCCACGTCCGCACGGGGACCTGTTTTATTCGCTTTCCCCACGGTGCGGAAACAGGCTCTACACTACCGGCCATCATGGATATCGTCCCCCTATTATTGGCGCGTGCGCAGTTCACCGCCAGCCTCAGCTTCCTGGCCGTGTTCATGGCCCTGGCCCTGGCCCTGGCCTGGCTGCTGCTGTTCTTCAAGGTCCGGGCCCACAGAACCGGCCAGCCGGGCTGGACGGCCGCCTACCGGTTCTGGGTGCGCATTTTCGCCCTGTCTTTCGTGGTGACGCTGGCGTCCGCGCTGCCCGCGCTCATCCAGATGGGCAGCCTGTGGCCGGGCCTGATGGACAAAATCGGCAATGTGGCCGGCCCGCTCATCGGGTTTGGCGTGCTGTCGGTGTTCATCCTGAAATCCTGCTTCCTGGGGGTGATGCTGTTCGGCCAGCGGCGGGTGTCCGACGCGGCCCATACGCTGGCGGTGTTCATGGTGGCGGTGGGGCAGGGGGCAGCGCTGTTCTGGGTGCTGGCCCTGCAATCGTGGGTGCAGACGCCCGCCGGCGCCACCCTGATCGACGCCCGCTACCAGGTGTACGACTGGTATGCCGTCATCTTCAATCCGTCCATGGGCTGGAACCTGGGGCTGATGGCGCTGTGGTCGGCCCTGGCCGCCGCTTTCCTGATACTGGGGGTGACGGCGCTGCAGGCCCTGCGCCGCCCGCTCGACGACGGCGAACGCTGCGCCTTCAAGACCGCCCTGGTGGTGGCCACGGCCGCGTCGCTGCTGCAGGCGCCGGTACTGGATGGCGCCGCGCGCGTCATGGCCGA
>NZ_JAJMLX010000403.1 GCF_020991325.1 Bordetella petrii | reverse complement strand
CCGCCGGCAGCGCCGCCGCGCTGGCCACCGCGCGCGCCTTGGCCTTGCCGCGCTGGCGATGGACGATGGTGCTTTTGCGCGATTTGCTCTTGGACGCCACCACGGTTTTCCTGGCCGTGGTTTTCTTGCTGGCGCTTTTCCTGGAACTGGATTTCTTGGCCGTCGCCTTTTTGCTGGCGGTTTTCTTGGCGCTGGCCTTGGCCGTGGCCTTGCTGGCGGTTTTCTTGGCGGACTGAGCGCTGGGCTTCTTGGCCGCTTTGGCCTTGGCGGCCTTGCAGGCGGCCGATTTTGCGCTGGTCTTGCAGGGGTCGGACTTGGCCTGGGCCGTGCCGGGCAGCAGCGCGCCTAGCGCCAGGGCCAAAGGCACCAGGATGGCCGCAGCGGCGCGTTTCCAGGAAAAAACCATAACAATGACAGGGCAAATAGGCGCGCGACCAGGAGCAGGCCGTGTGTGGCTGTAGCGGAGCCGGGAAAATGCAGATGAATTATAGACTTACGTGCACAATTTAAACAGTTTTTTCAACTGTGGGGCAAGCACGCGATTGCAACAATGTGGGATGGGCGGCCGGTGGCCTCGCCGGGTGGAATCGAACCACCAATTGACCCTTAGGAGGGGCCGGTTATATCCATTTAACTACGGCGAGCGGTATAGAACACTGTAAGTGTTTGATAACAAAGCGTATTGCGCGCTTTGGGCAAACCTTGCAAGTGCCGAATTCTAGCATCCGCGGAACTGCCGGGCCCGGCCCGCCGCACACCCTACGGTAATCAGGGTCTCCCCTTATACGCAGCCGGCGTTTGTATATGATGCTGTTGTTCCGCGACACGCGAACCGCCCCAGGAGCAGGGGTGGCCAACAACGATACAACCGCCAGGCAGGCCAGGATGTCCCAATCTCAAACCCTTTCACTGCGTACCGTCTATCTGGGTACGCTGGTCGTGCTGCTTGCGATGGGCGTGCGGGCCACGTTCGGGCTGTTCATGCAGCCCATGGGGCTGGCCCACGGCTGGGGGCGCGATGTGTTCTCCATGGCCTTTGCCCTGCAGAACCTGGTGTGGGGCGCGGCCTGTATCCTGATGGGCATGCTGGCCGACCGCTACGGGTCCGGTCGCACGGTGGTGCTGGGCGCCTTGCTGTACATGGCTGGCATGATAGGCACGCGTTTCGCCACCGACGAAGTCAGCCTGTACCTGACGGCCGGCGTGCTGGTGGGCCTGGGGCAGGCGGGCACGACTTTTCCGGTGATACTGCCGGTGGTGGCGCGCTCGGTGCCGCCCGCCTACCGCAGCACCGCCATGGGCATCGCCAGCGCGGGCGGCTCGCTGGGCCAGTTCCTGGTGGTGCCGTCGGGGCAAGTGCTGATCGGCACTTTCGACTGGACGGGCGCGCTGTGGGCCTTGTCGATGCTGGTGGCCATCGGCGCGCCGCTGGCGTATTTCCTGCGCGGCAAGCCGGGCGCCCATGCCGGCGGGCAATCGCTGGCGGCGGCGGTGCGGCAGGCCATGCGGCATCCCTCGTTCCACTTCCTGTACGCCAGCTATTTCGTCTGCGGCTTCCACACGGCATTCATTACGCTGCACTTGCCGGCCTTCGTGGTCGATGGCGGCCTGAACGCCAGCCATGGCGCCACCGCCATTGCCCTGATCGGCCTGTTCAATGTGCTGGGTTCCTTCTACGCCGGCAAGCTGGGGGGGCGCCACAGTAAGAAGCTGCTGCTGGCGGGGGTCTACGGGCTGCGCGCCTTCGGCATGCTGTTGCTGCTGGCGCTGCCGCTGTCGCCGTGGGTGCTGTATGTCTTCGCCGCATGGATGGGCCTGTTCTGGCTGGGCACCGTGCCCCTGACGCAGGGCCTGATCGGCCAGATTTACGGCCTGCGCTATGCCGCCACGCTGTCGGGCATTGCATTCCTGGGCCACCAGGTGGGCAGTTTCATCGGGGTATGGCTGGGCGGGTACGTGTACGCCACTACCGGCAACTACGACCTGATGTGGTGGATCGGCGTGGTGCTGGCCGTGGTGGCCGCGGCCCTGTGCCTGCCGGTGCGCGAACAGCCCCTGGAACAGCAGCCGCTGCCGCAGGCGGCCTGACGCCATGGCCCGCCGCACCGCCTGGCGCATTCTCGGAGGCATCGCCCTGGCGGCGGTGCTGGCGCTGGGCTTCCTGGGATACACCATGCCTGAACTGCAGATGAACTGGGAAACCCTGGCAGCGATGTGCGGGTTTTGACGGCGGGCGGCCTGCCCGCACGTTTCCCGCAGGCACTGGCGCGGCAAGCCGGTTATTCTTACGGCGATTGCAGGTCCGCCCTTTATGCCCCAAGATTCGCGCCCCCTCATCACGCTGGAACAAACCGGCCAGTTGCCCCCGGCTGACACGCTGGTACTTACCGTGAACAACCGCCTGGCGCGGCGCCTGACGCTGGACCTGGCGGGGCATTTGCGGCGTGAACGGCAAGTCAGCGAACTGCCTCGCGTGCTGCCCCTGAATGCCTGGCTGGCCGAGGCCGCGGCCGAACTGGCTTTCGTGCCGGGCGCCGATCTGCCGGCATATCGGCTGGACACTTTCGCCAGCCAGATGGTGTGGGCCGATGCCATCGGCGAAGAAGAATCGGGCCGCGTGCTGCTCGATACCTCCCAGGCCGCCGCGCTGGGCATGGATGCCGATTCCTTGATGGACGAATGGCACCTGCAGGTGCCCGCCGGCGCCGACACCGACGAATACCGGGGGTTCTCGCGCTGGCGCCGTCGCTACCGCGAGCGCCTGGCCGGCATCGACGCCGAAGACGCCAACCAGGGATACGCGCGCGTGCTGGCCGCCCTGCAACAGCATGCGCTGCCCGCCGCGCGGCATCTGGTGCTGGCGGGCTTTACCGATATTTCGCCGCGCTTTTCGGCCCTGCTGGACGCGTTCCAGGAAAGCGGCGCGCAACTGGCCTGGCTGCAGGACAACGTGGCGGCGGCCGCCATGCCGGCGCGCTACTGCGCCGCCGACCGCGGCGCCGAATGGC
>NZ_JAJMLX010000402.1 GCF_020991325.1 Bordetella petrii | reverse complement strand
GCCCGGGGTCCGCGTTCGGGCGCCAAGTCCCAATCCCAATCGGGCAAGCCGCGCTCCCAGCGTAGCGGCGCGCGGGGCGACGACTGGCAGCCCAAGAGCGCTTCCGCGCATGAATCCCGCCTGGGTTTCATGGGCGGTGGCCGGGGGCGTGGCGGCCGTTGAGGCCAGCCGGCCAGGGGGTCGGCGCACCGTCCTGGTGCCGCTGGCTGTAAACCCGCGATGTAGCAGGCAATTTTCCCGGTTATCTGGTAAAATTGTTGGTTTTCATGGCGCGCGTGTACGCCTGGATGAAGGTCGGCATGCAGGGCATGCAGTTGGCCGCGCCAGGCGGATACGTTTTTTTGCGCGCCGGGGTGCTGTGTGGCGGTATCCGTACAGCCCAGGCAGCGCCGCAGTGGGCAGGCAGGTTTGCCCGATGGCGGCGCAGCCAGGCTGGCTTGGCCGCCCATGGCGGCCCGCCTTGCCTTCGGGCAGGAAATCAAGGTCGCAATATTTGGGTTCGGGCTCGGTCCCGTGTTGCCAGGCGCAGGTTGCGCCGCAACGCAGGCCGGGGGCCGGACAATACGGTGGGCTGGGTTTGCAGCCCATTTTTTTTGAGTGTATGGCTGATATATACGCATTGACCCAACAGGCGCTTGCCGGCATGGATGTCGAACTGGTCGACGTCGAACGTGCCGCGCTGGGCTTGTTGCGCGTCACCATCGACAGGGCCGGCGGCGTCCGCATCGAAGACTGCGAGCAAGTGTCTCGCCAGTTGTCGCGCGTGTTCGAGGTCGAGAACATCGACTACAAGCGCCTCGAAGTCGGTTCGCCGGGCGTCGACCGCCCGCTGCGCACCGATGCCGAATTCCGCCGCTTCGCGGGCGAGCGCGTCGAGATCAAGCTGCGCCAGCCAATTGATGGGCGCAAGGTGTTCTCGGGCACGCTGGTCGCGCCCGCCGAAGCGGGCGATGCCGATGCCAATATCCCAGCCAGTGCGCAGCAGGCCGTATTCGGTCTCGAATTTGAGGCAAAGAAGGACGATATCCAGGTATTGAACTTCACGCTCGCCGACATCGAGCGTGCAAAGCTGGATCCCGTTCTGGATTTCAAGGGCAAAAAGCGATGAGTCGCGAAATTCTTCTGTTGGTCGATGCCTTGGCGCGTGAAAAGAATGTCACGCGCGAAGTGGTTTTCGGAGCGCTCGAAAGCGCGCTGGCTTCGGCCATGAAAAAGCGTTTCAAGGAAGACGCCGACATCCGCGTCTCCATCGATCGCGAAACCGGCAGCCACGAGGGTTTCCGCCGCTGGCTGGTGGTGCCTGACGAGGCCGGCCTGCAAGAGCCCGACAAGCAGGAAATGCTGTCCGACGCGCTCGAGATCGTGCCCAACATCCAGGTTGACGAATATATCGAAGAGCCGCTCGAACCCATCGAGTTCGGCCGCATCGGCGCGCAGGCCGCCAAGCAGGCCATCCTGCAGAAAATCCGCGATGCCGAGCGCGAGCAGGTCTTGAACGATTTCCTCGACCGTGGCGAGACCATCATCTCGGGCACGATCAAGCGCATGGACAAGGGCGACATCATTGTCGAAACCGGCAAGATCGAAGCCCGCCTGCCGCGCTCCGAGATGATCCCGAAGGAAAACTTCCGGGTCGGCGACCGCCTGCGCGCCTTCGTGCTGCGGGTCGACCACGCAGCGCGTGGCCAGCAAGTCATCCTGTCGCGCACGTCACCCGAATTCATCCGCCAGCTGTTCGAAAATGAAGTGCCCGAAATCGAACAGGGCCTGCTGGAAATCAAGGCTGCCGCGCGTGATCCCGGCGTCCGTGCCAAGATCGCCGTCATCGCCTACGATAAGCGCATCGATCCCATCGGCACCTGCGTGGGCATGCGCGGTTCGCGCGTGACCGCGGTGCGGAACGAACTGGGCGGCGAACAGGTCGATATCGTGCTCTGGTCCGAAGACCCGGCCCAGTTCGTCATCGGCGCGCTGGCGCCCGCCAATGTCGAGTCCATCGTGGTCGACGAAGACAAGCATGCCATGGACGTGGTGGTCGACGAAGAAAACCTGCCCAAGGCCATTGGCGCCAAGGGCCAGAACGTGCGCCTGGCTTCCGAGCTTACCGGCTGGCAGATCAACATCATGACGCCGGAAGAAAGCCTCAGCCGCCAGGAAACCGAACGTGCCGGCCTGCGCACCACGTTCATGAACAAGCTCGACGTCGACGAGGAAGTCGCCGACATCCTCATCGACGAGGGCTTTACCGGTCTCGAAGAAATCGCCTATGTGCCCATGCAGGAACTGCTGGAAATCGAGGCTTTCGACGAAGACACCATCAACGAGCTGCGCGCCCGTGCCCGCAATGCGCTCCTGACCGAGGCCATCGCCCAGGAAGAGCGCCTTGAAACCGCCCAGGACCTGCTCGAGCTCGAAGGCATGACGCCGGAACTGGCGGCCAAGCTGGCCGAACGGCAAGTGCTGACGCGCGACGATCTGGCCGAGCTGGCCACCGACGAACTGGCGGAAATCGCCGGTCTCGACGAACAACAAGCCAGCGAACTGATCATGCGCGCCCGGGCCCACTGGTTCAACGAAGAATAACCAGGCAGGTGCCGAGGCAGGTGAACACTCGGCCGGACCGCTTGTTCACCGTTGTTGTAATTGCTGCATATAGAGGGAAGATAGCCTAATGTCGAGTAATACTGTCGCCCAGTTCGCTACCGAGCTGAAAATGCCAGCCAACGTGCTGCTCGAGCAGCTGCGTTCGGCCGGTGTTGACCTCAACTCGGTAGACGACGCGGTTACCGACAGCGACAAGGCGAAGCTGCTCGACTCGCTGCGCCGCGCCCATGGCGCGACCGAGGGCAAGAAGATCACCTTGACGCGTCGCCAGACCTCCGAAATCCGCCAGGCCGATGCCACCGGCCGTTCGCGCACTATCCAGGTCGAAGTGCGCAAGAAGCGCGTGTTCGTCAAACGCGATCCTTCCGAGCTCGCCCTGGAGCAAGCCGCCGCGCGCGCCGAGGCGGCCGATGCCGAGGCGGCCGACGCCGCCG
>NZ_JAJMLX010000401.1 GCF_020991325.1 Bordetella petrii | reverse complement strand
GGCGACACCGGGCGTGCCCCTGGCAGGGTGGCCGCGGCCCCGGCCGTAGCCGCCGTGGCGGCGCCCGCCAGAAATACCCGGCGCGTCAGTCGAGGTTTGTCCTGGGCCACGTTGGTCTCCTTGGGGGCAGCGAGATATGAAGTACTTTGCATACTGTACCCCTACACCAACGGATCCGGCAATCGTCGCCGGAAACATCCTGCCGTCGGTGAAATCTTGTGCTGCGCTACGGCAGCATGTCGAAACCCTGGGCCTCGATATTTGCAAAATCGCGCGTCACTTCGGCCAGCCCGGCGTAGAAGCGCGCGGCAGGCTGGGCAATGATTGCGCTGCACAAATCGTCTATCCACGGATGGAGATGGGTGCGGAAGAAGGCTTTCTGCTGGTCCAGGCTGATGCCCTGGCCGTGCTGGCCGGTGGCCAGCATGCGCATGATCTCGCACAGATAGGCGATATGGTCTTCGGTGTCGGACACCGATGGGTCGCGTTCCAGGCCCAGGGCAGCCAGGTCGCCGCGCAGGGCCACCAGGGGCTTTTCGTTCAGGAATCCCGCCAAGTAGTGCGAGGCGAACAGATAGACCTCGGGCTTGCCCACGCCGCCGAACAAGGCGTCGTATTCCGCCTGCACCGCCCGCGTGTCCATCTGCCGCGCGCACTCGGCCAACGCATTCCACGAGGCCTCCAGCAGGCTGCCCGGCGGCGCCGCCGGCGCGTCGCGCAAGGGCTGCAACAGGGCTTGCGATGGCGGCGCGTAGTACAGGCGGGCCAGCAGGCCGTAGATATCGGCGCGCGCGCTGTCTTCGTCAAGGCCGGCGGGGAAAGAGGCGGCGGGCACGGTAGCGTTCATAGATCGGTGATGCGGGCTTCGTCGGACGAGGAATACAGGTCGATGACGCGGCAGTCGCCGCACATCTTCAGGCGCTCCAGCGCCGCTCCCTGGAACATGGCGTGGCCGGCCAGCCGCTGCAGCATGGCGTCTACGCCCTTCTGCGTGCCAAAAGGCTTGCTGCACCGCACACAGTGGAAAGGCTGGGTCTCGTTGAGCACCACGGTTTCTTTGCGGCGCGAGGTAAGCAACAGGCGCGGCACCAGCTGGATAGCGTCTTCCGGGCAAGTTTTTTCACATAATCCGCACTGCACACAATTTTTTTCTATGAAACGCAATTGCGGAAGTTGAGCGTTGTCTTGCAGCGCATTGGCCGGACAGGCGCTGACACAGCTCATGCACAGCGTACAGGTATCGGTATTGACGGCCACGGCGCCGAACGCCGCCCCCGTACCGGGGACGCCGGCCGGCAGCGCGATTTCCTGCGGCAGTTGCACGGGCGCCTGGGCGATCAGGTGGTCCAGGGCCAGGTTCAGGGTGGCGCGCTTTTCCGGCGCCACCGCGAAGCGCGCCGCCTGGGCAGGCACATCGGGTGCCTGCCGGGCAATTTGCAGCAACTGGGCATCCAGCGCGCCCGGCGTGGCAGCCTGCAGCAGATGCAGGTGCCGGCCGCCATAGCCCAGGCCGTTCATGATGGCCTGGGCCGTGTCCATTTGCGCGGCCAGCCCGTCGCGATACTGGGGGGCCTCCTCGTCGGTCAGCAGCACGGCCACCTGGGTGGCGCCAAACGCCAGCGCGCTGAACCAAAGGTCTGGCCCCAGGCTGGCGGTATGCCACAGCGGCAGCGGAATGACGTTGGCGGGCACGCCGTGCGCCAGTTTCAGCTGCGCCGCGCGGCCCAGCGTTTCCACCAACTGCTGTCCGGCCTGCTGGCTGTGCAGCAGCAGCACCGCGTCGCGGCCGCCCGCCCTGGCATAGGTGGACAGCACGGTGCGCAGCTTGCGGCCCTGGTCGGGGTTGCGCGGATAGGTGTACGACATGGCGCCGGTGGGGCATACGGTGGTACAGGCGCCGCAACCGGCGCACAGGTGCGCATCCACCACGATCTGCTGGCGGCGCGTATCGCTGCGGATGGCTTCGGCGGAACAGATATCCACACAGGCGCGGCAGCCCACGGTTTCGTTGCGGCTGTGGGCGCACAGCGATTGCTTGTAGTCGAAGAACTTGGGTTTTTCGAATTCGCCCACCAGCTCGCGCAGCTTCAGCAATACGCCGGGGTCGCTGCCGTTCCAGGTGAAATAACCCTGCGGAAGCTCGTGGCGGCGCATTTGCGGGGTGGCGCCCAGGTCCAGCACCAGGTCGTAGTGCTCGGTGAACTGGCGAGGCGGGCGCTGGAAATCGATGGCGCCCGCCGCCGTACAGGACTTCTCACAATCGCGGTGCGAGGTACATCGCTGCAGATCCACCTGGTAGTCGAAGCCGATGGCGCCTTCGGGACAAGCGGCCAGGCAGGCATTGCAGCGCGTGCACAAGTCCAGGTCGATGGGGTTGTCTTGCGACCAGGCCAGTTCGAAGGCGCCCAGCCGGCCCTCCAGGCGGTCCAGCCTGCCGGCCAGCACGGGATAGCGGCGCGGCTGGGCGCCGCCGTCACGCCCCTGGCCCTGCACGAACAGGGTAATGTCCAGGGCGTCATGCAACAGGCTGGCGGCCTGTTCGGCCTGGCCCAGCGGCCCGATGATCAGCAGGCGGCCCGCGCTGCGATACGTGACGGTGGCCACCGGGTCGGGCTCGGGCAGATGCGCCGCCGCCAGCAAGGCCGCCAGCTTGGGCATGGCCTGCGCGGCGTCGCGGCTCCAGCCGCCGGTTTCCCGGATATTGACGAACTTCACCGGCGCCACGGCCCCCTCGGTGGCCTGGCCCAGTTCGCCGAACATGCGCTTTTCCTGGGTACAGGCCACCACCACGGGCTCGGTGCCGCGCACGGCTTGCTGGAAATCGCCCGCCTGGCTGCGGCACAGCAAGGAATGCGGCGCCAGAGTGGTGTCCAGCGCGCGGCCCAGTTCATCGGGCGCCAAGGGCATGGTGCGGTTGCAATCGCAGATCAGCGTGGTCATGGGTGCGGTCGCGGTGGAGTCAAGCGTGGCGGCCCGGCTTGGCGGGGCCGGGATCGTGGGCCGCGGTGGCCGGGTCTTGGGGGGCCGTGCCGCCGGACGCGGCG
>NZ_JAJMLX010000400.1 GCF_020991325.1 Bordetella petrii | reverse complement strand
GGCCGCGCCCGCCGCACAGCCGCCCGCGGCGCCAGACCAGGCCGACCCGGGCGCCAACGCCCTATGGAAGCAGATCTGGCTGGCCAAGCGCGGGCAGGTGGTCATCCTGGCCGTCGGGCTGGCGGTGCTGGTAGGCATTTTCTTCTTCCAAGACCAACTGGCCCGCCGCCCCCTGCTGCACGACCGCCTGCGGCTGGCCTACCTGGCCTTCGCGCTGTTCTGGATAGGCTGGTACGCGCAGGCGCAGTTGTCGGTGGTGAACGTACTTACTTTCACCACCTCGCTGCGCACGGAATTCCGCTGGGACGCCTTCCTGATGGACCCTCTGGTGTTCATCCTGTGGTGCGCCACCGCCATATCCATGGTGTTCTGGAACCGCGGCGCGTTCTGCGGCTGGCTGTGCCCGTTCGGCGCCCTGCAAGAACTTTCCAACCGGCTGGCCAAACGCCTGGGGGTTCGGCAGGTCACGGTGGGGCACGGCGCCAACCAGCGGCTGTCCACGCTGAAGTACGTCATCTTCCTGCTGCTGTTCGGGTTCTCGCTGTACGACCTGGCCTTTGCCGAACGGCTGGCCGAAGTCGAGCCCTTCAAAACGGCCATCATCCTGCGTTTCATGCGCGACTGGCCCTTCGTGGTGTTCGCCGTGGCGCTACTGGCGGCGGGCCTGTTCATCGAGCGCTTCTTCTGCCGCTACCTGTGCCCCCTGGGCGCGGCCCTGGCCATCCCGGCGCGCCTGCGCATCTTCAACTGGCTGCGCCGCTACCACGACTGCGGCAACCCCTGTCAGCGCTGCAACCTTGAATGCCCGGTGCAGGCCATTGCCCCCACCGGCGAAATCAACCCGAACGAATGCATCCAGTGCCTGCATTGCCAAATGCTTTACCACCACGAAGGCAAATGCCCGCACCTCATCCAGAAGAAAGCCAAGCGCGAGCGGCGCCGCGCGCCGCCGCAAGAAGCCGTGCTGAAGCACATGCCCCGGCCCAAGTCGGGCGATTCGCCCTCGAGTTCCGCCAACTACTGATCCCGCAATGGCCATCGCGCCATCACAACCAAGGAGTAACCATGTCCGATCACAAACCCGACCGAACCGGACTTAGCCGCCGGGGATTCCTGGGCACGGCCGCCTTATCCGGCGCCGCAGGCCTGGTCGGCGGCACGCATCTACCCGGTGCGTATGCCGCCAACGGCGCGGCATCCGGGCCTTCCGGCCATATCGCCCCGGGCGAGCTCGATGAATACTACGCGTTCAACTCGGGCGGCCAGTCAGGCGAAGTGCGCGTGCTGGGCCTGCCTTCCATGCGCGAACTGATGCGCATCCCGGTGTTCAACCACTGCAGCGCCACCGGCTGGGGCGTTACCAACGAAAGCCGCAAAATCCTCACCGAAGGCCTTACCCCCGAAACCCGCAAGTACCTGGCGGACAAGGGCGGCGTATTCCTGAACGGCGACGCGCACCACCCGCACATGTCGTTCACCGACAGCACGTACGACGGGCGCTACATCTTCATCAACGACAAGGCCAACAACCGCGTCGCGCGCATCCGCTGCGACGTCATGAAAACCGACAAGGTCATTGAAATTCCCAATGCCTCGGGTATTCACGGCCTGCGTCCGCAGCGCTACCCGCGCACCGGCTACGTTTTCGCCAACGGCGAGCACATCGTTCCCGTGCCCAACAACGGCAGCATCACCGACGACCCAAAGAAAAACTTCTTCGCCGTCTACACCGCCATCGACGGCGACACCATGAAAATCGCCTGGCAGGTGCTGGTAGACGGCAACCTGGACAACGGCGATGCCGACTACCAGGGCAAATACTCGTTCGCCACCTGCTACAACTCCGAGAAAGGCGTCACGGTTGAAGAAGCATCCGCCAACGAGCAAGACTGGGTGGTGGTGTTCAACATCAAGCGCATCGAAGCGGGGGTGAAGGCCGGCGACTTCAAAACCATCAACGGCGTGCCGGTGGTAGACGGGCGCCACGGCTCGAAGTACACGCGCTACATCCCGGTTCCCAACTCGCCGCACGGCTGCAACGCCGCGCCCGATGGCATCCACGTGGTGCTGAACGGCAAGCTGTCGCCCACCGTCACCGTGCTAGATGTCCGCAAACTCGACGACCTGTTCGACGACAAGATCAAGCCGCGCGACTGCGTGGTGGCCGAACCCCAGCTGGGCCTGGGGCCCCTGCACACCGCCTTCGACGGCCGCGGCAACGCCTACACCACGCTGTTCATCGACAGCCAGATGGTGAAGTGGAACCTCGACAAGGCACGCCGCGCGTACGCGGGCGAAAAAGTCGACCCCATCATGCAGAAGCTGGACGTGCACTACCAGCCCGGCCACAACCACAGCACCATGGGCGAAACCAAGGAAGCCGACGGCAAGTGGCTGGTGTCGCTGAACAAGTTCTCGAAAGACCGCTTCCTGAACGTGGGCCCGCTCAAGCCCGAGAACGACCAGCTGATCGACATTTCCGGCGACGAAATGAAGCTGGTGCACGACGGCCCCAGCTTCGCCGAGCCGCACGACATGCTGCTGGTGCACCGGTCCAAGGTGCATCCACTGAATGCCTGGAAACGCGACGACCCCATCTGGGAAGATGCCCGCGCCATGGCCAAGAAAGACGGCGTGGTGCTGGAAGACGCCGCCAAGATCGTGCGCGACGGCAACAAGGTGCGCGTGTACATGATCGCGGTGGCGCCCATGTTCAGCGTCAAGCACATCGAGGTCAACCAGGGCGATGAAGTCACCGTGGTGGTCACCAACATGGAAGTCATCGAAGACCTGACCCACGGCTTCACGCTGGAAGGCCACGGCATCGCCATGGAAATCGGCCCGCAGGCCACCTCGTCGGTTACCTTCACGGCCGACCGTCCGGGGGTGTTCTGGTACTACTGCCAGTGGTTCTGCCACGCCCTGCACATGGAAATGTCGGGGCAACTGGTGGTGCTGCCCAAGAAGGCCTAGCCTGCATGCGCCGTCTGTTCCCCCAGGCGGCCCGGCTGGCAGCCGCGGCCGCCACCGCGCTGCTGGCCGGCCTGGCG
>NZ_JAJMLX010000040.1 GCF_020991325.1 Bordetella petrii | reverse complement strand
GACGAAATCGCCGAACGCATGGACGCCGGCCGCAAGGCACTGATGCTGCGCGGCGTGAACGAGGCCGGCCCCTACCAGTCGCCCATGGAAGACGGCATGCAGCACTTCCACGAATGGTACCGGCGCGTCATGGAGGAGCCGGCCTCCGGCAGCCTGCCGGACCAGGCCCTGGACCTGATCGCGGCCCGGCCGCACCGCGCAAGCAGCGTATGAGGCCGGCCTTCCGGCTACGGCAGCAGGCAGGGGGCCGGGCCACGCAGGCCCATTGCCTGCCCCAGCACCGGCCACGTCCAGCCCCGGCCCAGCAGCACCATTCGGGTATGCAGATCGTGCAGCACCGCGTCCGGCACCGCCGGACCCAGGTACGTAAGCACCTTGCGCCTGACGTCGACGTAACCGGATGGATAATGCGCCGCCAACGATTGCCACAGCCCCCGGGCCGCCGCCGATTGGCGCGCGCCGGTCATCAGGCACTGGCCGGCGTCCAGGGCCCAGCGATAGACGGCATTGGCCAGGCCGCGGCGCTGATATTGCGGATCGTACTTGGAGTGCGGCGCCCGCAGGAAGGAATCCGCCCGCCGCCCGACTTCGACCAGGCGATTGAACACCGTATACCCGGCCAACCTGCGCTGTACCGTATCCACCACATACACATAAAACTCTCCGTCCGCTTCGCGATAGTGAAGCACCATGCCAGGAATGTCGGTCTTGACCTCCGGCATATCGTGCAGGCGGTCACCGGGACGGGTGATGCGGGTGTAGAGGGATTCCAGTTCGTTATCCAGTTTCCAGGAACCGGAGTCAACGTCGATGCGCAATTCCATGATGCGGGTCAGCCACCCGGGAACAGCGCCCAGCGCCAGCGTAGGCACGGCTATCTCCTATGACAAGTTGGTCAGGGGTCGTCGAAAATGGCCGCCGGGTTGAGCCGGGCAGCCGCGGGAAAAGGGTTCAGGTGCATGGCGATGAATGTGTCGCTAGGCTTGGAAATGCCCGCGGCCCCTCTGGCGAGGGGCCGCACGGGTCTGTTGCGCGGGGATTGTAGCCCGCGTAGCCAGTGGCTACTGGGTGCCGAAGAACCCCGCCGCCCGGATCACCGGCGCCCATTTGCGGGTTTCGTCGCGCACGGTCTGGTCCATTTCCGCCTGGGTGCTGGCTTCCTTCACAAAGCCCAGGGCTTCCAGTTTGTCTTCGTTCTCGTCCAGGGCCTGGATGATGGCGTCATGCAGCTTGGCAGCTATGGCCGGCGGCACGTGCGCAGGCATGTTGAACCCGTACCAGGTGTTGGAGTCGTAGCCGGGCAGGCCGCTTTCGGCCAGCGTCGGCACGTTGGGCAGCGCCTTGCTGCGTTGCGGGCTGCCGATAGACAGTAGCCGCAGCGCGCCATTGCGCACCTGCGCTTCGGCCGAGGGAATCTGCACGAACATCATGTCGATCTGCCCGCCCAGCAGATCGTTCATGGCGGGGGCGCCGCCCTTGTACGGCACGTGCAGAATCTCCACATCGGCCATGTTCTTGTACAGTTCACCCGCCAGGTGCTGGGAAGTGCCGATACCCGCGGATCCATACGTCAACTTGCCTGGCGTCTTGCGCGCCTGCGCCGTAATGTCGTTCATGGTCTTGAATGGCGAATCCGACCTCACCGCCACCACCAACGGCACCCGGACAGCCACCGTCAGCGAAGTGAAATCCTTCTGGGGATCGTACGGCAGCTGCTTGTAGACCGACGGGTTGATCGTCATGATGCCGCCCGCGGTCAGCATGAAGGTATAACCGTCGGGCTTGGCGCGCGCCGTGTACTGCGCGGCTATCGTGCCGCCAGCGCCCGCTTTGCTTTCCACGACGATGGCCTGTCCCAGTTTCTCGCCAGCCGTCTTGGCCACTATGCGGGCCAGTGCGTCGGTACTGGCCCCGGGCGGGTAAGGCGTCACCAGCGTGATGGGCCGTTGCGGATACGCCGATGCCCCGTCGGCCGCGGCCCTTGCCGCACTGCCGGTAAACAGCACAAGTGTTGTCGCCAGCCCCAGCGCAACACGCAGCGATACTGAACGCGTGAACATAGAAAGTCTCCTTATTTCGTTGTCATGGCCTGCATCAGCACTGCTTCCAGGCAAGCGCGTTGCCCGGCCAGCGTGCGATCCCTGTCGGCGTTGAAGTTGCGTGTAGACAGGTCCAGGGTGCGCGGCAAGTCGGTCATCCGCACGCCCAATGCCGACAGGTCGGCGGGCATGCCCATCTGGCCATGTGCTTCCTCGATTTCCTGCGCGACCTGTTCCCGCCCCGGTTCGCACGCCGGTACACCATCGGGCTCCTGTTCCACCAGCGCCATCCACAGGCGCCCGATCACTGCATCTTCCGAAGCCGGTGCATGGAGGACGGCCGCCGCCGTCAACGCCGCATGCGCCTCGCCCTGGCCAATGGATGGAATGGCGTGGAATACGCCCGCCGCCAGCGCATATACGGCTCGCGCTATCCAATGCTGGTCCATGGGACGCCCGCCATCGTCTTCATCACGGTTCTGCAGCAATGCGGCCGCGCACAGTTCCATCCGGCCGCGCAGCATCGCCGCCTGCTCCGCGCTGTCCAACGCCTGCGGGTATGCCCGGCGAGCCAGCCGCCACGCCTGGATACGGGCCCCTTCTACCAGCGGGTTGGCACCGCCCGCTCCGCCCATGTTCATGAGCGCCCGCCAGAAAACCGCGTAGCCCGTGGAGCGGATCAACGACAGGGGCGCGGTCGCCAGGGCGGCAGGATCCCAGAAGATGGCGCGCGGCCGGGTGCGGGGGTCGAAGAACTCATAGCGTCCCTGCCCGCCAGGCCCCTTGATGGCACTGCCGGCCCGGTTCTGCGCCGACGTGGGCGCGGTCAGGATATTGAAAATGGGAATCTTGGGCGCAGTCAGTTTCGGGCTTATGGCCGGCCCTTGATCGGGATAGTGGGTGATCAGTTGCATCAAGGGCGCTGTTTCCGCCAACAGGATCGCTACCACCCGCGCCGCCTTCAGCACGCTTCCAGAGCCTATCGCTACCAGGCAATCGGCCCCCAGTTCGCGCGCCTGCTCGACCGCCCGCTGCACATCTTCCAGCGGCGCATCCTTGGATATGGCGCCGCACACCCCCACGATGCATCCGTCGGCCTGCGCATTCAGCGTCCGCAGCCAGTTGCCATGAGCAGCCACTGAACGGCCGCACAGCACCATGGCGCGAGCCACCCCGGCGCGGCGCAGTTCGGATCCCAGCCGGTCCAGCGCGGCCGGTCCGCCATGTACGCGCACGGCGTGCGTGCCGCTGCAAAAGTAATCGCCCGCCCACGCCATATTCATGGCCTGGCCTCTGCATGCAGATAAACCCGGCCTTCGGCCAGGCGGCGTGCCGTGCGCTGGATGATGGCCCGCTCGACGCTCCAGCCATCGGCGCCGGAAGCCACCCGGGCATCCACATGAATCAATCCGGACGGGTGTCCGAATGCCAGCATGCCGCCTTCATGCCGTCTGGCCAACAGGCGGGCCGGCAACGATCCGGCGATACCGCACGCCATGCCTGTCGTGGCCGTCACGGTGGCGGCAAGCGTCTTGCTGACCGAACCCGAGGCATATTGGCGGCAGACCAGGTCCTGGGCGGCGGCAGGAACGACCGCAGAATCCGTGCAACTGCGGTAGTCGTGCGGCTGCCGCAGCAGTACCAGCATCGGCGTGGATGGTGCCGAACGGGCATCGAAGTAATCCTCCAGGCCCACCGAATGGGCCACGTGCCGGCGCACCGCGTCCATGCGCCCGCGCAGGGCCGTGTCGCCGTCGATGGCCGCCGGGTCCTCGATGCCGGTCAGGCCGAAATCGCGCGCCTGCGCGTAGACCACCAGGTTCGCGCCATCGACAACCGAAACCTCGAACTCGCCCGCCTGCGGCACGGCGATACGGCTGCGGGCCGATTCCAGGGGAAGCAGCCGTCCCGTGATGGCCCCGACGGCACGGGAAAAATCCAGGCCGATGGCCGCGCCCGTACCCGGCACGCCGCCGATGCTGAACGGGCCCTCGGTCCGAACCGTGCCGTCGCGCACCGGCACCAGCACGTGCACGACCCGGTCGGTATTGACATTGTGGACGCGTACCGTGGTCGTGCCTTCCCGGGCGGCCACCAGGCCCTGCTGAATGGCATAGACGCCGACAGCCGCGGTCAGGTTGCCGCAGTTCAGGTTGAAATCGACTTCCGCGGCCAGGATGCCCACTTGGCCGAACAGGTAGGTAACGTCGGTATCGGGGCGCGTGGGCGGACCGATGATGGCGGCCTTGCTGGTCAGCTTGTCGGCGCCGCCCAACCCGTCGATCTGCCGGCGATCCGGGCTTCCAAAAATGTCCAGCAGCAGGGCCTGCAAGGCGGCCCTGTCCCGGGGCACGTCACCCTGCCGCAGGAACACTCCTTTGCTGGTGCCGCCGCGCATCAGCACGAACTCCAGGCTTTCCGGGATCGTGGACATGGCCCCATCAATCCAGGGAAATATTCTGGCGCTTGACCAGGTCCGCCCACAGCACACGGTCGGACTTGATCAACGACGCGTAGTGCTCCGGGCTGGTCTGCTCGGGCAAGATGAAGCCCAGATCGCCAAACGTCTTGCGCAGCTTGGGATCGGCAAGCGCCTTGTTCACCGAATCCACCAGCCTGGCGATGCGATCGGCAGGCGTACCCGCGGGCGCCATCAAACCGTATCGCACCAGCACGATGTACTTCTCGAAGCCCGACTCGGCGAAGGTGGGCACATCGGGTAAAAGGTCCAGGCGCTGCGGCGAAGCCACGGCCAGGGCCCGCACGCGGCCAGCCTTGACATGCGGCAGCGCCGAGCCCACCACGCCGAACAGCGCCTGCACCTCGTTGGCGATCAGCGCGTTCAGCGCCGGCGCGCCGCCCTTGTAGGGTACGTGCGTGAGTTCAATGCCCGCCGCCTGCGAAAACAGCTCGCCCGCCAGGTGGAAAGTGCCGCCGTTGCCGGTGGAAGAAAAGTTCACAGCCCCCGGATGCGCCTTGGCATAGGCGATGAATTCCTGCAGCGTCTTGACGGGCAGCTTCGGATTGACCGTCATCAGCAACGGCAAATCGGTCAGCAGGCCCACGGGGGTCAGGTCACGGTCCGGGTCGTACGCCAGCTTTTTGTACAACAAGGGGTTCAATACCGCCGTGGAGTCGCTGGACAGCATGAGGGTGTAGCCGTCCGGCCGCGCCTGCGCAGTGTGCGTAGCGGCGATGATGCCGTTGGCGCCCGTGCGGTTCTCTACCACTACCGGCTGCCCCAGGTCGCGGCTCATGTGGTCCGCCACTGCCCGGGCGATCTGGTCGGTGGTGGCGCCCGGAGCATAGGGCACGATCAGGGAGACCGCATGGCTCGGGAAATCGGCGGCCGTTGCCGCAGGCGCCGTGGCGTACAGCATGGCGGCGGCCGTCGCGGCCGCCAGGCGCGCAAACACACGCGCGCGGGATATTGTCGCTATTAACACGCTTGTCTCCTTGATACATAGGGCGGCAGCCGTCTGGTGCGGCGTCCCGCCGGGGAAAATCCTGGGGCCCGGCCCATGTGCGCGGCCCGGAACCTTCGACAATCGGCCGGCCTACATCGGCAGGCCGTTCTTCAACAGGTCGCGGGCGATGACCCAGCGGTGCACTTCGCTGGGCCCTTCCACGATACGCAGCACGCGGCACATGCGCGTGATGTATTCCAGCGGCAGTTCTTTGGAAAGCCCCATGCCGCCGAACAACTGAACCGCACGGTCGGCCACGCGATGGATCAGCTCGGTGGCCTGCACCTTCACCATCGAACCGTCGCGGCGGAAATCAGTGGCCCCCTGGTCAATCTTCCAGGCCAGGCGATGCGTCAACAGCCGCACCATCTCGATCTCCTGGTAGCTGTCGGCTATCCACCACTGCACAGCCTGCCGATCCGCCAAGGGGGCTCCGAAGGTATGGCGGGCATTGGCCTGCTCGATCATCATTTGCAAGCAACGACTGGCCAACCCGACGCATCGCGAGGCAATATCCAGGCGGCGCACCCCCAGCCGGTTGGTGATCGGCACAAAGGCGTTGCCCACTTCGCCCAGCACCTGGCTGTCATCCAGCTCGACGTTGTCGAAGAAAACCTGGTACGGGTGGTACTCGCCTATCATCGGATAAGAGGTCGGGATGGAAACACCCGGCGTACCCTTGTCCACCAGGAACGCCGTCATGCCGCCGCGCGATTTCAGCGCCGGATCGGTCACCGCCACCACGATCATGAAGTCGGCTCGGCGGGCATTGCTGATCCACATCTTGGCGCCGTTCAACACCCAGCGGCCGTTCTTGCGTTCGGCGCGCATCTTGATATTGGCGGCATCCGAGCCCGCCCCCTCTTCAGACAGGGCAATGCAGCTTTTCTTGCGCCCGTCGGCATATGGCAACAGGTATTTGTCGACCTGGTCGCCCTTGCACAAGGCCTTCAGCAGATACAGGTTGGGGCTGTCCGGCGGCGGCACGAACGGCACGATCGAATGCCGCAGTTGTTCGATGACCACGCACTTGGCCAGCATGCCGAACTCCTGCCCGCCGAACTCTTCGGGCACATCGATTCCCCACAAACCGACGTGGCGCGCCTTCTCCTGCAGTTGCTGTTCCAACTCCGGCGGTATCAGGGGCGTATCGTCGAGCCCGCGCTCGGCTTCGCGGCGAATAATCAAAGACTCATGCGGAATCAGCTCGCGGCGCGTAAAGGTTCGTACCGTGTCCTGGATCATGCGGACGGTATCTGGCAACTCGAAATCCATGGTGTTCCTTGAATGATCTATCTGATGCCATGCCTTCAAGCCGTTCGGCGAAAGCGCGGGATGGACACGTCGTCGGTCACCGCGTCGAACACGGCCTGCACGGGCTCGCCCACCTTTACCTGGCCGGGCTCCACGCCCACCACATTGCTGAACAAACGCGGCCCTTCCTCCAGCTGGATCAGTGACACGTTGTAGGGCACATCGTCGGCGAACGCGGGGTGGTATACCTGGTGAAACACAATGGACGACAGCACCGTGCCGCGCCCGGACAGCTGCACCCATTCATGTTCCCCGGACAAGCACTTGGGACATACGTGATTGATCGGCGAACGGATGTGCCCGCAGTCGCTGCACTGCTGCAGTTTCAGCTTGCCTTCCCTGGCCGCTTGCCAGAACGGCCGGTTCCATGCCTCGATAGCCGGCAGTGGTTTGGCGTACGGCTTGGCCTCCTGGCCTTCTTCGGTCTTGCTCATCTCTATCTCCGTATCGGTTGCCGTCAGGCGGCTTGCAGAATCATGGCGTTCGAGCAGTTCAGGGTCATGCCTCGCCCGGTGACCAGGCACGTTTTCGCGTCCTGCACCTGGCGGGGCCCGCAGGCACCCCGCATCTGGCGCACACCCTCCACGATGTGCAGCCAGCCCTCCATGTACGATTCCGAGAGATTCCCGCCGGCCGTGTTGACGGGCAGTTCGCCTCCCAGCTGGATGCGTCCGCCCTCCACGAATGGACCGCCCTCGCCCACGCCGCAGAAGCCCGCGTGCTCCAGCCACAGCAGCACGCTCATGCTGAAGTTGTCGTACAGCTGCGCGACGTCGATGTCTTTCGGCCCCAGCCCCGACATGGCATAGGCGCGGGCCAGGGCTTCCTTCTGGTGCGGCACGTACCACCAGTCTTCGCGCTCCATGTTCTGCGTGGTGTAGCCTTGGCCCATGCCGGCGATACGCACCACGGGCTGGCGCAAGTCCTTGGCGCGTTCAGCCGAGGTGACAATGACGCAGACGCCGCCGTCGCTGATCAGGCAGCAGTCCAGTAAATGGAAGGGCTCGACAATCCAGCGCGAACTCTGGTGGTCTTCCAGAGTGATGGGATCTCGCATGACGGCATTCGGATTCATCGACGCATGCTTGCGGCACGCCACCGCCACTTCACCCAGCTGCCGGCTGGTGGTGCCATACAGGGCCATGTGCCGGCTGGCCGCCACCGCGCTGTTGGCGGCCGCGCCGAACATGCCCCAGATGCCCCAGGCGTCGCCCCATCCCGACGAACGGTTGAAGCGGTAATTTCCGGTACGCGCGGTGTCGGCGAAAATGCAGGCCACATAGTCGGCCAGGCCCGCCTCGACGGCCAGCGCGGCGTTCTGCACCAGGGCTCCGGCGGTGCCGCCGCCCATGGTCATGCTGCCGGTGTAGCGCGGGTCGATGCCCAGCGTCTCGCCCATGCGCAGATAGTTCAGGGCGCCTTCCGGTGAAGTCGTGCCCGGCATGGTCAACAAGCCATCGATCTGCTCCTTGCGCAGGCCCGCGTCTTCGATGGCGCGCTTGAATGCTTCGGTGGCCAGCGTCACCGGTGTGGAACCCGGCAATTTCCCCTGTTCCGTCGCGCCCACGCCGACGATGGCGATCTTGTTGCTTAGCGATGACATCACTGCTCCTTGTTCAATTCGCGTGTGTTTCAACGGCCGCGGTATACCGGCGCGCGCTTTTCCTGGAAGGCCATCCGGCCTTCAATGCGGTCTTCGGTATCGCGCAACAGGCCGAAGGTGCAGCGCTCCATCTGGATAGCGCCTTCCAGCGGCATATCCAGGCCGTCCCGCACCAGCCTCTTCACTGCGCGCACCGCCAGCGGCGCGTTATCGGCAATGCGGCGGGCAATGGCGCGCGCCTGGTCCATCAGGTCTTCGGGATCGGCCAGCTTGCTGACGAGGCCGATGCGCAACGCCTCATCGGCATCGATACGGTCGCCTGTCAGCAGCAGCAACATGGCCGACGAAAGACCCACGGCGCGCGGCAGGCGCTGGGTGCCGCCACCACCGGGAATGCTGCCGATGCGCACTTCGGACAAGGCAAACGACGCCGTGCGCGAGGCAATGCGTATGTCGCAGGCCAGCGCCAGTTCCAGCCCGCCTCCCATGGCGTAGCCGTTGATGGCGCAGATGATGGGCTGCGCGATATCCATGCCCGCCAGGATGTGGTCCGACTCGCTGCGCCCGAAGCTCAGCTCGGCAAAGCTTTCTTTCGGCGGCATGGTCTTCTTCAGGTCGGATCCGGTGCAGAATGATTTCCCGCCTTGTCCGGTCAGGATCACCACGCGGATATCGTCGCGGGCCCGCACGTCCGCCCAGGCCTGGCGCAACTCGAGCCGCGTGGGCGGATCGATCGCATTCAAGGCCTCGGGGCGTGACAGGGTAATGGTGGCGATGCCTTCGTCCACCTCGAAACGTAATGCCATGTCTACTCCTGCTTGTCGCTCTGGTGTTGAATCAGGTCGCGCGCCGCCGTGTCCGGATGCCCGGCCCGCGCCAGAAACGCGGCGGCATCCTCGGCATGGCCGGCCCAGGCAAAGCAATCACGGGCCTTGGCGATCAGTTCCGCGTCGGACAACGGCAGCTCGGCAGAACCCCGCAGGCCCTCGATGCGCCGTTCGTGGCGACGGCCGCTTTTGTCGTCCACGCACAAAACCGCCCAGCGCGGAAAAATCGAGTCGCCCGGCGCTTCCGCGCTATCGACTTCCGCCAGGAACGCCTGGATCTCCGGCCGCATGACGGCCTGGTCCGAAAAGCTGGCCAGCCTGACCTGCCCGTCGCACAGCGCGGCGGCCACGGCATATTCCATGCTGAACTTGGCCTGCAGGCCGGTGCGTGGGCGGTGATGGATCAGGGGGGCCAGCGCTCCGGGGCTGGCCCGCACTTGCACGCGTTTCACGTTCTGCAAGGTCAGCCCCGCCTCGGCGCGCAATTCCAGCAAGCCGTCCAACGTGCGATGCGTGGCGTAACACAGCGGGTATTTCTTCACCTCCAGGCCGCTACGCTCCAGTTCCAGCGCGCCCTGCCCCAGGTCGCGCATTGCCCCGTCCAGGTCCTGGCCCTGGCCATACAGGGCGGAATACCCCAATACGGGATCCAGCACCTCCGATGACGCGGTAAAGCCCGCTTGGGCCAGGAGCACCGAACGCAAGGCCGCGGCATTGGCATGCCCGGCCTGGAACGACTTGGCGTCCGAGCCGAAGTTCGCGCGGGTGCCCGCAGCCTGCGCCACGGCAAGCCCGATCGCATTGGCCGCCTGCTCCGCATCGAGCCGCAACGCATGGGCGCACGCCGCGGCCGCCCCCAGGACTCCGATCGCCGATGTCGAATGCCAGCCGCGCGCATAATGTTCCACCGCCATGACGCGGGCGATCTTGCACATGACCTCGAACCCGGCCACATACCCCGACAGCAGGCGATCCATGCGCAGGCCAGCAACCTGCCCCAGCGCCATCAACGCGGGCCACAGCACCACGCTGGGATGGCCCCGCAAGGGCGAGGTCACATCGTCATAGTCCAGCACGTGTGCGGCGATACCGCTGTACAGCGCCGCGGCCTCGGCATTGGCCCGATCGGCCCGCCCCCACAGGCTGGCCGCGGGCATGGCTGAAACGCCGGGCCGGCCGTCCGTGGGGCATATCATTCCCTGCGCATGCAGATACCTGTGCGCCCGCAAGGCCGCAGGCTCGTTGCGGCCGGCCACGGCTACCGCGTACGTATCCAGCAGGGCCCGCGCCGCCAGGTGCCGCAACGGCGCGGTCACCCTGCCAGGCTGGAACGCCGCGGCGAACCGGCCGATCAGTTCCGCTGCTTTCATTGGAATACCCCCTGCGTGCGCAGCGCGTCTATCTGCGCGTCCGTCATGTTCAATACCTCGCGGCATACCTGTTCGGTGTGCTCGCCCAGGAGGGGGGCTGCGCTTAACACATCTCCTGGCGTGCGCGACAAGGTGAATGGCGGTGCGCTGTAGACAGTGCGGCCCATTTCCGCGTGTTCGCGCCATCGGAAATGTTCCCGATGGAGCAACTGCGGGTCCTGGTTCAGGACGTCGGCCGCGGTGGCGACGCGCCCCGCCGGCACGCCCGCCTGTTGCAGGGAGTGCGTCAGCGTATCGGCATCCCAGTTCGCCGTGGCGGCCGCAATGGCCGAGTCCAGCGCATCCCGATTGCGCCAGCGCGCCAGCGTGTCCTGATACTGGGGCCGGCCCAAGCCGGCGCCCTCGCCCAGCACGTCTTGCAGCGCCCGCCACTGTCCCGGTTCGCAGGCCGAGATGGCGATCCAGCGGTCCTGCCCCCGGCAGGGATAAGCCCCGCGAGGCGCCGCGCTGATCTGGCGGTTGCCGTCCGGTCCGGCCACATGGCCGTTGGCGGTGTAGTCGAGCACCGCCGGGCCCAGCAGCGCGATGGTGGGTTCGATCTGGGCCAGGTCTATGTACTGCCCCTGGCCAGTGCGGCGCCGGTGCCGCAGCGCCGCCAATACCGCCAGGGCGCCATGGGTGGGGTTGGGCACATGGTCCGGAAAGTTTGTGCCCGTGCCCGCCGGTTCGCGTCCCGGTTTGCCCGACAAATACTGCAAACCCGTCAGCGCTCCCATGGTGAGCCCGTACCCCAGGAAATTGGCCTGCGGCCCGCTGTCGCCCTGCATCGACATGGCCAGGTACACCGCTCCGGGGTTACGTTCGCGCACCGCCTGATAGCCCAGGCCCAGCCGCTCCATCGTGCCCGGCGTGAAATTATTGGCCACCACGTCGCAGCCGTCGATCAGCCGCCACGCCACTTCCCGGGCATCGGCCAGCTTCAGGTTCAACGTGATGCTGCGCTTGCTGGAATTGCGGTCTGCGAAATAGCCGCTGCGATTCACTCCCGGCCTGCCATCCTTGAACGGCTTGGCTTCGCGCAGGGAATCCAGCCGTTGCCCGCTTTCGATCTTGATGACATCGGCGCCGAAATCGGCCAGCAACTTGGTGGTAAATGAACCCGCCCCGATCCAGGTGAAATCAATCACCCGCAAACCGCGCAATGGAAGCTGGCTCATCCCGTCACCCCCGCCCGCAGCAGCACCTGTTGCGTTTGGCCATCCAGGCCCAGTTCGCCCAATACCTGCGCCGTGTGTTCCCCCAGGCGGGGTGCCGGCCGGCCCGCCCGCCAGGGCGTGGCCGACAGGCGAAACGGGGCCCCCGGCCGGATCAGTTCCAGGCCTGAATAGGGGTGCTGCATTGTCCCGAAAAATTGCCGGTACGCCAGTTGCCGGTTTTCCAGCAGATCGGCGCAAGTGCTGACCGGGCAAATGGGAATGCGCCGCCGTTGGCCGTCCTGGTAAAGGTCGGCCTTGGTGTGCTGCATGGCATAGGGAAGGAAAACCCGCTCGAAACGCGCCTTGGCTTCGTCCGAGGCAAGATAGGCCGTATCGTTCCAGCGCGGTTCGAGCAATTCGTGCGCCTGGGGTGCTTCCACATCGATCAGCCATTGCGCCGTGGCCGCCCAGAAGCGGTTCGCGGCAATACCGCCAGCCATCAGGTACACCATGCCGTCTTTGCACGGGAACACACCCGTGCCGGCCTGCCGCTGCTGGCCCGCGGTGCGCTTGCGCACCACTCCTTCCAGGTCGACGAACTGCGCGGCATTTTCCAGCGCCATCGTCACGCATTCCTGGATGGACACATCGACATGCTGGCCCTGCCCGCCATCGGCGCGCTCGGCTTCCCACAGCGCGATCAATGTGCCCACCGCGGCGAACTGCGCGGCGGCCAGGTATGCCTGGTTGCCGTACGCCATGACGGGCTCCGAATCGGGGTACCCCCCCAGGTACAACAAACCGCCCAAGGCCATGGCCACCAGTTCGTCCGCCTTGTACTGGGCATAGGGGCCGGTTTGTCCAAACGGGCTGATACTGGTTACGACCAGCCCGGCATGGCCGCCGGCCAAGGCCGAGTAGCCCAGCCCCCGTTTTTCCATGACGCCCGCGCCGGCGGACTCGATAACAATGTCGGCGCGCGCCGCCAGCTGGCGCATCAGGGCTTGCCCGTCCGCGTGGTCCAGGTCCAGGCAAATGCCGCGCTTTCCTTCATTGAAATAGGCGAACGGCAGGCTGTGTTCAATGTGGGGCTGCTGCTTCAGGTACGGCCCTTCACGCCGCACCGGCGAGCCGCCCGGCGGCTCGACCAGGACCACATCCGCGCCCAGTTGCGCCAACAACTTTCCGCAGTACTGGCCCGCCAGGCCGCTGGCATCCAGCACCCGCACGCCGTCCAGGGCGGCCGGTGCGGCGTGCGTTTTGCTCAAATCATTTTGTTCCATATAGTGGATATAAAGCGGGTCTCCAATAGCCAAAACTCTACGCGCCATAGCGCTATCATGGCTATGGGATGGCATCCCGTTTTTATCCATATATTGAAAAAACCAGGTGCAACGCACCCTGACACTCGCCCAGCAAGGTCCAGCCATGCCTCTCGACACCGACTCCTCCACCACTACCGGTACGCAAGTGATACGCCGCGTCGTCGCGCTGTTGCGCCTGATCACCAGCAACAATCGCAAGGGCCTGCGCCTGACGGATCTGCATCGCGCCACCGCCATCGAGAAGCCCACCGTGCATCGCATCCTGCAAGGCCTGATCACCGAACAGATGGTGCGGCAAGACAGCGCCACCAAGCGCTATCACCTGGGCCTGGCCATGTATGAAATGGGCCTGGCGGCGGCGCCCAAGCTGGGGTTGCGCGACATCTGCCATCCCCATCTGCTGGTCATCGCCGACCAGACCGGCGACACGGTGTTCCTGACCGTGCGATCCGGCTTCGATGGCGTGTGCATCGACCGGGCTGAAGGCAATTTCCCGATCAAGGCATTCGTGCTGGACGTCGGCAAGCGGCGTCCCCTGACGGCCGGTGGCGGCAGCCTGGCCATTCTCAGCGGCCTGCCCAGCGGCGAAGTCGACCGCATCTGCAGTATCAATGCCGATCGCATGCGCGAGCGCTATCCCAGATATTCCGAGGCCGCCCTGCGGCGCGACCTGGATGCCGCCCGCGACCGGGGATATTCAGTGAAAGAAGTACTGGAAGTGCCGGATGTGCGATCAGTGGCGGTGCCCATACGCAAGCCCGACGGCACGGCGATCGCCGCGATCAGTGTCGCGACCATTGCCACCCGCCTGAATGACCAGCGGGCGGCGGTGGTGGCCGGATATATCGCCGAAGCGGTGGCATCCATCGAAGCGCAGTTGGCACATCAATGGTGAGCAGCGGTGATGGTTCGCTATAGCGGCTTGACACCATGCTCCGGTCCGGCGGGATGGCCTGCCTTTATAATTTGATATGTTATAACATAATGAATATTTGACCAGAGCCAACCGTGTAGCCCCATGAAAGCCACCCTATCGCCCGCAAGCCCCGCCAAACTGCCGGTGACAGTCCTGTCGGGCTTTCTGGGGGCCGGCAAGACCACCTTGCTCAACCACATCCTCAATAACCGCGAGGGCCGGCACGTGGCGGTCATTGTGAACGACATGTCGGAGGTCAACATCGACGCCGCCCTGGTCCGCGAAGGAGGCGCGGAGCTGTCGCGCACCGATGAAAAGCTGGTGGAAATGAGCAACGGCTGCATCTGTTGCACCCTGCGCGAAGACCTTCTGTTGGAAGTCGACCGGCTTGCCCGGGAAGGACGGTTCGACCAGCTCGTCATCGAGTCCACCGGCATTTCCGAGCCCCTGCCCGTGGCCGAGACCTTCACCTTCGAAAGCGAAGACGGCCGCGGCCTGGACGAAGTCGCGCGCCTGGATACGATGGTGACGGTGGTTGACGCCTACAACTTCCTGCGCGACTACGGCTCGCGGGACAGCCTGCGGGAACGCGGCGAATCGCTGGGCCAGGAAGATGAGCGCACGGTGGTCGACCTGCTGATCGAGCAGATCGAGTTCTGCGATGTCATTGTGCTGAACAAGATAGACCTGGTCACGGCCGTAGACCGCGAGCGCCTGGCGGCCATCATGCGCACACTCAACCCGCGGGCCCGCATCGAGACTTCCGAATTCGGCAAGGTGCCTCTCGAGCGTGTACTGAACACGGGCCTGTTCGATTTTGCCGAAGCGTCCAAGGCGCCGGGCTGGCTGCGGGAACTCCGCGGCCAGCATAGGCCGGAAACCGAAGAATACGGAATCCGCAGCTTTGTCTACCGGGCGCGCCGCCCTTTCCATCCCCAGCGCTTTCTTGCGTTCGTCGAGGACGAATGGCCGGGCGTGGTGCGTTCCAAAGGGTACTTCTGGCTGGCCAGCCATCCTGATATGGCCGGCTCCTGGTCGCAGGCCGGCGCGGTGGCGCGCCACGGCGCGGCCGGCTACTGGTGGGCGGCCATGCCGCCCGAACGCTGGCCCCAGGACGCCGAGCACATCGCGATGATCCGCAAAAACTGGCTGGAAGGCGTGGGCGATGCGCGCCAGGAACTGGTGCTGATCGGCATGGACATGGACGAGGCCGCCCTGCGGGCCCGGTTCGACGCCTGTTTGCTCACCGACCAGGAAATGGCCCAAGGCCCGCATGCCTGGAAGGCGTGGCGCAACCCTTTTCCGAACTGGCCTTGAGGGCGCCACGTGCCCGCGCGTCCCGGCCTCGATCCACCCTGTTGATTCCCTACCCGCAAGGAGCCGTCCATGAAAGTTCTGGCCTCGCTGAAAGACGCCAAGACACGCCACCGCGACTGCCAGGTCGTACGCCGCCGCGGCCGCATCTACATCATCTGCAAGTCGAACCCGCGCTTCAAGGCCCGCCAGGGCGGCGCCAGGAACCGGAAGGGCTGATAGGGTGCCCATCCCCCTTCAAGTGCTTTAGGGCACCTATTAATATCCAGATCATCAGTTTTCTATCGGGCAGCCGAACGCGCTTGACTGGTGTCAACGGCCTTTCCGGGGCAGCGGACTAGAGTGAAAAATTTCCCACTCAACCCGCCCCAGGAGCCCAGCATGAGTGCAGCCCCCGCCGACAGCGCTTCCCGCCCCGCCACTCGCGCACGCCGCGCGCCGGCACGCAAGGCCGACGCGGCCCGCGAGGAAATCAAGGCCATCAGCCAGCAGCCCGCGGCCCTGCAGGTTGCCAGCGCTCCGCATGGCACCAGCGAGGACAGCACCACCGCCAGGCTGCCCGCCAACTATCCTTACCAGGCGCGCATGCGGCGCACCGAATACGAAAAAACCAAGCTCGATCTGCAGATCGAGCTGCTGAAGGTGCAAAGCTGGGTCAAGGAAAGCGGCCAGCGGGTGGTGGTGCTGTTCGAGGGCCGCGACGCGGCCGGCAAGGGCGGCACCATCAAGCGCTTCATGGAACACCTTAATCCGCGCGGCGCGCGCATCGTGGCCCTGGAAAAACCTTCCGCCCTGGAACAGGGCCAATGGTATTTCCAGCGCTACATCCAGCACCTGCCCACCGCCGGCGAAATGGTCTTCTTCGACCGGTCCTGGTACAACCGCGCCGGCGTCGAACGGGTCATGGGTTTCTGTTCGCCGCTGCAATACCTGGAATTCATGCGCCAGGCGCCAGAGCTGGAACGCATGCTCGCCAACAGCGGCATCCTGTTGTTCAAGTACTGGTTCTCGGTCAGCCGCGAGGAACAACTGCGCCGCTTCATTTCGCGCCGCGACGATCCCCTCAAGCACTGGAAGCTTTCGCCCATCGATATCAAGTCGCTCGACATGTGGGACGACTACACCGGCGCCAAGCAGGCCATGTTCTTCCATACCGATACGGCCGATGCTCCCTGGACTGTCATCAAGTCCGACGACAAGAAACGCGCGCGGCTCAATTGCATCCGCCATTTCCTGCATTCGCTGGACTACCCCGACAAGGACCGGCGCGTCGCCCACGCCCCCGACCCGCTACTGGTGGGCCGGGCCTCGCGGGTGCTGGAAGAAGACGAAAAATTGGAGTCCGAGCCGAACAAGGCGGTCGTGGCAGCAAGCAGCGCGCAAGCTGCCGCCTGATCCGAAGCCCGGAACAACCATTCGGGCCGCATGCCGCGGAATACAAAAAAGGCACTTGGGCTGCCTGCCTAAGTGCCTGATTTCAATGAAATTCTGTGGGGTGGCTGATGGGACTCGAACCCACGACAACCGGAATCACAATCCGGGACTCTACCAACTGAGCTACAGCCACCATTGCCGCTGCAAAGAGGCCGAATTCTAGCATAGTTTTTTTGCCCTGCCTGCCCCCCAGCCCATTCCCGGCCAGGCCTACCCTTGCTATCCTGCTGCATCCGCCGGTTGCGCTGCAGAAAGCCGGCGTGGCATCTTTCGGGCGACTCATGGACCGTCTAGACGATCTTTTACAGGAATACTGGCCGCACCTGGTGTTCGGGGTCAGCGTGGTGGCCGGCACCGGAGCCGCGGTGCACGCGGCCATGACCAAGCAAGATGTGCGCGCCGCCATCGGCTGGGTGGGCGTGGCGCTGTTCTCGCCGCTATTCGGGGCGCTGTTCTACTTTGTGGCGGGCATCAACCGGGTGCGCCATACGCGGGTATCGCAACAGCGCGATGAAGCCATGCTGGCCTATGCCGGCCACGCGCAGGCGCCGCTGGACGACGTGGTGCCCTATTCCAGCGCCCAGTTCGCTTCGCTGAAAACACTGGGCGACAAGATCAGCAGGTTTCCCGTGCTGGGCGGCAACATTGCCCAGCCGCTGGCTGGCGGCGACGAAGCCTACCCGGCCATGATGCAGGCCATACGCGAGGCCCGCCAGTGCGTGGCCCTGCAAAGCTATATTTTCGACAGCGACGCCATCGGCCGCGAAATGGCGCAGGCCCTGATCGAAGCCCACCAGCGCGGTGTGCAGGTACGCGTGCTGATCGACGCCATCGGCAGCCGCTATTCGCGGCCGCCCATCGTGCGCCTGCTGCATCGCAAAGGGGTACGCACGGCGCGCTTCATGACGAACCCGCTGGGCGTGCTGCGCATGCCTTATGCCAACCTGCGCAGCCACCGCAAGATCCTGGTGGTGGACGGCCGCATCGGGTTCACGGGCGGCATGAATGTGCGGGCCGCCTTTGTGCGCGCCCTGGCGGGCGACCAGACTAACCGCGACGTGCACTTCCGCCTGGAAGGCCCGATTGTGGCCCAGCTGATGTCGGTATTTGCACACGACTGGAATTTCACCACGCATGAAACGCTGGACGGCGCCGCGTGGTTCCCCCCGCCCACGCCCACCCCGGGCACGGTGCCCATGCGCTGCGTGCCGTCGGGCCCGGACCGCGCGGTGGTCAGTACCCGCAACATGCTGCTGGGCGCGTTGGCGGTGGCGCAAAGGCACGTACGCATCCAGTCGCCGTACTTCCTGCCCGACCAGCCCTTGATCGGCGCCCTGGCCACCGCGGCCCGGCGCGGCATTATCGTGGACATCGTCATTCCGGGGCGCAACAACCTGCGCCTGGTGAACTATGCCATGACGGCGCAACTGGACCAGATCGTGCGCACCGGTTGCCGGGTATGGCGGGCGTCCGGGCCATTCGACCATTCCAAGCTGCTGACCATAGACGGGGCATGGTCGTACGTGGGGTCGTCGAACCTGGACCCGCGCAGCCTGCGCCTGAATTTCGAGCTGGACACCGAAATCTACGACGTGGACACGGCGGCCTGGATCGAAGCCCGCATCGACAACCAGATTGCCGGCGCCGCGCAGGTGACGCTGCACGACCTGTACGGCCAGCCCTTCGCCAAGCGGCTGCGCAACAAGATCATCTGGCTGGCGTCGCCGTATCTGTAGCGGGCAGGCGCCGGCCGCCCGGCCCGCCAGATGCTCAGTTGTGGCTGGCCTTCCACTCGCCCGAAGGCTGCTGGCAGAACCAGAAGGCCCAGTTTTCGGACTCGGCGTCCTGGCTGATCCTGGCGTCGAGCAGGCGGCACTTGCTGGCTTTCTGGGTGTCCACGCTGCGCTTGACCGTCAGGTCGGCCTTGATCGGGCCGCCGCGGCGCGGCTGCGAACCCGTCCAGGTGGTGCTGGCGCCGTCGGGCTGGTTGTTCAGCACGTCCGCCACGGCTGTGCGGAAACCGGGCAGGTCTTGCTTGGGAATGCTGGACAGGATCGAATGGTTCATGAAGGCCATGCTGGCCGCCTGCGCCGAGACGGAAAAAGCCAGGAGTGCACCGCCAACGAATAAAGCATTCCGAATTTTCATGAACGTCACCTTTTGAATAGGGCAATGCGCCGGGCAGCCGCGGGCGGTATGGCCCGCCCTACACGATTCGAACGTGTGACCGCTCGCTTAGAAGGCGAGTGCTCTATCCAACTGAGCTAAGGGCGGGTCGCGGGCTGTGCCTATGATAGCGCGCGGCAATTGTACCGTGGCCGGATGGCGATTATGGCTCGTCCAGCGCGGCCGCCGTGGCTACCCACAGTACCAGGGCGTCTTCCGGCCCCAGGCTGATTACCCGGTGGCCCATGCGGCTGTCTATATAGAAACTTTCGCCGGCCGACAGGCGCGCGGGTTCGTAGAATTCGGTATGCAGCTCGATCTGGCCGCTGAGCACGTAGACGAACTCTTCGCCCTGGTGCCGGCTCCAGTCCTGGAATTCCTCGAACGATCTCGCCTTGACCCGGGTGTAGAACGGCATCATGCGCTTGTGCGACAACGCATTGCACAGCAGGCGGTGGTCGTAATACGGGGTCTCGTACGAGCGCCCTTCGCCGCGCTGGCTGAGCGACCGCCGCCCGGTGCCCATGTGGTCCTGCGGCGGCATGAACAGTTCGGCAATGTCCAGTTCCAGGCCGGCCGCTATCTTGAGCAGGTTGTCATAGGTGGGCGACAGCAGGCCGTTCTCGATCTTGGACAGGGTCGAGGCCGCCACGCCGGTGGCCTGGGCGGCCTGTTTCAACGTCCAGTCGCGCGCCTTGCGCAAGTCGCGCAGCCGCTGCGCCAGCGCGCTCTGCCTGGTGGTGGCCATGTGGATTTCCTATCTGCGCGAGCGGCACTCGCGCAGCCGGTCGCGCGCCTGGTACGACCAATACGTCAGCTGCACGGCGGCGGTGCCGAATGGCCCGCCGTTCCAGTCCAGCCCGAACGGCGCGAACAGGCGGTACCTGTCGGTGTCGCCGCATATCCCTTCGGCCACGACCCGCCCGCCTATGGCGGTGGTATTCATGCCGTGGCCGCCGAAGGCGGTGCAATACCATACCCCCGGCGCCAACCGGCCGATCTGCGGCATCAGGTGGCGCGCATAGGCCATGCGCCCGGACCACGCCACCTCGACCCGCACGCCGGCCAGCTGCGGATATACCGTGAGCAGCTCGGCGCGCAGCGATTCCGCCAGGTCGGGCGGATCGTCGATACGCGTGGTGATATGGCTGCCCCAGCTGATGCGCCCGCCCTCGACCACGCGGTAGTAATTGCCGGCGCGGCGGGTGTCGCCGATGGCCGCATCGGTGCGTATGGCCTCGCGCACCCGGTTGCCCAGCGGCTCTGTCAGCATGATGTAGGTGGCAATGGGCAGCATGGCGCGCCGCAATGCCGGCACCAGCCCATCGGTGTATCCCCCGGTGGCAAGCAGCACCGTTTGTGCATCGACCGAACCGCCAGGGGTGGCCAGGCGCTTGACGGCGCCGGCAAGATCGGCGGACTGCACCGGAGAGTCTTCATGGATCTGCACGCCCAGCCGGATGCACTCGCGCGCCAGCGCGCGCGCGTAGTTCAGCGGGTGGAAGTGGAACGAGGCCGGGTCGTACACCCCTTGGAAATAGGCATCCGACAGCAGCAATTCGCGCACTTCGTCGCGCGGCAGCAGCCGCAGTTCGCGGCCGAAGCGGCGCTGTTCGTCGCAATACTGGCGCATGGCGCCGGCATCGTCATGGCGCAGCACGCGCAAGCGGCCGTCTACCCTGCGGGCGTCGGCCATGGCCAGGTCGCGGATATTGTCGCGGATGATGTCCACGCCTTCGATGGAAAGGCGATACAGGGCGTCATAGCCCGCCTGCCCCGTCCGGCGGCGGATCAGATCGGCGCCGGCCGAGAATGCTGGCGATACCGACCCGCCGTTGCGCCCCGATGCGCCCCATGCCACGCGACGCGCTTCCAGTACCATCACCTGGCGGCCGCGGCGGGCCAGTTCCAGCGCCGCGGTCAGCCCGGCCAGGCCTGCCCCCACGATGCAGATGTCCGTGCTGGCCGCGCCAGCCAGCGCGCCGTAGCGGGTATGCGCGTCACCCAGGGTGCGCTTGTAGAACGTGTCGATGTAGTCGGATGCCATGGTGGCGGACGAAGAGTCAGGACCTAGGCCAGGGAGGTCGCTGCCAGGGATCCGGCGACGCGCTTTTCCACCCAGTTGGCCAGGCGTAGCAAGGGGTAGCAATACAGGAAGTAGATCAGCGCGATCAGGGCATAGATAAACAAGGACTTGCTGGGATAGGTAATCATGAACACCTCGCCCTGGCGCGTCAGCTCGGTAATGCCCACCACCGACAGGATGGCGGTGCTCTTGATCAGCATGACATATACGCCGCTCATGGGCTGCACGATCAGGCGCATGGCCTGCGGCAACACCACCAGCCGCAAGATCTGCATGGGCCGCAGCCCCAGCGTCATGGCGCCTTCGGTCTGGCCGCGCGGCACCGCCAGTATGGCGCCCATGACGATCTCGGCCACATAGCTGGACGTATACACCGACAGCGACACGAACGCGGCGGTAACCGAATCCCAGGTCAGCCACGACACCCCGCTGCTGGGCAGCACGAAATAGAACAAATACAGCTGCACCAGGAAAGGCGTGCCGCGCAGCAGGTGGATGTACAGCCCCAGCACCTGGTGCACCCCGCGGATGCGGTAGCTGCGCGCCACGCCAATGACAAAGCCCAGGACCGACCCGGCAATGATGGCGAAGAACGAAACCTTCAGGGTTTCCAGGAACCCTTGCAGCAGGAACGGCATGACGGTCACTGCGGTAGAAAAATATTCTTGCAGCATGGTCATCTCGCGTTCCAGGCCGGCCCGGCCAGCCACAGGCTGACCAGCCGCGACAGCCCCAGCATGCAGGCGTAGATCAGCAAATACCCGGCGGCGATAGTCAGGAAACTTTCATTGGGCACGATGCGCTCGCTGTTCATCAATACCCCGGCGGCCACCAGTTCGAACACCGCGATCAGCGACAGCAGCGAGGTGTCCTTGATCAGCACGGCAGTCTGGCCCAGCAATGGCGGCAGGGTGTTGGCGAAGGCCTGCGGCAGGACGATGTAGCGCAGGCGCTGGCGGAAGCCCATGCCCACCGCCTTGCCGCCTTCGATCTGGCCGCGCGGCACAGACTGTATGCCCACCCGCACGATCTCGCTCATGTAGGCGGTATGGTGCAGCGTCAGCGCCACGATGCCCAGTATCAGTTCGCTCCAGGCCTTGGCGGCGGGAATGAGTGACGGCAGCGCGTAGTACACCAGGTAGATCTGCACCAGCAAGGGCGTGGCGCGTATGAACTGGATGTAGCCCGCCGCCGGCCGCCAGATCGGCCCGCGACTCGACATGCGCGCCAGCGCCACCAGCACGCCCAGCAGCACCGAGAACACCAGGCTGAACCCGGCGGCGATCAGCGTGTTGGCCAGTCCGTCCAGGAACTGGCCGGTGTACTGGCCGACGATGCGCCAGTTGTAGTAATCGATCAGCCAGTTCATGGGCTCAGGCCGCCATCAATGCTCTTTCTTCCAATCGGTGGAATACCAGTACTTGACCATTTCGGGCAGCGAACCGTCGGCCGTGCGCAGCTCGCGCCAGTTGTCCAGCCAGAACTTCATGCGATAGGAATCGGGGGCCACCGCGAAAGCCAACGGTTCGCGCACCATGACACCGTCCAGGACACGCAGGTTGCCGAAATCCACCAAAAACTGATTGGCCGTGCTCATCGACATGATGCCGGCGTCGAGCCGGCCGCTGGACAGGGCCTGGCCCACCGGCGCGCTGCCGCCCGAGAACTCTTTCAGGTTTGCCTGGGGCAGCAGCTTGCGCGTGGCTTCCGCATAGGTGCTGGCGCCCAGCGCGCCAATGGTGACGTCGTCCTTGTTGAGCTCGGTGAAACTCTTGTAGGGGGAATCCTTGGGCACGACCGCCACGGTTTCGGCATAGAACATGGGCATCGAGAACAAGATCTGCGCGGCGCGCTGCGGGGTGGGAGTCATGTCGGCGGCGATCATGTCGGCCTTGCCGGACAGCAGCGCGGGAATCAGGCCCTTCCATTCGTAGTCTTGCAGCACCAGCTTCACGCCCAGGTCGTCGGCCATGCGGCGCACGATCTCCACGGCCAGGCCGGTACGCTTGCCGGACTTGTCCATGAAGCTCATCAGGGGGCCCGAGGTCTGCACGGCCACGCGCAGTTCGCCGCGCTTGAGCACGTCGGCCAGCGCGTCGGCGCGGGCAACCGAAGCGGCGCAGGCGGCCGTCAGCGCCACCGCGGCGACGCCCAGCCATTGTTTTATCTTCTGCATGTTGAGTACCCTTTTTAACGATGTGAAGCCGCCCGGGCCGGACGACGCCGGACGGTACTGCCGGTACTGCCACAACGACTGCAAGGCCGTGCCGCAGAGGGCGCGGGTGCTACAGGATTTTCTCCAGGAAGGCCTGGGTGCGCGCTTCGCGCGGATGGCGGAACAGCGCGTCGGGGCTACCCTCTTCGACGATGCGGCCGCCGTCCATGAATAGCGCGCGGT
Source organism: Bordetella petrii (assembly GCF_020991325.1). Lineage (GTDB taxonomy): Bacteria > Pseudomonadota > Gammaproteobacteria > Burkholderiales > Burkholderiaceae_B > Bordetella_A > Bordetella_A petrii_E. The sequence continues at coordinate 930 of NZ_JAJMLX010000040.1, read as the reverse complement.
CGGCCACGTCGCGGGCAAAACCCATTTCGTGCGTGACCACGGCCATGGTCATGCCGTCACGCGCCAGCGCGCGCATCAGGTCCAGGATGCCGCCCACGGTTTCAGGATCGAGCGCCGAGGTGGCTTCGTCGAACAACATCAGTTTGGGATCCATGGCCAGCGCGCGCGCAATCGCCACGCGCTGCTGCTGCCCACCCGACAACTGGCTGGGGTACCGCGCCCCGAACTCGCCCATGCCCACGCGGTCGAGCAGTTCGCGCGCGTAGCGATCGGCGTCGGCGCGCGCCCGCCCGCGCACCACGCGCTGGGGCAGCGCCACGTTATCCAGCGCGGTGCGATGCTGGAACAGGTTGAAATGCTGGAATACCATTCCCACATCGGTGCGCCAGCGGTTCAGATCGGTGGCGGGGTCGGCAATGGATACGCCGTCGATGCGGATATCGCCGGCATCGATGGATTCCAGCCCGTTCAGGGTGCGCAGCAAAGTGCTTTTCCCCGACCCCGACGGCCCCACGATAACCAGGACTTCGCCGCGGCCGATGCGGCAATGGATGTCGGTCAGCGCGGCATGCAATGGCTGGCCTTCGCGGTGGAAGGTCTTGTGTACCGCCTCGACAACGACCAGTGGATCCGGCATGGCGCAGCAATCTCAAAAAGATTTCGCATTCGGCTCAGAGTTTCGTATAGTAAATTTTCCTGCGGAAATTCCACCTAGGCATTTCCCTAACGCCCGCCACTCCGCGCCCCTTCAGCCGCTGCCGCCTCAAGGAGAGTTTCGATGAATACGCCTCAAGACATTCTGCACGCCCTGAGCCTGAACGACGCCACGCTGCAAGGCGGCACGCTGGCGGCGCACAGCCCCATCGACGGCGCGCGCCTGGCGCAAGTGGCCGAACACAGCGTGGCCCAGGCGCATGCCGCCATCACCCG
>NZ_JAJMLX010000004.1 GCF_020991325.1 Bordetella petrii | reverse complement strand
GCCGCCGTGGTGGGCAGCCCCGCCGTATAGATGTTGTCTTTGACGGCGAACGGAATGCCGTCCAGGGGCCCCAGGCGCCGTCCTGCCCGGGCACGCGTGTCCGCCGCCCGCGCCGCCGCCATGGCCGCGTCGCGATCGTGGCGCAGATACGAATGAATAACCCCGTCAACCGCCCGGATACGTTCGAATACCGCCTGCAGCAAATCGACCGACTGCCATTCGCCCGCCTCCAGCCCGCGGCTGGCGTCGGCCGCCGACAGCGATGCCAGGCCGGCGAATGTATTACTGACCAAAGTCATATATTTGTATAAAACATCAGTTTGAAATGATTGTTTTAATTATGATGTCGGGTATCGTGCGGACGCAAGCCGTATTTCGTCCGTGAAAACCCGCAACCGGCGGGCCCACCATTACGCCGCAGGGCACGATGCCAGCACTCGAAGACAGCGACACGCGCAACAGTCCCCGCCGCCAGGCCATCCTGGCCGCCGCCAAAGAACTGGTGGCGCGCAAGGGCCCCAACGGCACCACCGTGCGCGACATCACTGCGGCGTCGGGCGCCAACGGCGCGGCGGTGAACTATTACTTCCAGTCCAAAGACGGCCTGGTCGACCTGGCCCATCGCGAAATCACCGGCAACGTCAACCAGGAACGCCTGGCCCGGCTCGACGCGCTGGAACTCCGGGCCAAGGGCAAGCCCCTGAAGCCCCGCAGCATCCTGGCCGCACTGATCGAACCCATACTGACCATGTCGCGCTCGGCCGACGGCGGCAGCCTGTATGTACGCAGCGTGTTCCAGATGCGCATCGACACCCGCGCCGGCTACGACACCTTCGGCCTGAACCAGCACGTGCCGCGCCGTTTCGTCGACGCCATCGCCAAGGCCTTTCCCGGCCTCACCCGCGAAGAGGCCATCTGGCACTACGAGTTCGCGCGCGGCTCCGCCATCCACATGCTGGCCAACCTGGATCCTCTTTCGCGCCGCTTCGAATTGCTGGGCCGCGAACCCGGGCAGGCCTTGCCCGACTCGCCCGCTTATGAACTGGACCAGGCCCAGATCGACCGCGTCATTACCATGATCATGCCCGGCTTCGGCAAGCGCTCGGGGAAGGCTTGATGCCGGCGGCTCCCGGCCTTCCCGCCTTTTCCGCCCCGTCCCGCGCCATGCACAGGCGGCTTGTCCTGCTGTTTGCCGCGCTGGCCGGCCTGCTGCTGTGCCTGGCCAGCCATGCGCAGCACTCCGTCGAATCCGTGCCCAACCCCAAAAACCAGGGCAACGCGCATTACGTCAGCGATCCCGACGGCAACCTGGCCAGCGACACCCGCGCCCAGCTGGACGCCATCAGCGCCGCCATCGAACAGGCCAACGGCAGCGAGTTCGCCGTGGTGGTGGTCAACGACTACCAGGGCGACAGCGACTTCGATTTCGCGCTGGACCTGTTCAACCACTGGGGCATAGGCAAGCAAGGCAGCGACAACGGGCTGCTGCTGTTCCTGAGCATGGACAGGCGCGAATACCGGTACATCAGCGGCTACGGCGTTGAAGGCATCTTCCCCGATGCCCTACTGAAGCAGATAGGCGAAACCTACCTCGTGCCTCACCTGAAGGCCGGCAACACCGACATGGCCGTGCTGGCCGCCGCCAAGGCGGTGCAAAGCGTGTTCCTGTCGCCCACGCATCAGCTTGAGTTGGCCAATCTGCAGGCCTATCGGCCCACCTTCTGGAACCGTCACGCCGCCACGCTAGAACAAGGCCTGTCCGTGCTGGCACTGTATGGCTTCGCCATGGGCTGGATGACCATGGCGCGCAGGCGCGTACTGAAAAAGTACAAAGCCCGGCGCACCCCATACAAGTCGCATTCATTCTGGTTTGCCCTGTTCACCTACCTATTCCTGTTGTTTCTGACCCTGTTCGTGTTCGTTTTCCTGGAAGTGGTCGACCAGGTCTACCGGTTCAAGAACCTGCCCTACTTCATTGCCGCGTTCGGCACGCTGCTGCTGCTGTTCCACTACCACGGCTGCAGCCAGTACCTGAAGAAAAGCACCCGCGACCGGAAAACCGGCCTGGACATGCTAGTGGCGTACGCGCGCCTGAGCCTGGTGCCGCTGCTGTTGTCGCCGGTGGCCTACAAGGCCTATTACAACTTGGCCAGGCACCGCAAGAATGCCCGCCTGCGGGAAATCCCCCCCGCCGCGCCTGGCAACTGGTCGCGGGTCAATCGCGACAGCATCAAGCGCGCCGACGTGAAGCGGTACCTGACGGAACTGCAGATGCGCGAAGAAAAACTGGGCGCCAGATCGTATGAAATCTGGCTGGACAAGGCCGCGGGCCGTGTCCAGCTCATCGATTTCCCCGGTGAAAACACCAAGCGCTACAGCGTTTGCCCCCAGTGCCATGGGCAAACCCTGCAGAAACCGGACATCAAGGTGCGCAAGCGCGCCACCCGCAGCCAGGAAGGCGTGGGCGAGCGCATGCAGGAATGCGCCTTCTGCGACTACACCCTATCGCTGGGCATGGTGGCCTTGGCCAAGCTGCAAAGCAAATCCAGTTCCAGCAGCTCGGGCGGCGGCGGGGGCAGCAGCAGTTCCGGAGGCAGCTTTGGCGGAGGTTCCAGCGGCGGCGGCGGGGCCGGGGGAAGGTGGTGATAGAAGCCGCGCGCTTCACCGCCGCCGCATCGTCTCCACGTTCCCGCACACGCCCAGCGACTGCCCGCTGATGTGCCGGCCGCGCGGCGATGCAATGAATAGCACCAGATCTGCGATTTCCTCTTCGCTGGCTTTCTCACCCAGCGAGATCGTGTCCAGATAGCGTGCGTTCATGGCATCTTCGCTGATCCCCAGGCGCACGGCCTGCGCGGCAAGCTGGACGCGGTGCCGTTCCGTATCCACAATGCCGGGCAGAATGGCGTTCACCCGTATGCCGTATTCGCCCAGCTCCATCGCCAGTGTTTGGGTCAGCCCGACAATGCCCCACTTGGACGCGGCGTAGCTGCTGCGCAAGGGATAGCCCAGCCGCCCCGCCACGGACGACATGTTCACCAGGCTGCCGCCCCCGGCCGCCTTCAGCAGCGGCACCCCAAAGTGAGCGCAATTGAACTGGCCGACCAGGTTGACCGAGACTGCCCGGCTCCATTCGACGGGATCATTCTCGTCGACCGGACCGAAAGGCCCCGTGACGGCGGCGTTATTGACCAGCACGTCCAGCCCGCCCAGCGCCAGGCCCGCCCGCGAGAACAGCGCCGCCACCGAGGCTGGGTCCGCAACGTCCGCCTGAAACCCGATCAAGCCAGGATCGCTCTCCGAAAGCGGTGCCAGCGCGTCTTGGTCGTTGTCGCATACCGCAACCCGTGCGCCGTCGGCTGCAAATGCGCGGGCAATGGCCAGGCCGATGCCGCGCGCCGCCCCGGTCACGAGCACGCGCTGTCGTACCGGGACGGAAGCGGGGTTCATCATTGCTTCTTAAGGCCCAGGGTTTTGACCAGGTCGCCCAGCTCCGCGTATTCCTTGCGGATGTGCTGGGTGAATTCCTTGCGCCGCAGAATCTTCTTTTCCACTCCGGCGGTTTCAAAGAACTTGGCCATCTCCGGCGAATCGGCGGCTTTTTCGAAGGCATCGGCAATGCGCTCCACGGCCGCGTCCGGCGTGCCCGCGGGCACCACGATGCCATGCCACAGCAGCGTTTCTTTTTCGGGAATGCCGAGTTCTGTCAGGGTGGTGGCGCGCGGCAGGGCCTTGACCGGGTCGGCCCCGGTGGCCAGCAGGCACTTGATGTCGCCCTTCTTGTCCAACCCGGCAGCCGGCGGCACCGAGCCCACGTAAATATCCACCACCTTACCCAGCAGGGCCGGCATGGTTTCCCCCGCGCCCCGGTAGGGAATATCGCGCGCCTTCACCCCAAACGCCTGGAACACGCGCTCGGCGGCCAGTTGGCCGGGGCCGGCCACACCGTCGGTGCCGAAGGTGTAATGCCCGGGCTTGGCCTTCAACTGGTCCAGCAGCTCTTTGCCGTTATTCGCTGGAAAATCACTGCGCACGCACAGCACGTAAGGCGCGGCATCCAGCTGGATTACCGGTATGTAATCATCCAGCCCGTAAGTGGTGTCGATGGAATGCGGCGCCACGGTAATCGGCCCCATCCATACCCCCGCCATCGTCAGGCCGTCGGGCTTGGCGCGCGCCAGCTGGCCCACTCCGATGGCGCCGCCCGCGCCCCCTGCGTTCTGCACCACCAACGTGGCGTCCAGGTAAGGTTCGGCGTAGCGCGCAATTGCGCGGAACAGCGAGTCGGTGCCGCCCCCTGGAGCGGTGGGGATGATCATTTTCACCACATCGCTGGCCGCCGATACATTGGCCAGACCCGTCAGTGCCGCAAACAGCGCCGCGCCCAGAAGCTTATGCTTTCTCATAATGTTGTCTCCTAACCCACTTGGTGGATACTGAAAAATCGGCGGGCCCGGCAGGGCCCGCCTTGCTATGCGCCGAATCCGAACGCTTCGTAGGCGTTCTTTGTCAGGACCCGGTTGCGCATCTGCTCATCCGGCACGCATTCGAACAGCGACTCGATGCACTGCCGGTAGGTGATCTTGTCTTCATGGCCCACCCAGGGCCAATCCGTTGCCCACACCGCGCGCTCGCCGTTCGATTGCTGGATGATTTTTTCCGCCAACGCCGGCGCACGGCTGCCGCGCAGGCGGAACGGCGCCGACAGCTTCACCCAGGTATTGCCCGCCTGCAGCGCATCCAGCAGGGCCAGGAACCCCGCGCTTTGTATCCCATCGCTGCCGCCCGGGTTGCCGAAATGATCAACCACCGCGCGCGCGCCGCTGGCATTAATGGCGGCAAGAACCGGCGGCAAGTGTTCGCCTTCCAGATACAGCTCGATATGCAGCCCCAGGTTCCGCGCCTTCGCCAGCAGGCCCTGGTATTCGCTGGATCGGATGTCCGGCAATGTCTGCCGCTTCACCCAGTTCAGGCGGATGCCGCATACGCCTTGCGCCTGCATGCCGGCCAGCGATGCTTCACTGACATCGGGCTCCACGATCGCGGTACCCCGCAACCGGCCCCCGGACGCCTGCAGTGCCTCCAGCAGCACCTGGTTATTGGCGCCATAGAAGCTGGGGGCCGTCAGCAAGCCGTACGCCACCCCATGCGCCGTGAGCGTGTCCAGATAGTCCTGCATGGTGGCATCGCGGGCCGGCTGCGAATGCCTGTCGCTGACCAACTGCACCTGCTTCTTGATCACGTGCGCATGGCAATCGACCGATCCCGAAGGCAGTGCGAAAGGCGCATTGGCCGGACTACCCATGCGCCGCTCCCGCGGCGGCATGCACGGCACCCACCGGCCCGCGCCCGTACTTGGCGGCCTTCTGGGCATCGGTAAGAAACCGCTCTTCCAGGTCCTTCACTTCCGCCATGCCCATGATGTCGTTCAGTTCTTCGAAACTCAGCGCCGCGTCGGGGCGGTCCTCGGGCTTCCCGCTGGCCAGCGACTGGCCCAGAATCTCCAAGCCTTTCTTCATGCCGGCCAGGGCGCAGGCCGTGAGCAGGCGCGGGTAAATCACCACCGCCACCCCCAGGTCCTGCAACTGCGCGGCCGACAATAGCGGCGTGGTCGAACGCTGGCGTATCCCGAAACCCATGTTCACGCACAGCGGCTTGGGGACATTGGCCGCCACCGTGCGGATCTGTTCGGCATCCAGCAGCGCATCGGCGAACAGCAGGTCGGCTCCCGCCTCTGCGTAGGCATTCAGGCGCCGGATGACCTCGTCCAGGCCGTGGGTGGCCAGTGTGTCGGTGCGCGACTTGATCACGAAATCCTGGTCGGCGCGCGCCTCGCACGCGGCGCGCAGCTTCTGCACCATCTCGTCCTGCGGAATGACTTCCTTGCCGCGCATATGGCCGCAGCGCTTGGGCCACACCTGGTCTTCCAGCATGATGCCCGCCGCGCCCGCCTGCTCGAACGCGCGCACCGTGTGATACACGTTCACCGCATTGCCGTAGCCGGTATCCGCATCCGCCAATAACGCAAGATCGGAACATGCCGCAATGCTGCGCACCGCGGCCACGTTCTCTTCCATGCCCATGATGCCCACGTCCACCTGGCCCAGGCGGGTTTCACTGACCCCGCTGCCCGTGATGAACGCGCTGGTGTAGCCCATATGCTCTACCAGGCGCGTGCTGAACCCATCGAACACGCCCAGCTGCACCAATATTTCCGGCGCATGAATCGCATCCCGCAACCGCTTGGTCTTTGTCATCGTTGTCTCCGTAAGAAGCCGGATATGGGTATCCTAGCAACGCGCCGCCTATTAAACTAATTAAACTTTTTCGGCGAAATGCATAGGAAATACTGATGCGTCGATATTCCCTGGCACAGATCGAAGCGCTGGCGGCCATCGCCAAACTGGGCTCGTTCCAGGCCGCCGCGCGGCACATGAACATCACCCAGCCCACCGTGTCGCTGCGCGTGCGTGAACTGGAAGATGCGCTGGGCACCAAGCTATTCGAACGCGACGGGCGAGCCGCCAAGCTGAACGCCGAAGGCGCGGTGGCCCTGCACTACACCGACGAAGTGTTGAAGCTGCTGGATGAACTGGAAACCCGGCTGCGCACCGGCGACCCGCTACAGGGCACGCTGCGGGTGGGATCGTCCGAGACCGTCGCCATCGCCGTGCTGCCCCGCATCATCACCCTGCTGGGTGAACGCTACCCGCGCCTGAAAGTGGAACTTACCGTCAGCAATAGCTTTGTGCTGCTGGACGGGCTGGCCAGCAATCAGTTGGACCTGGCCATACTGGCCGATCCGGGCCACCTGGCCAACACCCAGGTCGAACCCCTGGCCCTGGCACCTGTGGCCTGGATGGGCAGCCGCGCCACCCAGCTGCCCACCCCGCTGGTCGACCCGCTGGCCCTGTCTGAATCCACCATTCTGTGCATGCCCGAGCCATCGCCGCTATACGAGATGATGGCCAACTGGTGGGACAAGGAAGGCGGCGTGGCGCTGAGGGTCAGCACCTGCAACAGCCTGGCCATGCTGGCGCGGCTGGTCACCGCGGGCGTGGGAATAGGCGTGCTGCCCACCTGCATCTTGCGCAACGAAATACAACGCGGTTCCGTCGTAAGCTACCGGCAGCAGTCGCCATTCCGGCCGCTGCAGATCTGCGCCGCATACCGCAACGCCTCCCGGTCGGAAGGGGTCGAGGCACTGGTTGGCATCGCGCGGCGGGTGATGCTGGATTCGCGGTATTTTGCGCCGTTGAAGTAATCAAGCCGCGGTCGGACGGGACGCTCGGCCGCGCCACCAGTGGAAAGCCAGCGCAATCAGCACCAGGCCGAACCCCGCGACATCGACCATCGCGCCCGGATACACCAGGGCGAATCCCGCAATGCAGAACACGATGCGCTCGAACACCGAGGCGCGCGCCAGCAGCCACCCCTGGAAGCCCACCGCCAGCGCAAAGATGCCCGCGGCGGCCGTGACGGTCACTTCCGCAATCGACCACCAGTTCGCCGCCGCCAGCGCCTTGGTCGAGCCCATCAGCAACAACCCTTGGCCGGTGGGGTCCAGCACGAAAATGAACGGCACCAGGAATGCCGGCATGGTGTACTTCCAGCATTGCATGGTGGTCTTGTAGGGGTCTCCGCCGGTAATCGCCGACGCCGCGAACGGCGACAACGCGGTGGGCGGCGACACTTCCGACAGCACCGCGTAGTAGAAAATGAACATGTGCGCGGCAAAGTCGGGCACGCCCAGCTTGATCAGCGCGGGCGCGGCAATCACGGCGCAAATAATGTACGAGGCCGTGACCGGAACCGCCAGCCCTATTACCCATACCACCAGTGCCGTATAGATGGCCGTCAGCAACAGCGAGCCGCCCGCGTAGTCGATGACGATGCCGCTGAACTTCAGGCCCAGGCCCGTCAGCGTCACCACGCCCACGATAATGCCGGCGCCCGCGCAGGTGGCGCCTACCCCCAGCATACCGACCGACCCGGCTTTCAGCGCCTGGATCAATGGCGACTGGAAGAAAAGCCTCGATACCGTCCCCCTGCCGCGAAACAGGTCATAGGAAATCATGGCCGTGTCGGCGCGCAGGAAGCTGGCCAGGAAGGCCACGACAATGGCCCAGAACACCGACAGCACAGGCGAAAACCCCAACATCATGAACGCCACGATAGAGATCAGCGACAGGAAGTGGAACCAATAATGCCGCGTCAGGTTCCACACCGTGTCCACCTTCTCGAACACGATGTTGCTCATGCCGTACTTGCGCACATCTATCTCTACCATCAGGAACAGCGCAAGATAAAACAGCGCGGTCGGGATCACCGCCATCAGCAGCACGTCCAGGTACGACATCTTCAAGAATTCAGCAATGATGAACGCCGCCGCGCCCATGACCGGCGGGGAAATGATCGCGCCCAGGCCGCCCGCCGCCAGCAGCCCCCCGGCGGCGTTGCGTTCGTAGCCCACCTTGGCCAGCATCGGCCACGCTACCGTGCCCAGCGTAACGGTGGTGGCCACGCCCGACCCGGACGGCCCGCCGAGCAGGAACGACGCCAGCACCACCGTGCGCCCCGCGCCGGCAGGCTTGCCGCCCATGGCCGAAAACGAAAAATCGATATAGAACTTGCCGGCGCCGGAATGCTGCAGGAATGCCCCAAAGATGGTGAACAGGATGATCAGCGACGACGACACATCCACCGCCACGCCATATATGCCCTCCAGCGTCATGTACATGAAACCGACGATACGGTCGACGCCGTAGCCCTTGTGCGTCCAGGGGTGCGGCAGGTATTCGCCCAGTACCGCATACGCCAGGAAGCAAATCGAGATAACGGGCAGTATCCATCCTATGGTGCGGCGCATGCACTCCAGCACCATCAGGATCAGCGCCACGCCGAACACGATGTCCCAGGTATTGGGGCTGGTGTTGCGGTCGGTGAAATCGTCGCCGCCCACGATCAGGTACACCGCCACGGCAATCGCCATCAGCGCGGCCGCCCAGTCCCACCACATGATGCGGTGCCGCAGCCGCTTGCAGACCGGAAACATCAGAAACGACAGGAACAGCACGAATGCCACGTGTATGGGGCGCAGCGTCTGCGTCGGCACGATGGCATAGGCGGAATACAGGTGGAACAGCGACATGACCACCGCCGCGGCGGCCAGGAATATGCCGCGCCAGCCGTCCATTCTGTTGGCCGCGCCCTCTTCTTCTTCGATGTACTGCTCGGCCTTGCGCAAGGCCTCGTCGCTGACGACGGCCGTGGAAGTCGGTTCGGCAGGTAGGTTCATACTGGATTTCCCCGAGATGAGTCCGGCATCTGCGTGCCTTGGCGTTGTCGTTGGCGAGCCGCGCCATGCCCCAACCGCGCGGGTTGGGGCATGATGAAACCCGGATCAATCGAGCTTGACGCCTTTCTCGGTGAAATACTTGATGGCGCCCGGGTGGAACGGAATCGGCGAGGCCGTGGCCTTCTGCTTTTCCAGCTTGAATTCCGCCGTGTCCTTGTGCACCGCGATCAGTTCGTCGCGGCTTTCGAAGATGGTCTTGACGATGTTGTACGCGGTCTGGTCGCTCATCTTTTCGTTGGCAACCAGAATGTTCATGACCGTGGCCTGCTTGTTGTCCTGCTCCATGCCGCGGTACGTGGCCTTCGGAATCGTGTCTTCCACGTACAGATTTCCGTACTTCTTGTTCATGGCCGCGACCAGGTCCGCGTTATCGATCATTTTTATCTTCGTGCCCGGCGTATTGGCAAGATCTGTCACGGCCGCGGTGGGCAGGCCGCCCACCCAGAAGAAGGCGTCGATCTTGTTGTCCTTCATGGCGTTTACTGATTCGGCAACGCCCAGCCGCTCGCGCTCGACATCGTCGTCTTTGTCCAGCCCGGCCGCCTCCAGCATCCGAAAGGCCATGACCTCGGTCGCGCTGCCGGGCGATCCGGTGGAAATGCGCTTGCCCTTCAGATCGGCCATTTTCTCGATGCCGCGCCCTTCCACCGTTACCACGTGCATCCGGTTCGGATACAGAATCATCAGGGTGCGCAAAGGCACCTTCTTGCCCTTGAATTTTCCTTCGCCCTTGAAGGCATCCGTCGCGGCATCGGACATGGTCAGCCCGATATAGGAAACATCGCCGTCGATCAGCTTCAGGTTGTCCACCGACCCGCCGGTAACCTCGGCGGTGGCCTCCATGCCGGGCACCTTTTTCGATAGCATCGACGCAATGCCGCCGCCTATCGGGTAATAAACACCCCCGGTACCGCCAGTGGCGATCGAGATATTCTCGGCCGCCGCGGCCTGGGCCAACCCCAGGCACACACACAGCAGGAACGCGAAACGTCGTATTGAAGTAGTCATCTTGTCTCCTGGCATTTTTGATGTTGCGCTGCGACTGCTACTGCGAAGCACTTTTTCTTTGATGCGGTCAGGTCGATGCTGCGTATACCTCGTCACGGTGTAACCGGTGAGCGTGGATACGTCAATCAGAGTTCCTGCTAGTATTCTTCGCCAGCCCGCACCCGCTGCACAGGCACGCCGTGGCCTTGGCCTTGCCCGGGAACGCTACGGCCTTCGCGCGAAAGGCAGGACGCGCGACAGGCTGATGCTGCTGCCCACTACCGCCAGGATCGTGCCGAACCATATCGCGGCTTCGATTCCCTCTTCCGGCCACGCCGACAGACAAAAAGCCACCGCCGCCGCGCCCACCGATTGCCCCAGCAGGCGGGAAGCAGCCAGGATCCCGCCCGCGCCTCCGCTGCGGTCACGCGGCGCGCTGCTCATCATGGCCACCATGTTGGGAGACTGGAAGAACCCGAACCCCACCCCGCACAGCACCAGGCGCCACGCGATATCGAAGGGGCCCGCGGCGTCCGGTATGGTGGCCAGCGACACCAGGCCCGCCGCGACGATAAGCAGCCCCAGGCCTCCCAGGACACCGGGAGTGATCCGCTCGGAAAGCGGCGCGGCCACCAAGGTCATGATGGCCAGCGTAACCGGCCACGGCGTTATCAGGAACCCGGCTTCCACCTGGCTATAACCCAGCTTGAACTGGAACAGAAAGGGCAGCACCACGAATACCAGGCCCTGGATGGCGAACGCACAGACGGCGGTGGCCGACGACAGCGTGAACAGCCGGATACGGAACAGATCGACGGCAAGAATGGGCGCGGCCAGCCCCGATTCACGCCGCCGCAGCCAGTACGCGCATGCCGCGGCGGCGATGAAGGCCGGAATCACATGCCGCCATCCCAAATGCGCCATGCCGGCAATGCCGTACAACAGGCACGCGAACATCCCGGCGCAAAGCAGCGCGGAAACCGCATCAAAAGACCGGACATTGCGCTCGGTGGGAGGCAGCCGCTTGAAGGCCAGCACAACCGCCAGCAATGCCACGGGAGCATTCAACAGGAATAGCCAACGCCATTCCACCGCCGACAGAATGGCCGAAGCGGCCGTGGGCCCCAAGGCAAATGCAATGCCGACGATCATCGCGTACAGGCCCAGCCCGCGCCCCAGCTTCGCCGCCGGATACAAGTGCTTGATCAGCGCCGGGGTCGTCGCCGATATCGCCGCCGACCCCAGCCCCAGCAAGCCCCTGCCCGCCATCAAGGTCGGCAGGGAAGATGCCAGCCCGCTAGCCAGGGAACCCAGGGCGAAGACGGCCAGCCCCGCCAGGAACACCCGCCGATGGCCGTAGATCTCGCCCAGCGCGGCCAATGGCAGCAGCGCCGCGATCACGGCCAGGTAGTAGATATTGATGATCCATATCGTGCTTGCGGCGGTCGAACCGATTCCCTGGGCGATGGCCGGCACCGCGGTGCTGGTCAGCGAAATGTCCAGGGTGATGACGGCCACGCCCAGCAGCACCGAAAAAAGTGCCGGCAGGTTGAATGGGGTTTGATGTGCCGTGGTTCCTGCTTGGGTCATGCCAGTGCTACCGGATCTTGGCGACGAACGCGATATCTTATCCGGTGATGGGTGGTGCGGTATCGGCCAACGCTTCCAGCCAGCGCTGGGCATCCAGCGCCGCCATGCACCCCGTTCCCGCGCTGGTGATGGCCTGCCGGTACACATGGTCCTGCACATCCCCGGCGGCAAAAACCCCGGGCACGGACGTCTGCGTGGCAAACCCCTGCGCGCCGCCCTGGGTCTGGAGATATCCATCCCGCATGGCCAACTGGCCTTCGAAAATGCCGGTGTTCGGCCGGTGCCCGATGGCAATGAACACCCCGTCGACATCCAGCGATTCCCGCGCTTCCGTCTGCGTGTGGCGCAAGCGCACGCCGGTCACGCCCGACGCATCCCCCAATACCTCGTCCAATTCGTGGAACACCTTCAGCCGGACCGTGCCCGCCGCCTGCTGCGCCATCAACCGGTCCACCAGGACAGGCTCGGCGCGGAACTTGTCGCGCCGGTGCACCAGCGTCACGCTGCGGCACAGGCCGGCCAGGTACAGCGCTTCTTCCACCGCCGTATTGCCGCCGCCCACCACCGCCACATCCTTGTTGCGATAGAAGAACCCATCGCACACCGCGCAGCCCGACACGCCGCGCCCCATGAACGCCTGTTCGGACGGCAGGCCCAGGTACTGGGCCGCCGCGCCGGTGGCAATGATCAGTGCATCGCAGGTATACACGGCCCCGCCATCGCCCTTCAGAACGAATGGCCGCCCCGACACATCGACCTGGACGATGTGGTCCAGGATGATCTCGGTATCCAGGCGTTCGGCATGGGCTTGCAGGCGCTGCATCAATTCGGGCCCCGGTATGCCTTCGCCATGGCCGGGCCAGTTCTCGACGTCCGTCGTCGTCATCAACTGCCCGCCCTGGGCCATGCCCGTAACCAGCACCGGCCGCAGGTTGGCCCGCGCCGCATAGACGGCGGCGCTGTAACCGGCCGGCCCCGAACCCAGAATCAAGACTTTGGCATGCTTGCCCACGCGTTTTTCCCCTGTTGTCAGGCCTGCGGCTGAATGTGCGCGGCCTTCACGATGGCGCCATACCGTTCCGACTCGGACTGGCAGAACGCCGCGAAACTTTCCTGCGTGCCGCCCAGCGGGTCCGCTCCCGCCTGCAACAGCTTGTCTTTCACGCCCGGATCCGCCAGCACCTGGTTCAGGGCCTGGTTCAACCGGGACACAATGGCCGCAGGCGTGCCGGCCGGCGCCCACACCCCGTACCACGTGGTAATGGCGAAGCCCTTCAATCCGGACTCGTCCAGGGTCGGCAGTTCCGGCGCCACCGCCGAACGCGCCGTGGACGTCACCCCCAGCGCCCGCAACTTGCCCGAGCGCACGAAATTAATGGACGACGGAGCGCTGTCGAACATCATGTCCACCTGCCCGCCCACCAGATCCGTCAGCGCCGGCGCGCTGCCCCGGTACGGCACATGCATCAGGCGCACCCCCGCCAACTGGCCGAACAGCTCCCCCGCCAGGTGACTGGGCGCGCCCACGCTGGACGACGCGAACGTCAGCGGCTCCTGCGACGCCTTGGCCTGCTGGACCAGTTCCGCCAGCGACTTCGCCTTCACCTTGGGCGACACCACCAGTATCTGCGGCGTGGACGCCAGCCCCACCACCGGCACGAAATCCTTCAACGGGTCGAAAGGCAGGTTCGTCTTCAGATAAGGATTGATGACATGGCCCGAATAATTCAGCAGCAAGGTATAGCCGTCTGCCGAAGCGCGCGCCACCTGGCTGGCGCCGATCACGCTGCTGGCGCCGGGCTTGTTGTCGATGACCACCGTCTGGCCCAGGTCTTCGGACAGTTTCTGCCCCACCACGCGCGCCACGATGTCTGTCGGCCCGCCCGCCGGAAAGGGCACCACGATGGTGATCGGCTTGTCCGGATACGCAGGCGCGCTCGAGGCCGGCCCCGCCTGCACAACGGCCGCCCAGCCCAGCAGCAGGCCCGCCGCGAATGTCATGGCTTTCATGTCTCGCTCCTTTGAAGGATTTGCTTGTCGTGTCGCGGCGTTATGCCGCCCCAGCGGGTGCCTGGCCCTGGCTGCCTGCCACCACCCCCTGTTCCATCAGCCGGTCGATGTCCGCCGGCTCCATGGCCAGCCACTCGCCCAGCACTTGCCGCGTATCCTGCCCCAGCCCCGGCGGCGCGTGGCGATATTCCACTGGCGTGCGCGACAGGCGTATCGGGCTGGCCACCGTGGGCACATTGCCCTTGTGCGCAGACGCGATGGAGCCCCGCGCCTGCCGATGCACCACATGGGCATCCGCGAACGCCTGTTCGATGGTGTTGATCGGCCCGCACGGCACGCCCGCCGCCTCCAGGGCCTGGATCCAGTGCGCCGTGTCCCGCTGCGCAATCACCTGAGCTATCCCGCCGACCAGCTCGTCGCGGTGCTCGATGCGCGCCGGGTTGGTCGCGTAGCGGGCATCGTCCGCCCATTCCGCCTGCCCGCATACCTGGCAAAACCGCCGGAACTGCAGGTCGTTGCCCACCGCCAGGATCAGGTAGCCATCGCGCGTACGGAAATCCTGGTAAGGCACGATGTTGGGATGCGCGTTGCCCAGCCGCCCCGGCGCCTTGCCGCCCACCAGATAATTCATGGCCTGGTTCGCCAGGCTGGCGATCTGCACATCCAGCAGCGACACATCCAGATGCTGGCCCTGGCCCGTGGCGCGGCTTTCCATCACCGCCGCCAGGATGCCCGTGGCCGCGTACATGCCTGTCAGCAGATCGGTGAGCGCCACCCCCACCTTCTGCGGCCCCGCGCCCGGCAGGCCATCGGGAACGCCGGTAATGCTCATCAGCCCGCCCATGCCCTGGATCAGGAAGTCGTATCCCGCGCGCTGCGCATAAGGCCCCTGCTGGCCGAAACCCGTGATCGAGCAATACACCAGGCGCGGATTCAAGGGCGCCAGGTCTTCATACCCCAGCCCGTGGCGCGCCAGGCTGCCCACCTTGAAATTCTCGATCAGCACATCGCACCGGGCCGCCATCCGGCGCACCAGATCCGCCCCCGCCGGCCGCGAAAAATCCACCGCCACCGACTGCTTGTTGCGATTGGCGCTAAGAAAGTACGCTGAATCCCGCTCGCCGCCCGATGGCGCATCGCGCCAGGGCGGCCCCCAGGCGCGCGTGTCGTCGCCCGCGCCGGTGCGCTCCACCTTCACCACCTGGGCGCCCATGTCCGCCAGCGTCTGCGCGCACCACGGCCCCGCCAGCACACGTGAAAGATCCAGCACCCGCAATCCGGATAGCGCGCCCATGATCAATCGGGCGTTCGATGGGACTTCAAGTATTCCTGCGCGGCCCCGCCTTGCGAACCCGTCCACACCGCCTGCGCCTGCGGCAGAATCTGCGACACCCGGTGCGCCACCTCTTCCATGGTGATCGAACTGACCGGGTGCGCGATGATGATGGGCTCCAGTTCGTGCATGCCCAGGGCCTCGCGCGTCAGCACCGTTTCTTTCACGAACTCGGTGGTCACGATCACTGCCGTGGGCACACCCTGCTGTTCCAGCGCGATCGCGTCGCGCAGGCAGCCCGACGTGCACGACCCGCAGTCGCCGATGGCCGTCAACACGATGTCGTTCTCCGCGATGATCTGCTCGATCAGTTCCGGTGCGGCGTCTTTCGAGAAACTGTGCTTCACGTAGTAGTTCACCGCCGCGAAGTCGATCTCTTTGCCCAGCGCCTCGATGGAACCGCGCAGCAGCTTGTTGGCGTTCCACTTGGAATTGTCCAGCACCCCCAGGCGCAGCCCGTCCAGGCTGGCGCGCCGCTTGGCCGTGGGTTGCGCCACCGAGCGGATCACCCCGCGGGGGTCGTACACACGCACCTGGCCGTTTTCTGTTTTCATCAACATGGTCGTCTCCCGATCAAAGTGAGCAAGTGCCGCTGGAACAATCCGGGCCTTCCGGCGCAACGGCCACATTCACCGGCCGCAATACCGGCGTGCTCATGTGCCCCCAGCCTGGAATCACCGCCGAGAACCGTCCCGCCTCGCCACCCATCACGAACAAGTGGATGTTGTCCGGGCTGTGGATGATCGGAATACGCGTGTCGTCTTCGCGCTTGTACCACTTGGGCAGATTGCGGTTGTAGACCTTGCCGTAGCGATGCCCGTAAGCCAGGTCGATGAACCGGTTGCCGTGGTTCATGAAAATGTAATTGCGGATGTCGGCCCGGTTCCAGCCGTGCTGGGCAATGGTCTTGGCATGCTCCAGCCCCAGCGCCACCGCCATGTGCCCGCCCAGCACCGCCGTGTTAGACGCAATGGTGCTCATCGCCGAGCAAATCGTGTCCAGGATCCCTTCCGGGTCGTTCGATACATGGTTGGTGGCGCTGTGCGGCGCCTCGGCCGCGATGACGAACACCGTCGAATCGTCCGGCTTGTAGCCGTGCTCCACGTGATACGGCGCCAGCGGGCTTTGCGCCTCGTTCTCGGCCACGCAATAGGTGTACTTGCCGGGATGCCCCAGCGTGCTCTTGTCCAGATCCCCCGGCCAGGCGCCGCCCACGTTCAGCATCATCAAGCGCACCGCGCGGCCGATGGTTGCGTTGGCGCGGTTGCCCGAACCAAAGGCATTCGCCCCGCCATTCATACCCAGCGCCTTGGCAATGGGCCCATTCACCACGATCAGCGGCGACGCCACGTGCGTGGTGGCCTGTACCCCGTTCAAATTGAACGCCGCGTCCGTCAGCGCCAGCATCGCCGCCCGCACCACCGGCGCGTATTCCGGCTTGCAGCCCGCCATGACCATATTGATGGCCAGCACCTCGCGCGTCAGCTCGCCCCAGCGCGGCGCCACCTTGCATTCCACGAAATCCGGATCGCCGCCCAGTACCTGTATGACGGCGTCGATTTTCTCCTGCGTCGGCGGCACCACCGGCAAGCCGTCGCTGAAGCCCTTTTCGTAGTAGTACTCGACCAGGTCGATGCCGGCATCGACCTGGTTTTCCTGCATGGCTGCGCTCATCTCTTGTGCTCCTTCAAGGGGATGAGCCGATCTTAGAGATTGCGCGTATTATTTCCAATCTGAATCTATTGACTTAAATAATTGCCAAAATCACATAAATAGAATGCGCCGCGGCCTCGGCCGTCTTTCGTTCAATTGTGTTCTTGCAGGCCATCGCCATGATCCATCCAGACCAGCCAGACCTGAGCGCCAAGGAACTGCTAGCCGTGAAAACCGTGGCCGACTACGGCAGCTTCAACGCCGCGGCCATTGCACTGGAAATTTCCCAGCCCGTGCTGACCCGCACCGTGCAGCGCGTGGAGCGGCAGATAGGGCTGACGCTTTTCAACCGCACCACGCGCAGCGTGGAGATCACCGATGCCGGCAAGGAATTCGTGGCCCTGGCCGAGCGCGTGCTGAACGACATGCAGATCTACCTGAAGGCAGTACAGGGAAGGTCCGCCGAGCAACGCGGCCAGGTGGTGATCGCATCGGTGATGTCGGTGGCCTGCACCGTGCTGCCCGCCATCGTCGCGCGGTACAAGCGCGACCATCCGGGCGTAAGTATCCATGTCTACGAAGGCGTGCACGGCAACGTGATCGAGAGCGTCAGGTCGGGCGTGGCGGATATTGGGCTGACCTACCTGGATGACATCGCCTCGATCTTCACACAAACGCCCTTGAGCACGCAGTATTTCCATGTGGTGCTGCCGAAGGGGCATAGGCTGGAGCAGCAGCGGCAAGTGGCCTGGAGCGCGCTGAAGAATGAGCAGATGGTGTCGCTGCCATCGGATTCGCGCACGAGAAGGCTGATCGATGCAACGGCGGTCACCGCCGGCCTGAACCTGGCGCACACCATTACGGTGACCCAGTTCACCACCATGATGCAATTCGTGGCCAAGGGCGTGGGGATAGGCATCGTGCCCGAGGGAACCCTGGCGGATGCGTTGAGCCTGGGGTTGGTGGTCAGGCCGCTGGTGCGGCCGAAGGTCAGCCGGGTGCTGGGGTTGGTGACTTTGAAGGAACGGGAACAAACGCCGGTGGCAAGGGGAATGGTGGAGCAGGTAGAGAGGGAGTGGAGGCTTCCGCAACGTTGATACCCCTCACGGTCATGAAAATGGTTATTATTAACATTTTCATCCATCTCCCACGCAGCCATGCCCGCAGGCCCGCTATCCCCTAGCCACGCTATCGAGGATCTGTACGCAGAGAATCACCTCTGGCTGCAAAAGTGGCTGCGCAGCAAGCTGGGATGCGTGCACCATGCGGCAGACTTGGCCCAGGACACGTTTGTCCGGATCCTGAGCAAAAGCGAAGTTATCCCTATCCGGGAACCGCGCTCGTACCTGGCGACCATTGCCAATGGATTGGTGTATGACTTTCGCAGGCGCCAGCGCCTGGAACAGCGCTATCTAGAGGCGTTGCAGCAGCTTCCCGAACCCTTGCAGCCCTCTCCGGAAACGCGGGCGCTTCAGTTGGAAGCGCTAAGCGCCCTGGACGCACTGCTAGACCAATTACCATCGGCGGTGCGCCGGGCTTTCCTGCTGTCGCAGCTTAGCGGATGGACACACGAACGTATCGCCACCGAGCTGCAAATCTCGGTGTCCACCGTAAAACGCCATATCGTGCGGGGGCTTACCCAATGCTGCCTGCTTCCGTAACGTAGCCAAGGCAGACATGGCATCGACCCCTTGCCCGGCCCTGGACCCCGGCCTTGTGCGCCGCGCGTCTCAATGGTGGGTCGACTTGCAGTCCGAGTCGGCCACCGCATCGCTGCGCCAGGCGTGCCTGGACTGGCGGCAGGCGGATCCGGAGCATGAACGCGCATGGCAACGCGTGCAGCAGGTAACTGGGCAATTGCATGGCGTTCCCGAACCCCTGATTCAAGCCACGCTACTGACGCCACGGCGCGCCGGCCGGCGCCAGGCCATCAAGACACTATTGTTGCTGGCTGGGGTAACCGGAACAGGGGCGGCAACCATCGGCCTGGCGCCGTGGACAGACTGGCGCGCCGACGAATCCACGCGAGTCGGCGAAATTCGCCGAATAAGGCTGCCAGACGGTTCACTGGTGGTGCTGAACACCCACACCGCCGTCGATATCCGCTATGGCGCGGCCGAACGCAGGCTGGTGCTGCTGCGCGGCGAAATGCTGGTGACGACCGCGGCAGATGCCTTGCCTGAGGCCCGCCCATTCCTGGTGGACACCGCCCACGGGACATTGCGAGCCCTGGGCACACGCTTCCTGGTGCGGCAACATGGCGATGACAGCGAGCTGCAGGTTTATGAGGGCGCGGTGGAAGTCCGCACAACGCGCAACGGCTCCGCGGCGGAAGTCGTGCATGCCGGCTTCCGCGTGCGCTTTGACGGCACGCGCGCTGCCCCTGCCGGCCCTGCCCAGGAAACCAGCGCCACATGGACGCGCAACATGCTGGTGGCCACGGCAATGCCCCTGCGCCAGTTCCTGCATGAACTGGCGCGCTACCGGCGGGGCCATTTAGGCTGTGAAGACGAAATAGCTGAACTGCAGGTTTCGGGAACATTTCCACTCGGGGACACGGATCGAGTCCTGCGCGCGCTGGAATATGAACTACCGGTGGACGTGCATCGTTACACGAATTATTGGCTTACGCTGCGTGCGCGCCGTTCGTGATTGCACTTTTCTTCAATTAAAGTGAGCTGTTTGGGTTTTTCGTTCGGCCTTACAGATAGAAGCCTCATTTTCTACCTGACCAAGGACGCCGATATGGCCCTGCGCAAGCTGAACAGAACGCTCTTCTTCACCACCCGCACCGCCGTCGGGCGGCACCTTGTCCGTCGCGCGTACCGGAATATGCTCGCCATGGGCGTGCCGGGGCTGGCGGCAATGTGGTTGGTGGCACCAGCGTATGCTCAAGCCGCCGAGGCTATCTACAACCTGCCTCCGGGCGATCTGGGGCAAGCCCTTGCGCGCTTCGGCAACGAGTCAGGGATTCTGCTGACGTTCGATCACACGCTGGTGGCGGGTAAACAGACAGCGGGTTTGCAGGGCCGCTACAGCGTGCCGCAGGCATTGGCGGCGCTGCTGGCAGGCACTCGACTGGAACCTGTCCTGCGTCCGGATGGCAGTTACTCATTGCGCGCACGCCCCGAAACAGGCGCGGCAGCGGAACTGCCGGCCGTCACGGTCGTAGGCGCAAGCAGCGACCGCCCGGACCTGCCCGCGCCGTATGCCGGAGGCCAGGTGGCGCGCGGCGCCGGAATGGGCGTGCTGGGCGACCGGGACATGCTGGACACACCGTTCTCGGTGAACAGCTATACGGTGCAAACCATCGAGAACCAGCAAGCGCAGAGTGTGGCCGACATCGCCACCAATGATCCGGCCATCTTGAATGTCGACCCGACGAATGCCAGCTATGCCAACACCTTCACGGTGCGCGGGCTGCTGCTGGGCAACGGATCGATCGGCTTCAACGGCCTGTTCGGCCTGGCGCCGAATAACCAGACCACCTTGACGGGCATCGAACGCGTCGAGATCATCAAGGGGCCCACCGCGTTCCTGAACGGCATGTCGCCCAGCGGCACCGGAGGGGCCATTAACCTGGTACCCAAGCGCGCGGCAGACACCCCCCTGACCTCGTTCACGGCCAGTTACCTGTCCGATTCGCAGTTCGGCGGCCACCTGGACCTGGGCCGCCGCTTCGGGCCCGAGAACCGCGTCGGCATCCGCCTGAACGCGATGTACCGGGACGGCGACACCTCGGTCGACCAGCAATCGCAACAGCTGGGCACTTTTACCCTGGGCCTGGATTATCGCGGCGACCGGTTTCGCGTGTCGGCGGACGTGGGCTACCAGAATATGCGCACCGACCGCGCGAACAGCACCATCGCCCCCGCCGTCGGGCAGCCCATTCCGAACCCGCCATCGGCCGGCAAGAGCTTCATGTCCCCCTGGAATTTCGTCGACACCGAGGACACCTACGGTATGCTGCGCGGCGAATTCGATATCAATAAAAAATGGACCGCATACGCCAGCGTCGGCCGCAGCAACACCGACTGGAAACAGGTACTGGATTTCGGCACCCAGTTGCAGGAAAACGGAGATTTCCTCAGCACCACCCGCATGAACTTCACGGGCATCGAGCGCACCGTGGGCGAAGCCGGGCTGCGCGGGCAACTGGATACGGGGCCGGTGCGGCATAACGTCAGCTTCAGCGTGAATGGCTACAAGGCAGACCGCACCAGCGCCGGGACGACAACGCTGGGTTCGATCAGTTCCAACATCTATGATCCCGTCTTCCTGGACAAACCCGACACCAGCGCCCCGTCACGCAACCGCATCAGCCGGACGGTGCTATCGGGCTACGCGCTGTCCGACACACTGTCCATCCTGGACGAGCGCGCCCAACTGACGCTGGGCGTGCGCAAGCAGAAGATCATGGCGGACAACTACAACATCGCCACCAATGCGCGCACGTCACGCTATGACAAGACAGCGTATACACCCGTGGTGGGCATGCTGTTCAAGCCGGCGGAATACGTGTCGTTATACGGCAGCTATATCGAGGGTATGCAGCAAGGCGCCGTCGTTGGCGCCAGTTACGCGAACGCCAACGAAGTCCTGGAACCGTATCTGTCGAAACAGTACGAAGCCGGCGTCAAGGTCGATTGGGGAAAACTGAGCACGACACTGGCTGCATTCCAGATCGAACAGGCGTCCGCCATTGCCGACCCAGTTTCCAATACATTGAACGCCGACGGCGAACAGCGTAACCGCGGCATAGAACTCAACGTGGCAGGCGAACCATGGCGCGGCGTGCGCGTCCTGGGAGGCTACATGCTGCTTGACGCGAAACTCACCCAGACCGCGGGCGGCGTCAATAATGGCAAGACGGCGCCCGGCACCTCGCGCCACCACGTCACGCTGGGCGTGGAATGGGACACGCCTTTTGCCACCGGGCTGACACTGACTTCCCGCGTGATGTATGCCAGCCGGCAATATGTGGATGCCGCCAACACCCAGTCCATCAAGCCCTGGACCACGATGGATCTTGGCGCACGCTATGTCCTGGAGCAGGCCGGGTATCCGATTACCCTGAGAGCCAACCTGCGCAACGTGTTCAACAAGAGTTTCTGGACCACGTATCCGGGAGCCGGTACGTTGAATGTGAGCGAGGGGCGCTCGCTGCTGCTATCGGCGACGGTGAATTTCTGAGGCGGCCCTTTGGTTGATGGGGATTCACCCCTCTTCGGACGGAGGGGCATACCTGGTTTTGCACCAGCGGGGTTGAACCCTCATAGAGCCAGGTAGAAATCCATGGGAATCAGTTCGACGGCCCACCCACCTTCTTCGCCCAGCGTGGCGGCCGGGTGCATGGATGCAATGCGCAACGCCTCGTCATGGCTGTCCGCATCAATAATGAACAGGCCGCCCACCACTTCCTTCGACTCGGTGTAAGGCCCGTCGGTGATGCGAGTCCTGCCATTGTTCGGGCGGAGCGTCCTCCAGTTCTCGAGATCGCCAAGCGACGCGGAAATCAGAACCTTGCCGGTCGCGCGCATTTTTTCATCCAAGTCCGGACATTGGCTCACCAGTTTCTTGACGTCATCCGGCGCCATCGCAGCGAATTTTTCGGGGGTGAAATAGGCCAGGCCGAGATATTTCATGGGAGATCCTTGGGGTGGTAATACACCAACGACGAATCTGATGAGCGGAAATCGACATGCACAGGGAAAGTTTGTCGCGGCCCTGGGCGGCCTGTTCGCCAGCCGCTTGCGGCAAGCCGTGCTCAGCCGCCGATGAATACGGTCTCTGAGCCTTCCGCGATCTGGCCTCCGCATGAAATCGGATCGCCTATCCTGCCAGCGGGCTTGCCGTTGATGAACACCGAGCTCGAGCCTGCCGCCAGGCTGCGTGCATGATCGGACTCGTCCGGGCGGGCGTGCGACGCGAAGGGGTCTCCTTCACGTACGGCGCCGCGGCCGTCGATGCTGACATCGGGCGAGGCGCCGGTACACGGCGTCGGCGGCGCACCATCATGGCCAGAGGCCTGATCGTTGAGTCTGCCTGCGGCTGGCATGATCGTGTCTATACTCCGGAACAGGTTGGGCCATACAGACAGGAGTGGCGCTCAGCGCCTGGCATCCGTCTGGACGAGCTTGATTTCCCGATGGGACAGGAACTGCTGAAAGTCCTTGGGCAGGGCATGCAGCGCTGCCGGCGAGCAATCCATCGACACCTGCTCGCAACGCGCTGCCAGCGATACACACACCTTGATCTTGTCCACCAAAAGATGGGGCACGAAAGACGACAGGGTCTGGCCTTCGAACAGGAACGCGGGGTTCATCGACCTGGCTGCGATGAAGAAGGCATCTTCGAAGGGCATCGCCGATGGCGAGGCCTCGGTCCATGCCTGCCATATCTGTTCCTCGCTGGCGCCGTCGCACCAGGACAGCGATGCTGCGCCGACATGCGTCCAGCCAGCCGCCGCGCACAGGCTTGCCCAGGACGCTGCCGGAATAGATTGCAATTCCCGCCGGATGGTTATCTCTCCTTCGCCAATCAGCGCCGAAATGCTTGCCGCCCGTTGAGGCTGTCCCGTTCTGACAAAGCGGGCGAACAGGTTGGCGTTCGAGTGTTGAATGCGCCACAGATCCGGCAAGCTCTGGCCGCCCTTGGAGAGTATGGCGCCGGCCAATGCCGGTTTGCTGGATTCGATTGCGCTTTGCGTATTCATTGCGTTACGGGACCGGTTGCTGCATGAGGCGCGCAGGATTGAACCTGGTTTCTTCCATCGAGCAGCCCGCGGGAGGCAGGCCCTGCAGATATGGATGAAGGTTGGGAATCCGCCGATAGGGCTGGTCGTAGCTTGGAGCGCTGTTTTCCACGACACAGCGCGCACGCGCGCTGGCGGCCAGCTCCCAGTAGAGATTGCGGGGTCCCTCGACGCTCCAGACGCCCGCGGATAATCCCACGCCACCTGCTATCAACCCCGTCCCAGCGTTGGCGACCGTGGCCCTGAAGAAAAAATCGCTCGTCAGACCGCCCGTTATGCCGTCGTAGCCTTCGATTCGATATATGCCCGCGGCACCGGCGGCCTCGATCTCGGCACCGGCGATGCCGCCAGGCATGCCCGCCAGGTCGTCGAACGAAAAGGGTTTGGTCGCGTAGATTAATTGAGGGATCGCCTTCTGCATGCGCTCGTACAGCGCCATGCCGCTGTTCGCTGCTCCTTGTTCGCGCTCCATGGTGACAGCATCGTCGACCTTTTTGGCGTTCCCGACGAGATCGTTGGCTTTCTCGAAGGCCAGGGCATCCCTGGCGGCACCGCCCACGGCCTTGAATATCTTGCCGATGGGGGCGCTCACGGTGATGCCGCAGTTCAGGATGTTCACCACGCTAATGGCCATGCTGTCCAGGCCAAGAAAAATGAAACTGTGGTAGCCGCATACGACGGCCAGGCTGCCTTCATAGGAAATGAGCCAACGCTGGGATTTCGCGCCCATGGTACCCACCCAATCCTCGGGCTTCATCAGGTCATTGCCAAACGGAAATTCAGTGTCGCTCATGTCACTGATCCGAGGGCGTCAGGAAGCAGTATTGTTTTTCTCTGAATTGCATTGCCAGATATCGACAACCACTCCAGTTCTCAGCCAAGCAGACCTGCTCGGGTTCCGCCATCTCGTTCATGGTGCATCTTTCACTTTTGCATACCGTCGTATACACCTTCCCCGTTTTCAGGTGACCAGCGGAAATGATGGTCTTGTCCTTTGGCAGGGTGAGTGCTCCAAAAGCGTCGACCATGGCTTGCTGCTGCTGGCGGGTGCCCGACGGCGGCTGCCTGCCGATAGTCGATTCTCCGGCCAGTACCATGTTCTTGTTGTATTCGGAATACTGCTCGCTGTCACAAGACAGTTGCCCTTGTGCCGAGGCCAGTGGCGGTTGGCTTTGCTCACCAAAAAAGTGCGACGCAATCAACACGCCGGCGATCACGAGCAACAATGCCCCACCCGAGATAAAAAACTGTCGCTTGTTGTGAATCATGATGATTGATGTGTTTGATGCGATTGAGTGAGCCTTGAAATGAGGGCAATCAATTGAGATTGATTTTCTTGGAAGAAAGAGCAATCTCGTTCGTAGCCTGCATTTCGATGCCGTTCTCGAAATTCAGAAAAAGCGTGTCTCCGCTTAATCGGATGAACCCATCGGCAGTCAAGCGCAGCTCGGATTTTCCGACCTGAATATGGAACTCGCCATTCGAGGTCATGGAAACCGTGTTCGCAGCGTCCACCGAGATGTTGGAACCCGACGTCAGCTGTATCGAATGACCGGCGCTTTCGACGATTGTGCCGCCCACCGTCACGGTCTTGGTCAGGCCCACGAACTGGGTCTTGACGCCGGCGGTGGCTTCGTTGATGGCCTGGTCCGCGAACAGGGAATAAACGCCGCGGCCCAGTTGGTTGATGCCGGGGATAGGCAACGACTTGGCCACGTCGGCAATACCCTCCACCAGCTTGCGGAACGAATTGGACAGCACGCGGCCCACGCCGCTGGGGCCGACGTGCAGCATCATGTTGCCGTGCACCGACTCACTGTGATTGCCATCGACCTCGATGGCCTTGTGTTTCCCCACGGACTGCACCCAGTTGTTGTCGATCCGCTCGGTATGGTTGTTCTTGGTCTTCTCGTTACGGTCCTTCTGCGCCAGGACGTAGATTTCCTCTTGGCCGGCCTTGTCCTCGAACCTCAGGGCATTGGCCGTGTGATAGTTGCCGCCGGGGCTGGAGCGCGTGTAGATGCCCATCTTGGTTTCGTTGTCAGGCAGCTTCCAGGGCGGCATCTTCGCCGCGTTGTATACGCGCCCCGTGATGATCGGGTAATCCGGATCTCCGTTCAGAAAATCCACGATTACCTCGTCGCCAATACGTGGCACCTGGATCGCCCCGAAATTGCCGCTGGCCCAACTGCTGGATACGCGAATCCAGCAGGAACTGTTCTCGTCGCGCTTGTCGTAGCGGTCCCAGTGGAAATGCACCTTGACCTGGCCGTACTTGTCGGTCCAGATTTCCTTGCCCTGCGGCCCCACTACCACCGCGGTCTGCGGGCCCCTGGTACGCGGCTTTTCGGTGATGCGGGGCGGCCGGAACGGCAGCTTCGCATCCTGCACCGTCAGGTTGAACAGACACTTGTGGCCCTGCGAGGCATCACCGCCCACGGAGCTGTAATTGTTTTCCTTCAGATCGTAGCGCGTGGCCAGCACCAGATACTCGCGATTATCTTCCGTGCGCGGGCAGCCGGTCAGGTTGAACAACGATCCGGTGGCCACGCCCCGGGCCGTGCTGCGCAACGTACGGGTGTCGCGCACGTGGTGCTGTTCCTCCATGCGCTGGCGTGCGTAGCGCTCACCCAGTAGCGTGTCGCCGTAGTTGCCGGGCCAGTCATATACCTCGGCCTGGCTGTGCTCATGGGGTAGCTGGATTTGCTGGAGGGCCTTCAGGTCGGCATTGGGCGTGACGAAGTTGTAGTCGTTGGTCGTGTACTGGCCGGGCCTCAGGCCCTGACGCACCCCTATCTGGGTCATGTAGTCCTGCCGCGGCAGCGTCAGCTTGTCCTCGGGGAAGTACCGGACCTGTTCATAGCCGGCCACGGTCTTGTGGTTCTGCACCTCGTCGCTCATTACCAGGGTGTGCCTGTCCTGGGCGTGCCGGAAGTAGTAGTGGATGCCTTCGGCTTCCAGCAGCCGGCTGACGAACTGGAAATCGCTTTCGTCATACTGCACGCAATAGACGCGCGGCTCGTAGTTCTCGGCCAACTCGAATTCGAACGCGTAACCGTAAGGCGCCAGCACCTGCTTGATGGTGTCCGGCACGGTCTGGTTCTGATAGATGCGGAATTCCCGCTTGTGCGTGGCCAGCCACAACCAGGGCACCACCACGGCCTCGTAGGCGAAATAGCGATCCGTGTCGCCGGCCTGGCCCACCAGTGCAAAACTGGCGATCACGCCGCCGAGATACCTGGGCGTGGCCGTGGCTTCTATCGTCAAGATAAGGGGCTGGCCCAGCAGGCTTCCAACGTCGACCTGCATCGAACGATGCAGCAGGCGCACCCGGTACTCGGACAAGATGGACAGGCCGTCCGTGCCTTGCATGGCGTCGAACATGAATCCGGAGGGCTCGGCACCGACCGAAACCCGGATCGTCCGTTCCGTATTCAGCATGTTTGATAGGTCTGCAATCGAAAGCATCTCACCCCGCGTGAACGAGCGGTACTCCTTTTCTGGACTGTGTGGTCATGAAACGGTAGCGGCCCGGCATGGTAACGGGCCGCGGCAGGCAAATTCCCTAAATTTGTTTGCAAATAGACACGCATACTTCCATATGTAACCGCACAAGGCGGAATATGCGAACAGCCGGGCTTGATACGACAAAATCAAATATTGGGCGCCAGCCCGGATGCTTATCTGTCACAAGGACGTCGATAGTGACAGCGGTATATATTTTGTTTCAACAAACGCTCGACGATCAGTGACTCGTCGCTATGCCGTCGTATCGCAACGAGCAGGAGTTTTAAGGACGACCTTGTACAAGGTCGAGGCCTGAGACGCTGGGGCTACGCTGGGATCCTATGCCCGGGTCCTGGCCGTGCTGGGTCTTGAAGGCGTGTTCTAAAGGAGCAAGCTGAGCAGGCCGTAGCAGCGGTGCAACACCACCATCGCGTCACGCATGCCGCTGCGCATCAGAACTGGTAGCGTGCCGACAGCGTCACGCTGCGCGGCTCGCCATAGACGTTGCTCGGAAAGCTCACACTGCCGGACAGCGCGTTGTAGTACTTCTTGTCAAAGACGTTGTTGATGTTGAGCTGCATATCCAGCTTCGGTGTCGCCTGCCAGCCCACTACCAAGTCGGCCAGGGTGTAGGCGTTTTGGGTGATACGGAATGGTACGCCGCTCGTGGTGCCCTTGTTGTAAATGGAGCCCTGACGGTAGACCGAGCCGCCGATGCGCCAGCCCTGCAGAGCGCCAGTCAGTCGGTACATCGTCGACAGCTTGAACAGGTGGCGTGGCGTGTCGGTATCGAACAGCTCGCCCACATTGTCGGGATTCGCATCCTTGCGATAGCGCGCGATGGCCACCGTATAGCCGAGGCTTACCTGCCAGTTGGGAGTGATGGTTCCCTGAACCTCAAATTCCACGCCCTGGCTGCGCACTTCGCCAGCGGCCGAATAGCAGGCGACTGTCGGGTAGCCGGCGCACTGAGTCTGATCGGTGCTGCGGAAGGCACGGTTTTTCTGGTCCATGCGGAACAATGCTGCCGAGGCATTCAGCGCGCCATCGAAGTATTCGCCCTTGATGCCGATTTCGTAATTTTTGCCGATCACGGGATCCAGCAGATTGTTGCTGGCATCCATGTAGTTTTGAGGCTTGAAGATGTCGGTGTAGCTGGCGTAGACCGAGTGCTGGTCGTTCAAGTCGTAGACGATGCCGGCGTACTTGGTCAGTTGACTATTGATGCTGTAGCGATTGTGCGCACTGACGGATGGCGTATTGGCGGTAAAGCTCGGATACGTGTTGACGGTGTCGTTGTAGTCGAACCAGTCCAACCGTCCGCCCAATATCAGCTTCAGCCGGTCCGCCAGATTGAGACGCGTCGTGGCGTATAAGCTTTGCTGGGTAATGTCGGCGTCCATCCAGTCCCGCAGCGGGATATTGGGATTGGCAACGGCGCTCGGGTCGAAGTCGTAGAGATCGAGATCATCGTAGAGAACCACGCCTTGGCGGCTGTTGCCGTCGAAATCGACGTTACGGTAGCTGGCGCCCAGCACCAGTTCATGCGTACGGCCCAGCAGTTCGAAGGGACCGTTGGCATACAGATCCACGCTGCTCTGCTTTTCCTTATGGGCGTTGCGCGCACCCAACTGGCGGTATTTGTCTGTGGTGACGTTGTAATTGAGATAATGGCCCAGCATGTCAACTTCGGCCTGCGCGTAATAGGCCGATAGATGCGTACGCCAGCCGTTGTCGAATCGGTGCTCGAGCCCCACGAAAGCCGAGGTGGTGTTTTTGTTCCAATGTTCCCAGTCATTGGCATAGGACGTGGACCGGGGCAGTCCCAGATCGCTGCCGTCGCGGCCCACGGGCAGGCCGGTGAAGCCGTTGCCATGCAGCCGGTTTTCCTGGTGCAGCGCGCTGAGCGTGAGCGTGGTGGAGGCAGCCAGATCCTTTTCCAGGATCCCGTAAAAAGTCTGGCCGCTACTGTCTTCGCCGCGCTTGTAGCTTCCGAAATCCTGAGTGGCGATCACCGCACGACCGCGCAGACTGCCGTCATCTGATAGCGGACCAGACGCGTCCAACTCGGCTCGATAGTGGTCCCAGCTGCCAGCGCTCACGCCGGCGGACACCTGCGGCACATCGGTTGGCCGCTTGCGCACCAGGTTGATGGCGGCCGACGGGTTACCTGCGCCCTGCACCAGTCCCGTGGCGCCACGCACGATCTCCACGCGATCGTAGATGGCCATGTCGGTGGACAACAAGTCCTGCGACAGGTTCGAGCTGTCCAAGCTCACGGGCAGACCGTCGAACATGATGTTGTCCACGTGCATGCCGCGCGCGTAGAAGGAGGCGCGCTCTGGCCCGAAACGCCGGAAGGTCAGGCCGGGGGCTGCCTGCACCACGTCGTTGATCGTCTGCAGGTTCTGATCCCGGATGAATTCGCGAGTAATGACGGTGACCGACTGCGGCGTCTCGCGCATGGACAGGTTGAGCCGGGTGGCCGTGCTCATGCTGCTGGTGGTGTACGAGCCCGTACCCTCGGTAGTGCCGTTGGCGGCTGTGCCAGTCACCGTGACCATAGGCAGCGTGGCGGCGTCGGACGCGGCGGATGAAAGCGTCTCGTCGACTCGCAGCACGAACGCGCCATTGTCCAATTGCACGGCCCGCAGGCCGCTACCGGCGAGCAATAGGCTCAGCGCGCCGGCGGCGGGATGCCGACCGTTCACGCCGGCCGTGCGCTTGCCCTCGGTTTGCTCGGCGGTAAAGGTCAACATGATGTTGGCCGTGCTGGCCAACTGACGCAAGGCTGGTGCCAGCGGCCCGGCGGCAATCCTGAAGTCGACCGCGGCGGTCCCTGCCGCAGGCGTGGCGCCTTGCGCAAGCACGGCGGCCGGAGCGCCGGCCGCGAGGGCGACGGTCAGCGTCAGGGCGGCAAGCGCAGTAGACGATGGATATAGGCGCTCCGAATCGTGGGCGCGGCGCAGGTTCGGCATGTTCTTCCTCTGGATTGGACCTCCGAAAATTCCGGTCCCTCATAGGTAGGTGCCGCGAACATGCCAATCGGGCAGTCAATTCGAAAAATTTTTTCCCAGGCCTCAGTCGGCCGGTACGATCGTCGCCCAGAAACGGGTACGCCACTGCACGCGTACCGGCAGCACGCTGGGCAGCGTAGCCAGAATGCGATCGGTGTCGGCCAATGGAAAGACACCCGAAAGCCGCAGGCTCGCGATTTGCGGATCGACGCGCAGCACGCCCGTCCGATAGCGATCCAGTTCGGCAGCGAACTTGTCCAGCCGCTGCTCGTCAGCCACCAACTGGCCCCGCGCCCAGGCATCCGCCTGCTCATTGATGGAGCGCGGCGCCTCGACGGCATCGCGGCTGAACAGGGTCTGCTGGCCGGCGTGCAGCAGACGTACACTGCCGGACCCGGCCCAAGGAGAGACTTCCACCGCGCTTTCCAGAACCGCCACACTGGTCCGTCCAGCATGCTGCCGTACCGTGAACCGCGTTCCCAGCGAACGGATGCGGCCCTCGGCGGTCGCCACCGAGAGCGGCCGCGGATCAGCCGGCCCCGGGCCATGGCGGGTGGCAATCATGATCTCGCCCGCCACCAGCAGGATGCGGCGCTGGTTCGCATCAAAGCGCACATTTACCGCACTATCCGTGTTCAACGTCAGCCGGGTACCGTCCTCTAGTGTGAAGTCGCGTTGCTCACCGGTGTTGCTGCGGTGGTCGGCCGTGCGGACCTGCCAGGTGTCAGTGCGCGAAGCGAGCAACCCGGCGCTGGTGGCTACCCCCGCCCACAGGAGCATTCGGGTGACCCGTCGGCGGGCAGCGGAGGACGGCTGATCGGTCGTGCCATAGGAGGACAGGGCCGCATAAGCCGGAGCACCCTCCAATGACTTCATTCGGCCCGTGACAGATTCGACGTGCTGCCAAGCGGCCTCATGGTCAACATGTGCCTGGCGCCATCGGCGCCATTGGTGTTGCTGCGCATCGCCAGCTTCTCCGGACATCAGCAGCGTGAGCCAGTCCGCCGCAGCATCCGCCGTGGCCCGGCTGATGACCCGGCCACTGGGCAGAGTCAGAGTGTCTCTACGGGAGTCCATGGCGTCAGACCGTCAACGCGAACATGCATTCGCGGTTGGCCCTGGTCAGATATTGCTTTACCGAACTGCTCGAAGTGCCTAACCGCTCGGCAATCTCGGCGTAGCTCAGTTCGACTAAGTGGGCCAACAGAAAGGCTTCTCGCACCTTGGGCGGTAGACCATCGAGCACGCGGTCGATCTGCTGCAAACTCTCGACGGCCATTAGCTGAGCTTCCGGCGAGGGAGTCACTTCCTCCGGAAGGCAGGCGAGAGCCTCGAGGTAAGCGGTTTCGAGCAACTGCCGGCGGTGGCGGTGTGCAAGTAGCCGACGGGCGACCGTCGCCAGGAACGGACGCGGCTCCCGGATCTCGACAGCCGCCGTCTTGCGGTCTAGCAGGCTTAGAAAAGTGTCTTGCGCCAGGTCGGCTGCCGCAAAAGTGTCGCCTACGCGCCTGCGCAGCCAACCCTGGAGCCATTTGCCATGCTCGACATACAGCCCCGCCACATCATCGGTAATAGGTAGATCCTGGGCTGGCATGAGAACAGAACAAGGAACACGATCAAATGAGAATTAATATCATTATATAGCCGAACGCATCGATCCTGCTGTCCCGTGCAGCCTCGCCATCGAATGAGTACGGTGAAGGGAATCGCACTCAGTGCCTAACCCTTTGATTTTTAAAGGGGTGATCGCTGCGGGAATGCAGAGATGGACTTGATTATGGACTTGCTTTGGAAGGGGTAGCAAGGGCCTGGAAACAGCCTCTCATTTCTCAAATAATTGCTCCAATAGGAATTCTTATCTATAATTTAAGCTCCTTTGAGAGCACTTAAATGGATCTCCCCATCCCCCTCCCCGTCGAACGAGCGATCCGGAAGCTCGGCGGCGACATTTCCCTGGCCCGTAGGCGGCGCCATATCTCCCAGGCGTCGCTTGCCGAGCGCATGGGGGCATCCTTGTCCACGGTGCGCCGCATGGAGAAAGGCGACGTCCGCGTGCCCATCCACTTTTTCGCCCGTGCGCTGCACGTCTTCGGCGAGATCCAAGCGCTGGAGCATCTGCTAGACACACCGAACGACGAGATTGGGCTCACGCTGATGGACGAGAACTTGCCAAAGCGCGTGCGCAACAAGTCCGGCGGATCCTCGGGAGCATTGTGATGGCTACTGCCGCACCGATCCGCCAGCAAGTTCAAGTCTGCATCGGCAAGGCTGGGCTACCGCTCGGCTCGCTGATATACGTCCAGCAAGGCCGGCGCGAAAACTGCGCCTTTGCCTATGACGAAGCGTGGCTGGTCAACCCCGAGCGGTTCAACGTATCGGCCGATCTGCAACTGATGCCAGGCCACCAGCCACACAAGGCTGCCTCGCCCCACGACTCCGTATTCCACGGTGCGATCGCCGATACCACCCCAGACGCCTGGGGCCGGCGCGTCATCGCCCGCGACCATGCCAAACGACGCCGAACCGATCCCAAATTACCGGCATTGACGGAGTTGGACTATCTATTGGCGGTCGATGACTTCAGTCGCGTTGGCGCGCTGCGCCTACGCGGTCCGGACGGGACCTGGCATCGCACAGTGCCTGAAGGCCGACGCACGACCCCACCGTTGATCGAACTCGAACACATCTATCAAGCCAGCCGAGCTGTCGAACGTGGGCAGGAAACAGCCGAAGACTTGCGCTACCTGCAAGGCAAGGGCACCTCGCTTGGCGGCATGCGCCCCAAGTGCACCATGGTGGACGAAGACGGCTGGCTCGCGATCGGCAAGTTTCCCAGTGTGAACGACACGCGCAGTGTCACCCGCGGGGAGGTCTTGGCTCTAAAGCTGGCGACGCTGGCAGGCATCGACGCGGCACCCGCGCGCATCGTCTCTCTAGCAGACGTGCCGATAGCCGTCATCCGCCGATTTGATCGCGACGGCGCCGATGGCCGCATTCCATACCAGTCAGCCGCATCGTTGCTGCAGGCTTCGCGCGAGGAAGATCGCAGCTACACGGAAATCGCGGATGCCATCCGCTCCCACGGCCATGAACCCACCCGAGACTTGCACCAGCTATGGCGTCGCCTTGTATTCAATCTGTTGATTACGAACGTAGACGACCACTTGCAGAATCATGGTTTCCTGCATGTAGAGCATGGACTGTGGCGTCTTGCGCCCGCCTTCGACGTCAACCCCTTTCCGGACAAGGAACGGGAATCCAAGACCTGGCTATCTGAAACAGATGGCCCGATCAACGATGTGCAAATGCTGCTGGCTCGCGCGGCCTACTTCGCACTGGATAAGGAAGAGGCATTGGGCGTCTTGGCAGAGGTCCATGCAGCCGTCGTGAATTGGCGACAGGCCGCTCTTGGAGCGGATGTCGGACTACGCGCGAACGAACTGGATGATTTCGCGGCGGCTTTTGAGCATGAGCAGATGGATGCTACGGCTGCGCTGCTCGGAACGCAAAAATAGGAACGCATAGCGTTCCTACTTCTGGCCACTGCCAAAAATGGGGGATTACCCCACGCCTTGCCACCTTTGGCGGATACGAACAACGACAATCCGTCATAGTCGCCCAGGGTGTAAGCCTTTCCCGTCTCCTTCACAGCCCGGACACGCAATTCGGTGAGCGCCATGCTCCAACTTCAAATCTCCAATTAGACGAGATCGAGTCATGGACAATGACCCGACAAAGTCAGCGCCGTTACAGCATCGGAACCACGGCCCGAAAATGGACTTAAAAACGCTGGATGCTGGTGGACGCCAGTGGACTGTGCGTCTGCACATACCAAGCCGAAAGGAGACCCGCCACCCCAAGTTCCGAGACCGTGCAACGCCTCTCCATAGACGTCAACGGGCCTCGACAGACGCACGCGAACAAGCCGCCAATGCATCAAAACGATGGCCAGAAAAATGTACTTATCCAGGGTAAAAACTGACGAATATTCCTGAACGCCGGAAAAGGTCAATTTTCAGAAATTCGCTGAACATCAAGGACTTAGTCAACTTCCCAAAGTCTCTCAGCGGGTTTGTAGATGCAAAATGAGCGGGTGAAGGGAATCGAACCCTCGTATGCAGCTTGGGAAGCTGCCGTTCTACCATTGAACTACACCCGCATCGTAGGCCGCGGCCAGCTTGGAACTGGCCGGGGCTGGAATTATAGCCATACTTTGGGTGGGGCATTTTTCGCCGCCCGGGAAGGCCAGCGCCATGCGCCATCCATGCTTGCGGGGTCAGACACGCAAGGCGTCTGACCCCTAGGCGAACCCAGGCGCCGCGGGCAGGATCAGTTTCCCTTGATGCCCGCCGCTTTCACCACTTTGCCCCAGCGCTCGTACTCTTCCTTGGTGTAGTCCGCCAGTTTCTGCGGCCCCATGAATTCGGCTTCGGCGCCCTGCTCGGCGGCCTTCTTGCGGAAGGCGTCGGTCTTCATGATTTTTTCGATGTTGCCGGCCAGCTTGTCCACCACGGCCTGGGGCGTACCGGCGGGGGCATACATGGCGAACCATGACGACACCAGCAGGTCGGGGTAGCCGGCTTCGGCGGCGGTGGGTACGTCGGGCAGGGATTCCAGGCGCTTGGGGCCGGTAACGGCCAGGGCGCGCAGTTTGCCGGCGGCGATGTGGCCCAGCAGGGGCGGCGGGGTGGTAATGGTCATGTCCACGGCGCCGCCTAGCAGGTCGTTCAGCGCCGGGCCGGTGCCCTTGTAGGGAATGTGTTCGATCTTGACGTCCGCCATCTGCTTCAGCAGTTCGGTGGCCACGTGCTGCAGGGCGCCGTTGCCGGACGAGGCGTAGTTCAGCTTGTCCGGGTTGGCCTTGGCGTAGGCCACCAGTTCTTTCAGGGTTTTGACGGGCAGGTCGGGCCGCACCACGATGACTTGCGGGGCCGACAGGATGTTGGCGATGGGCGCGAAGTCCTTGATGGGATCCCAGTCGGTTTGCGGCTGCACGTGCGGGGAAATGGCGTTGTAGCCGGAGTACTGCAGCAGCAGCGTGTAGCCGTCGGGCGCGGCCTTGGCCACGGCGGATGTGGCAATGCTGCCGGATGCGCCGGGCTTGTTGTCCACCACCACGCTTTGCCCCAGGGCCTCGCCCAGGGGCTGGGCGATCAGGCGGGCGGCCAGGTCGGTAGTGCCGCCGGGCGCGGCGGGCACCAGCAGGGTAATGGGGCGGTCGGGATAGTCGGCCAGGGCGGCGGCGGGGCTGGCGGCGATGGCCAGGGTGGCGGCGGCCAGGCAGGCGCGCAGGGGTTTGGGCAGGAAGGGAATGCTCATGGTTGATGTCTCCTGGGGATTGTTATGGGTAGGAAGGAACAGCGCCTGAAAACGCCCGGGTCAGGCGGGCCCGAACCGCTCAGCCAGCCAGGCGGGCGGCGCGTGGGTGGCCAGCCGGTGGCCGGCGGACAGCAAGGGGGTGGAAAAGTCGCGCTGCACCAGTTGCGGCAGGCCGCGCACGATGGCCAGCAAGGCCTGCAGGTCTACGCCGGTGGCTATGCCCATGCACTGGAACATGTGCACCAGTTCTTCGGTATTCACATTACCGCTGGCGCCGGGGGCGTAGGGGCAGCCGCCCAGCCCGCCGGCGGCGGCGTCGAAGCGCACGATGCCGGTCTGCCAGGCCGCGATGGCGTTGGCCAGGGCCATGCCGCGCGTGTTATGCAAGTGGGCTGTCAGCGCGATGCCGGGCACGGCGCGGGCCACTTGTTCGCACACATCGGCCACCTGGCTGGGGTAGGCCATGCCGGTGGTGTCGCACAGGGTGATGCCGGTGGCGCCGGCTTCGACGAATTGGGTGGCCAGGCGCAGTACTTCGCTGACCGGTACGTCGCCGTCGAAGGGGCAGCCGAATACGGTGGACAGGGATACATTGCAGGGCACGCCCGCGGCCCGGGCGGCCTGCAGGATGCTGGTGAGTTCGGCCTGCGACTGGTCCCGGGTCATGCGCAGGTTGGCGCGGTTGTGGGTTTCGCTGCTGGACATGACCAGGTTCAGCTCGTCGGTGCCCACTTCCACGGCGCGTTCCAGGCCGCGTATGTTGGGCACCAGCGCGGTGTAGATGACGCCCGGGCGGCGGCGGATGGCGCGCATGACGTCTTGCGCGTCGGCCAGGGCCGGGATGGCCTTGGGCGAGGTGAAGCTGGTGACTTCGATGCGGGCGTAGCCGCAATCGGACAGGGCGTCGACGAAAGCGATTTTTTCTTCGGTGGGAACGAAGGCTTTTTCGATTTGCAGGCCGTCGCGCGGGCCGACTTCGTTGATCTCGATCCTGGGGGCGCCGGTGTTCATGCGATGACTCCGCGGGCGCGCAGTTGCGCGCGTTGTTCGTCGGACAGGCCGGCGGCGGCCAGCACGTTGTCGGTGTGTTCGCCCAGTGTGGGGGCGCGGTCGTGGATGGCGCCGGGGTTGGCGGACAGCATGGGGAAGACGGCGGGCATTTCGACGCGCACGCCGCTGGCTCCCTGGATTTCGGCGATGGCGTTGCGGGCGCGGTAGTGGGGGTCGCGCGCGATATCGGCCACGTTGTAGATGCGGCCGCTGGGCACGCCGGCTTCGCGCATGGCGTCCAGCACTTCGTCGATATTGCGCCGGGAGGTCCAGGCGCCAATGGCGGCGTCGATGTCCTGCACGCGGGCGGCGCGGCCGTCGTTGTGGGCCAGGGCGGGATCCTGGCCCAGGTCGTCGCGGCCGATGCGGGCCATCAGGCGCTGGTAGATGGCGTCGCCATTACCGGCGATGAGCACGTAGCCGTCGTTGCAGGGATACGCGTTGGACGGCGCGATGCCGGGCAGCGACGCGCCGGCCGGTTCGCGCACGGCGCCGAAGGCGGTGTATTCGGGCAGCAGGCTTTCGGTCAGGTTGAACAGGCTTTCGTACAGGGCGGCGTCGATTACCTGCCCTTCCCCGCCGCGGGCGTCGCGCTGGTACAGGGCCAGCAGCACGCCCAGGGCGCCATGCAGGCCGGCAATGGTGTCGCCCAGCGACAGGCCGGCGCGCACGGGCGCGCGGCCGGGTTCGCCGTTCAGGTAGCGCAGGCCGGCCATGGCTTCGCCAATGGCCGCGAAGCCCGGCTCGCGGGCCTTGGGGCCGGTCTGGCCGTAGCCCGAGATGCGCAGCATGATCAGGCGCGGGTTCAGGGCGTGCAGGGCTTCCCACGACAGGCTCCATTTTTCCAGAGTGCCGGGACGGAAATTCTCGATCAGCACGTCGGCCTGGGCGGCCAGCAGGCGGATGATTTCCTGGCCTTCCTGCTGGCGCAGGTCTACGCACACCGATTGCTTGTTGCGCGACTGGGCTTCCCACCACACGGAAGTGCCTTCGTGCAGCAGGCGCCATTTGCGCAGGGGGTCGCCCAGGCCGGGGGGTTCGATCTTGACGACCTGCGCGCCGAAGTCCGCCAGGGTCTTGGCGGCGAAGGGCCCGGCGATCAACTGGCCCAGTTCCAGCACGCGTATGCCGGCGAGTATCTGCCCTGCCATGCCTGCTCCACACATCTATATGAATACGAGGCAGGCAGTGTGCCGCGAAACGGCGGCCAGCCGGAATGGCTATTCCGGGAAACGGGGGTTCCCCAAATGCGAAAGCCCGGCCGGGCTCAGTTCTCGTCGCTGCGCAAATGGGCCAACAGCAGGCGTGCGGCCACGGTCAGGGTCTCGGTGTCGCGCACGCCCAGCAGCAGCCAGCGGTGCGCCCAGTCGTCTTGCAGCGGGATCAACCGGATTGACATAGAGCGCGCATGGGGTTCCGCGGCAAGGCGCGGCAGGATGCCGACGCCGCCGGTGGCCACGGCCATACGGCACATGGCATCGAAGCTGCGCACCTGGATGCGCAGCCGCATGGCCTTGCCCAGGCGGGCGCTTTCTTCGGCCAGGCGGGTGGCCAGCGAGGTGGCGGTGGGCAGGCTGACGTAGGCGTAGTCCAGCGTGTCATGGAAGCTGACGCGCGGCAGGTTGGCCAGGGGGTGGCGCTGTGGGGTGACCAGCACCAGTTCGTCGCGGCGGTACGGTACGGTCAGCAGGCCGTTGGCCGGCGTGCGGTCGGCGAATACGCCGATGTCGGCGCGGTTTTCCAGCAGGGCGGTGACGATTTCGGTGCTGTTCTGTTCTTCCAGGTCGATGCGCACCGCGGGGTGCTCGTCCATGAAGGTGGCCAGGTCTTCGGGCAGGAACTGGGTCAGCGCCGAGGTGTTGGCGGCGATGCGCACCTGGCCGCGCACGCCCTGGGCGAATTCCGACAGGGTGCCGGCCATTTGCTCGATTTCCTGCAGCACGCGCTGGGCATGCGACAGGCAGGCCTGGCCGGCGTCGGTAAGCTCGACGCCGGCGGGGGTGCGGTACAGCAGGGACGTGCCCAATGCGGCTTCCATGTCGGAAATGCGCTTGCTGGCCGCGCCCACCGCCAGGTGCGACTGGCGCGCCCCGGCGGAGATGCTGCCGGCGCGCGCCACGGCGACGAACAGGGCCAGCGTGGTCAGGTCGAAACGGGCGAAATTCATGCGGCAGATGCTACCCCACAAACAGGCTGGGCCGACACCTGGAGCGGCGCGCCTACTACAATCCGCCTTATGAATACGAACACCCCCGAATCCCAGGGTGGCGCCCCGGCGTCCGCCCCCCTGTCGGACAGCACGCGGGCCGCGCTCGAACCGGCCGCCCAGGCGCCCAACAGCCCTGGTGCCACCCATATCCGCAGCTTTGTGCACCGCCGCGGCCATATCACCCAGGGCCAGCGCGATGCGCTGGAGCAGTTGCTGGGCAAATGGTCCCTTCCCTACGCCAACCGCCGCCTGGACACGGCGGCGGCGTTCGGCCGCCAGGCCCCCACCGTGCTGGAGATCGGCTTCGGCATGGGCGAAACCACCCAGCAGATCGCCCTGGCGCGTCCTGGCGACAATTTCCTGGGGGTAGAGGTCTTCAACGCCGGCGTGGGTTCGCTGCTGCGCCGCATTGAAGAATCGGGCCTGCAGAACCTGCGCATCGTGCAGCACGACGCGGTGGAAGTGGTGCGCGACATGATCGCGCCCGATTCGCTGGCCGGCGTGCACGTGTATTTTCCGGACCCCTGGCCCAAGAAGCGCCACCACAAGCGGCGCCTGATCCAGCCGCCGTTCGTGGCGCTGCTGGCCAGCCGCATCAAGCCGGGCGGCTATATTCATTGCGCCACCGATTGGCAGGAATACGCGGTGCAGATGCTGGAAGTGCTGGGCGGCGAGCCGCTGCTGCAGAACACCGTTGCCGATTACGCGCCGCGGCCCGACTACCGCCCCCAAACCAAATTCGAGACACGCGGCCTGCGCCTGGGCCACGGCGTGTGGGACCTGATCTTCAAAAGGATCGCCTGAATGCTGTATCCCGCCATCGAGCCCTACCGCCACGGCATGCTGGACACCGGCGACGGCCACCATGTGTATTGGGAGCTTTGCGGCAATCCGCAGGGCAAGCCGGCGGTGTTTCTGCATGGCGGCCCGGGCAGCGGCTGCTCACCGGTGCACCGGCAGCTGTTCGACCCGCAGCGCTACCACGTGATGCTGTTCGACCAGCGCGGCTGCGGCCGTTCCACGCCGCATGCCAGCCTGGAAAACAACACTACCTGGCACCTGGTGGCCGACATCGAGCGCCTGCGCCAGGAAGTGATGGGCGCGCAGAAATGGCTGGTGTTTGGCGGGTCGTGGGGTTCGACGCTGGCGCTGGCATATGCGCAGGCCCACCCCGAACAAGTCAGCGAACTGGTGCTGCGCGGCATTTTCGGCCTGCGCCGCGCCGAACTGCAATGGTTTTACCAGGACGGCGCATCGTGGCTGTTTCCGGACCGCTGGGAAGCCTATGTGGAACCCATTCCCGAGGCCGAGCGCGGCGACCTGATCGGCGCCTACCATAAGCGCCTGACGGGTGACGACCCGGCCGAGCAGATGCGCGCGGCCAAGGCCTGGAGCAAATGGGAAGACAGCACCATTACCCTGCTGCCCAGCCCGCGCCACCAGCAAAGCCATGCGGCCGACCGCGCCGCGCTGGCCTTTGCCCGCATCGAGAACCACTATTTCATGAATGGCGGCTTCATGGAAGAAGGCCAGTTGATCCGCGACGCCTACAAGCTGCACGGCATACCCGGCACCATTGTGCAAGGGCGCTATGACGTATGCACCCCGGCGCGCACCGCCTGGGACCTGCACCGGGCCTGGCCGCAGGCGCAGTTCCATCTGGTGCCGGACGCGGGCCATGCCTTCGACGAGCCCGGCACGCTGGCCAGGCTGATCGAAGCCACCGATGGCTATGCGGCACGGTAAGGAAACATCATGCACATTACCCTGAACGGCGATGCCCGCGAGTTTCCGCTGGACACCAACGTAACCGAACTGCTGCACACGCTGGGCTATGCCGGCAAGCGCGTGGCCGTGGAACGCAATGGCGAGATCGTTCCCAAGAGCCAGCACCAGGCCACCGTGCTGAAAGACGGCGACCAGGTGGAAGTGGTGGTGGCGGTGGGCGGCGGCTGAGGCGGCAAACGCCACACAATGTGAAATTGTTCAACGGTGCGCTACTTGCGCCCCTTTATGGCTTGCGCGCGCCGCGTCGCGTAGTACCCTGACGCCTGTGTTCGATGCCGGTGAACGGCTGGCGGCAACGCCCGCGGTGCACCGGCTCCTTCGCTGGAGTTGCCTGCATGCCGTTCAAAACCCTGGCCGGAGACCTGTCCGGCCTGCCTTTTGGCTCGATGTTGTTCCGCATGGCCGGAGCCGCGGGCCGGGCCACCGGCAACGCCGCCGGCCGAGTCGCCCAGCAATCCTGGGTTGCGGAACGTATCCGCTTCTTGCGCGCCTGGCGCGCCAACCCCAAAAGTATCGGCGCCATCTGGCCTTCCAGCCCCCGGCTGGCGGCCGCCATTACGCGCGGCATCGATGCCGGCACCGGCCCCTGCCTGGAACTGGGCGCGGGCACGGGGGCATTCACCCGCGCCCTGCTGGCGCGCGGCGTGCCGCCCTGGCACCTGACGCTGGTGGAAATGGACCCGCAGTTCGCGCACCAACTGCGGCACGATTTCCCCGAGGCCTATGTGCACCAGGGCGACGCGGCCAGGCTGGCTGAACACACCCTGTTCGACGACGGCCTGGCCGGCGTGGCCATTTGCGGCCTGCCGCTGCTGAATATGCCGGTGAAGCAGCAGATCGGCATTCTACGCAGCACCTTTGCCCAGTTGCGGCCCGATGGCGCGGTGCACCTGTTTACCTACGGCCCGCGCTGTCCGGTGCCGCGGCGCGTACTGGACCGCCTGGGCCTGCGTGCCCGCCGCACCGAAACCGTGCTGGCCAACCTGCCCCCGGCCCATGTCTGGAAACTGACGCGGCGCACGGCGGCCGGCGCCCTGCACGCCCCCGCGCCTTAAACAACTGTTACACGTTAGCCGCGCCTTGCGGCCACGCGCTGCACATATTCGGCCCATAATCGGTTCGAAGCGGGCGGAATTTCCGTCATCTTCTTGTTTTGCGTGCTTAACGTTTCTTAACAGCCAAAGGACAAATCATGGGTCTGCTCAGCTTTATCAAAGACGTCGGTGAAAAACTGTTCGGTGCCAACGAAGCCCAGGCAGCGTCGGCCGATGACCTGAAGAAGG
Source organism: Bordetella petrii (assembly GCF_020991325.1). Taxonomy (GTDB): domain Bacteria; phylum Pseudomonadota; class Gammaproteobacteria; order Burkholderiales; family Burkholderiaceae_B; genus Bordetella_A; species Bordetella_A petrii_E. Next base: position 11,119 of record NZ_JAJMLX010000004.1, on the reverse strand, counting down.
AACTGGACAAGCATGGCCTGAACGCCGACGGCCTGGACATCAAGGTCGACGGCGACAAAGTGACAGTATCCGGCGAGGCCGCTTCCACCGAAGAAGCCGAGAAGATCGCGTTGGCGCTGGGCAACACCATCGGCGTGGCCGCGGTGGACAACCAGCTGACCGCCAAGCAGGCGGCGCCAGAGGCGCAGATGTACACGGTGCAAAAGGGCGACAACCTGTGGAAGATCGCCGAAGCGCAGTACGGCAAGGGCCAGGGTGCCAAGCATACGGTGATTTTCGAGGCCAACAAGCCCATGCTGAGCGACCCGGACAAGATCTACCCGGGCCAGGTGCTGCGCATTCCGCCGCTGAACTGAACCCGACAGCACAAACCGGCAAGCCCCGCAGCGTTTGCCGGTTTGCATCGGGGCGGGCCTTCCCCGTTCGCCCCGATCAATTCGGCCAGGCCATGCCTGGCCGTTTTTTTCCCTTTTTCCTTTCCCCGGAACGCAGGCAGCCCTATTGAAACGCTACACCTGGCGCGCCTTGCCGCTCCACACACGCTGAGGCGGCTCTCCGAACAGCCGCATCGCGATAGCATCCGCCGAGCGTATGACCTCGCGCGCGAAGAACGCGATGCGATGACGCTTGAAGCGATGCGCCGGCCCGGAAACACCTATGGCGGCGACAGCGCGGCCGTCATGGTTCAGGATGGGCGAGGCAACTCCATAGACGTCCTTGCGCCATTCACCACGATTCACCGCCACGCGCTTGGCGCGCGTCAACTGCATTTCTCGCAGGAACGCTGCCTGGATGTCGCCATGCCCGGCTTCGCCATGAGGCAGTTGCGCATGAATGCGCGCCTGGTCATCGGCGCTTAGAAACGCCAGCATCGCCTTGCCGGTGGCCACCAGCGCGGCCGGCATGCGGCCGCCGATCTGGCTGTAGGCACGCACTGGATTATCGCTTTCCACCTTGTGCACATAAACGATTTCATGTTCTTCGAGTACCGACAAGTGCACGCTTTCGCCGGTGGTCTCCATCAGCCGCAGCATCTCGCCTTCCGCGGCTGTCCTCAGGCTCATCTGGCGCAGCACCGCCGAACCCAGCGTCCATAGCTTGATGGACGCGTAATAGCGCCGCGTACCGGGTTCCTGCATGACGTATTGCGCCTGCATCAAGGTTTGCAGCAGGCGATGCGCCTTGCTATTGCCCATGCCAAGCGCCGCCGCAATCATCGTTAAAGGCTGCGGATGCTGGGCATTGGCCAGTAAATCGATCAGGCGCAGGCCGTCGCTGAGAGTGGTGTTATTTCTTTCTGGCATATGGAAATAAATTCTATATCCTGGAAAGATTGTAGTTCCTGTCTCAACATCCGAGAATGATTGCCCGCTGCGGCCATCAGCAAGGCTGCAGCGGCGCATCAAAACCAAACTGCCATGCAGCCTGATAACAAGTAGAGAGACAACGATGCCCAACCGAATTTGCAACAGCAGAATCAACCGCCAGATCGGCGCAGCGGCACTAGCCGCCATGGCGTGGTTTGCTGCACCCGCCTTGGCCGCGGAAAGTGCGCCGCCCTACCCAAGCAAGCCCATCAACCTGATCGTTTCGTATCCCGCTGGCGGCAGCGTGGACGTGGCCGCGCGGATACTGCAAGACCCCCTGGGCAAGATCCTGGGGCAGACCATCATCGTCGAGAACAAGGGCGGAGCCGGGGGAACCATTGGCACACGTTATGTGGCCGGGGCCGAGCCGGATGGCTACACCCTGCTGATTACGCTGTCTTCCCACACCATCAACCCGGCCATTTACGACCAACTGCCATTCGATACCGAGCAAGATTTCGAGTCGGTCAGCATGGTGGCCTCGGCGCCGCAAATATTGGTCGCGAACCCTGCCTTCCCGGCGTCGTCGCTTCCTGAACTGATCGAGTACGTCAAAACCCAGAAGGAAGTGCCATATGGTTCCGCGGGCACCGGTTCGCCCAGCCACATTGCCGGCGAGCTACTGAAGCTCAAGACCGGCCTGCCGCTCATGCACATTCCCTACCGCGGCGGCGGCCCGGCCACGGTGGACGTGCTGGGAGGGCAGATCCCGCTGCTCTGGGTGTCGTTGCCGGCGGTAGCCAGCCATGTCAAATCGGGCAAGCTGAAGGCCATCGCGGTATCGACCGCGAAGCGCACGCCCGTGCTGCCCGACGTGCCTTCCGTTGCGGAAACCGTGCCGGGATTCAATGTGGATTCGTGGTACGCCATGTTTGCGCCTGCCGGCACGCCGCAGGCAATCGTCGACAAGGTGCAGTCCGCGGTGGCCGCGGTGGCCAGCGACAAGGCGGTTCAAGACTCATTCATTGCACAGGGCGCCGTGGCCGTCGGTGGTACGCCAGCCGAGCTCGATGACGTGGTCAAGACCGAGATATCGGCGTGGAAGAACCTGGCCAAAGAGGCCAATATTTCGGTCAAGTGACCGAACCGGCCAGGCTGCGCGCCTGGCCTTTCTTCCGCGCCGGGCTTAGCGCAGCCCGCCGAAGCGGCCCAGGCCTTTCATGCCGCCCATGGCGCGCATCATCTTGGACATGCCGCCTTTTTTCATCTGCTTCATCATGCCCTGCATCTGCTCGAACTGGGACAGCAGGCGGTTGACTTCCTGCACCGGCACGCCAGAGCCCGCGGCGATGCGGCGCTTGCGGGACGCCTTGATCAGTTCGGGCTTGGCGCGTTCGGCCGGCGTCATGGCGTTCAGGATGCCTTCGGTGCGGCGCAGCTGCTTTTCGGCCTGGCCGCCCTGCAGTTGGCCGGCGGCCTGCTGGAATTGCGCGGGGAGCTTTTCCAGCAGCGAACCCATGTCGCCCAGCTTTTTCACCTGGCCCAGTTGCTCGCGGAAGTCGTTCAGGTCGAACTTGCTGCCCGACTTCAGCTTGGTGGCCAGCTTCTGGGCTTCGGCGATGTCGATGTTTTTCTGGGCCTGCTCGACCAGCGACACAATGTCGCCCATGCCCAGTACGCGCTGGGCCATGCGGTCGGGATGGAAGGGTTCCAGCCCGTCGAGCTTTTCCGAGACGCCCACGAATTTCAGGGGCTTGCCCGTGACGTGCCGCACCGACAGGGCCGCGCCGCCGCGCGCGTCGCCGTCCAGCTTGGTAAGCACCACGCCGGTCAGGGGCAGGGCTTCGGCAAAGGCGCGCGCGGTATTGACCGCGTCCTGGCCCTGCATGGCGTCGACCACGAACAGGGTTTCAACCGGCTTGACCAGGTCGTGCAGGACGCGGATTTCGCGCATCATGGCTTCGTCGATGCCCAGGCGGCCGGCCGTGTCCAGGATCAGCACGTCGTAATGGTGGCGGCGCGCGTGGTCGATGGCATTGCGGGCAATGTCTTCGGGCTTCTGGCTGGGGTCGGACGGCAGGAAATCGATGCCGGCCTGCTGCGCCACGGTTTTCAGCTGGTCGATGGCGGCCGGGCGGTAGACGTCGGCGCTGACCGTCAGCACTTTTTTCTTGCCGGTATTGCGGCCGTTCTGGACATGCAGGCCCTGGGCCAGCCAGCGGCCCAGCTTGCCTGTGGTGGTGGTTTTACCCGCACCCTGCAGGCCGGCCATCAGGATGACCGCCGGCGGCTGCACCGCCAGGGAAAGCTCGCCGGCGCCAGCGCCCAGGTCGCCGCCCATGAGGGCGGTGAGCTCTTTACTGACCACGCCCACCAGGGCCTGGCCGGGGCTGAGGCTACCCGCCACTTCTTCGCCCAGGGCCTTTTCCTTGACGCGGGCCACGAAATCGCGCACCACGGGCAGCGCCACGTCGGCCTCGAGCAGCGCCATGCGCACTTCTCGCAGCATTTCCTGCGTATTGGCTTCGGTCAGGCGGGCTTCGCCGCGCAGCGTCTTCACGACGCGCGACAGGCGTTGAGTCAGGTTATCAAGCATGAGAGGCGTTTCCGCTTACACTAGTTGATTGAACGGTGGCCCGGGCAGGCGGCTTTTTGCGCCAGCCGGCGACTAGCGCCCAGGGGCCCCATCCAGACAACGGGTTTTATGTCATTAGGCATTGTATTTCACGCCGTGGCCGCCCTGGCTTACGCCGTGCTTGCCGCCGTACTATGGCGGCGCCTGCAAGGGGCGGGCAGTGTCGAAAAAGCCGGCCGCTACGCCCGGGCATACCTGCTGGGCGCCCTGGTGCTGCACGGCATCGGGCTGCAACAGGCCATGCTGGCCGGCCCGCACATGTTCATTGGCTGGGCGCTGGCGCTGTCGGCCGCCGTATGGCTGGGCCTGGTGGTGTTCTGGCTGGAAAGCCTGCTGGTGCGCATCGACGGGCTGCAATTGCTGCTGGTGCCCGCCGCCACCCTGGTGTGCGCCCTGGCGGCGCTGTTTCCCCAGGGCCAATTGGTCCCGCATGCCGATAACGGCTGGCTGCGCCTGCACCTGCTTATCGCCCTGGCCGCCTATGCCCTGATTACCGTGGCCGCCCTGCACGCCCTGCTGATGGCCCTGCTGGACCGCCACCTGCACCGCCCCCTTGAAGCCCCCGCCCAGCGCAGCATCGTGGGCCGCGTGCTGGATGCCCAGCCGCCCCTGCTGATGCAGGAACGCCTGCTGTTCCGGGTGATCTGGATCGGCTTCGTGGTGCTGACGGCTGCCGTCGTGTCCGGCTCGATCGCCTCCATGCAGCTGACAGGCCGGGTATTGCCCTTCGACCACAAAACGGTTTTCACACTGTTGTCATGGTTGACGTTTGGAGTGCTGCTCCTGGGCCGCCACATACGCGGCTGGCGCGGCCGCGTGGCGCTGCGCTGGACGCTGACCGGGTTCGCCTTCCTGATCCTGGCGTATACCGGCAGCCGGTTCGTCCTGGAAGTCATTCTTCATCGGAGTTGAAGTGGGCAAGTTGTTACTTTGGGTTGTCATCATCCTGGTGGTCATGGTGGCGGCCCGCATCATCGGCGCGCGCGCCAGCGCGCGGCGCAACGCACCCCAGTCACAGGCGCGCCACCAGGGCCGTCCTCCGGCCAGCCAGCAGTCCGAATCCATGGTGCGCTGCGCGCATTGCGGGATCCACCTGCCGCGCTCGGAAGCCGTGCTGCTGCAAGGGCAGGTATGGTGCAGCCACGAGCACGCGCGGCTGGGCGCCAAGTAGCCCCTCTCGCAATAACGAAAACGGGTTTTCCCCGGCGCCACCACGGCCCGGGTAACAGCCTGGGCGCACGGCGCCCCCCGGCACCCGAATTGGCCTGGCCGGCAAGGCATGCATAATGATGCCTACGTTTCCCCCATTTCGATGAGCCGCATTCATGCCCTTGAAGCTTGATCGACACGGGTGGCTGGCGCCCGGGCCGGGCGTGCGGCTGCTGTCTTCCCCCAATTGCGATGCCCGCCCCGCCGGCATGCCGGTTTCGTTGCTGGTGGTGCATAACATCAGCCTGCCGCCGGGCGAATTCGGCGGCCCGCACGTGGCCCGGCTGTTCCAGAACCGGCTGGATTACACCGCCCACCCGTGGCTGCACCGGCTGCGGGGCCTGCGCGTGTCGGCGCATTTTTTCGTGCGCCGCGACGGGCAGATCGTGCAGTTTGTTTCCACCGAGGCCCGTGCCTGGCATGCCGGTGTATCGCGCTTTGGCAACCGCGAACGCTGCAACGATTTTTCGCTGGGCGTGGAACTGGAAGGCACCGATACCCTGCCCTATACCGATGCCCAGTACACTGCGCTGGCCCGGCTGGCCAAGATGCTGCGCACCCGCTATCCCTTGCGGGCCGCCTGGGGCCACGAACATATCGCCCCGGGCCGCAAGACGGACCCAGGCCCCGCGTTCAACTGGACGCGGTTCGGCCGCGCGGCAGGTTTTCCGCGGCGCCAGCTGGCGCCGTGCTAATCAAGGAATCGCCATGTTGAAGATCTGGGGACGCCTGAGTTCGGTAAATGTGCAGAAGGTAATGTGGACCGTGCGCGAACTGGCCCTGCCGCATGCCGCTGAACAGGTGGGCGGCAAGTTCGGTGGCCTGGACACGCCGGAATACGGCAAGATGAACCCCAACCGCAAGGTGCCGGTCATCGACGACGGCGGCCTGGTGCTATGGGAATCGAATGCCATCGTGCGCTATCTGGCGGCCCGCTATGGCGAAGGCTCGCTGTGGCCCACCGACCTGGCCGTGCGCGCCCAGGTCGACCGCTGGATGGACTGGACCGCCACCGAATGGCAGCCGGCCATGGTACCGGCCTTTCTGGGCCTGATCCGCACGCCCGAGGCCGAGCGCAACCTGGCCGCCATCGAGACATCCACCCGCAAGGCCAACGACCTGGGCCTGATGCTGGAAAGCGCGCTGCAAGGGCGCGAATACATCGCGGGATCGCACTTCACCATGGGCGACATCGTGCTGGGCAGCGTGGCGCACCGCTGGCTGGCCATGCCGATTGAACGCCCCGGCACGCCGGCCATGTCGGCCTGGTACCGCCGCCTGATGATGCGCCCCGCCGCGCAGGGCGTGCTGACGCTGCCGCTGTCGTAATCCGCCGTGCGCCTGGCGGCATGCCGCCGGCGCGGGCCTGGCTTGCGGTCAGCCCAGTTTGCCCAGCAGGGCGATCAATTGGTGCCGTTCGGTGGCCGACAACCTGGTGCTAATGCGCTGGTCGTGCTGCCGCACCGCGCGTGTAATGTCGGCATGGGCGCGCCGCCCGGCCGGCGTCAGCGCCAGTGAATAGGCCCGCTTGTCGCCCGCCGCCTCCTGGCGTTCTACATAGCCCAGCGCCTGCAACTGGTCTACCAATTGCACCGCCCCGGAACGCGCGATGCCCAGGATGCTTGCCACCTGGGTCAGCTTCAGTTCGGCATTGGCGGCAATGAGCGTCAGCGCGGAAAAACGCTGCGGCGTGATGTCCCAGGGTTCCAGCGCCGCCAGGAAATCTTCGTAGATCAGGATCTGCGCGCGCCGGATGGCGTAGCCCACCAGTTCGTCGAGCGCGCCGTACTCGACGCCCGCCACGTGGGGGTCGAAGTGTTCTCCGCGGGCCTGGGGCCGGCGCGCGCGCAGCGTGGGGGTATTGGGCATGGCGGTGGCAGCGTCGAAAGGGACTCCACACTACCCCAGACGGGCAGCCTGCGCCGCCCGGGTTTATCCCAGTGGGAATCGGGCCGGCGATTTTGTTATGGTACATAACAAAATAAATCGCACTACCGGATCCTGGAGAGACCATGCATATTGTGATTGCCGGCGCCGGCATCGGCGGGCTGACGCTCGCGCTGATGCTGCACCAGCGGGGCATTGCCTGCCGCGTGTACGAAAGCGCGCAGGAATTGCGGCCGCTGGGCGTGGGCATCAACCTGCTGCCCCACGCCGTGAATGAACTGGAACAGCTGGGCCTGCTGGATACGCTGGCGCAGCGGGCCATTCCCACCTCGTCCCTGCACTACTACAACAAATTCGGACAGCCCATCTGGCAGGAACCGCGCGGCCTGCAGGCGGGCTACCCGTTGCCGCAGTTTTCGATACACAGGGGTGAATTCCAGATGCTGCTGGCCGACACGGTACGCGCTCGCCTGGGGCCGGACGCCATCGTGGCCGGCATGGCGCTGGAAGCGGCCGACCAGGACGGAGGCAAGGCCTGCGCGTACTTCCGGCGGCGGGCCGACGGCACACTGCAATCGGCCAGCGGCGACGCGGTGGTGGGTGCTGACGGCATCCATTCGGCATTGCGGCGCCAGCTATATCCCACGGGCGATGAGCCGCGGTTTTCGGGCCGCATGCTGTGGCGCGCCGTAACCGAAGCCGAGCCGTACCTGGATGGCTGCACCATGTTCATGGCGGGCCACCAGGACCAGAAATTCGTCTGCTACCCCATTTCCGGACCCTTGCGCCACCAGGGACGTTCGCTGATCAACTGGATTGCCGAACTGGCCATACCCGATGCATCGCTGCCGGCCACCGACTGGAACCGCAAGGTGGACAAATCGGTGTTTGCGGAACGCTTCGCCGACTGGCGCTGGGACTGGATCGATATTCCCACGGTCATCGATGGCGCACAGGCCATTTACGAGTTCCCGCTGGTGGACCGCGACCCGCTGCCGCGCTGGACGCGCGGCAGGCTGACCTTGCTGGGCGATGCGGCACACCCCATGTATCCCATCGGTTCGAACGGATCGGCACAAGCCATTCTGGATGCGCGCTGCCTGGCCGACTGGCTGTCGCAGGCGCGGCGCGGCCAGGTACGGGCCATGGAAACCGCCATGCTGGAATACGAAGCCGAGCGCCTGCCGCGCACCGCCGCCATCGTGCTGCGCAACCGCCTGAACGGGCCCGAGCAAGTCATGCAGATGGCGCAAGAGCGCGCCCCGCAAGGCTTTGCCAACATCAACGATGTCATCGCCCAAGATGAACTGGCCGCCATTTCACTGCGCTACAAGCAGTTGGCGGGATTCGACCCCGCCACGCTGCGCCGCGCCACCGGAGCCAAACCATGACGCATCCCCCCGCCCCGCAACTGGAACATGTGGCCACGCTGCACGTGCAGGTGGGCCCGCCGCAGGAAGTGGGCGATACGCCCCATGGACGCCGGCGCGTCATTCCCATTCTGGGCGGCAAAGTAGAAGGCCGGCTGAACGGCAGGATCCTGCCGGGCGGCGCCGATTTCCAGTCGATACGCTCGGCCACTTACACCGACATCCACGCCCGCTATGTGATCGAAACGCTGGATGGGCATCGTGTGTATGTGGAAAACACCGGCATACGCACCGGCAGCGCCGACGACATTGCGCGCCTGGCGCGCGGCGAGCCGGTGGATCCGGCGCGCATTTACTTCCGCAGCTACCCGCGTTTTGAAACCGCGGCACCAGAGCTGGCCTGGCTGAACGAACAATTATTCGTTGGCACGGGCGCGCGCTTTCCGGACCGCGTGGAGCTGTGCTTTTACCGTATCTGCTGACCCTTCCCCGATTTACTCATGCACAACTCTGCCGGCCATGTACCGGCAGCCCCAAGGAGACTGACCATGCCATCGCCCCTGCGCCGCCTGCTGACCGCGGCCTTGCTGTGCCTGCCCGTTGCCGCTGCCGCGCAATACCCTGAAGCGCCTGTCCGCCTGAACGTGGGCTTTCCGCCCGGCACCGGGCCCGACATCGTGGCGCGCACACTGTCGCAGCAATTGGGTGAACGGCTGGGCCAAAGCGTGGTGGTGGAAAACCGCGCCGGAGCCGGAGGCCAGATTGCCGCGCAGGCAGTGGCACGCAGCCCCGCCGACGGCTACACGCTGCTGCTGGGTGAGGTGGGATCCATCAGCATATCGCCCGCCACGTACAGCAACCTGAACTACAACCCGGCCAAGGATTTCGCCCCGATTTCGGAGGTGGTGCGCGCCGACTTCGTGCTGGTGGTGCCCGCCAGCTCGCCCCACCAGGACCTGGCGGCATTCGTCGCGGCCGGCAGGCAGTCGCCGGACCGTGTGAACTTCGGCACCTTCGGCGCCGGCACGCCGGGGCATTTCGGCGCCGAGCTGTTCGCGCGCGAGGCCGGCCTCAAGATCGAGCCGGTGCACTACCGCTCTACCGGCGACGCGGTGTCGGCCCTGATATCCGGCGGCGTGCAGGCAGCGTTCGTCACCACCGCCATGGCGGCCCCGCAGGTCAAGGGCGGCAAGATGCGGGCCCTGGCCATTACCGGCGCACAGCCGTCGGCCGCGCTGCCCGGCGTGCCCACGTTCAAGCAGGCCGGCTACGGCAAGGTGGATTTCGGCGCCTGGTTCGCGCTGTTCGCCCCGGCCGGTACGCCGGACGCAGTGCTGGACAAACTGCAGGCCGACAGCGCGGCGGCCCTGGAATCGCCGGCGGCCGCCAAGACCCTGGCCGATGCGGGTTTTACCGTCATTGCATCCAGCCGCGCCGACCTGCAGCGCCTGCTGGATACGGAAAACAAGCGGTGGTCGGAAATCGTGAAGGCCACTGGCTTCAAGGCCGATTGACGGGTGCCTGTATCGGTGGTGCTACCTTAGCCGCCGCGGCGAGCTTGCGCCCGCACTGCCAGGTGTCCGGCTCCCGTCAGGGTGCCGGACACCGTGCAACTGACACAGTCGTGGCACACAGCGGTGTCAGGCACCCTGCGGGAGCCAGACACCCGGGCGCTGCCAAGACCTGCCCGGATCAGCCCTCGACGACTTCGTCGCGCTCCAGGTCGTACAGGTCGGGATCGCGTTCCAGCAGCATGTCTTCGAAGGCATCGGCGCCATGCTCTTCCAGGTACCCCAGTTCGGCTTCGCCAATGGGAATGCCTTGCAGCCAGTTCACCATGCGGCCTTCGGCGGGCAAGCGGGGAAACTCGCCGTCCTGCCACGAGAAGGGCACGCACAGGTACAGGTGCGGCACGGTGGTGTCCGGGTAGTACTCGGACACGCAGTCGGCCACCACGCTGCCCGGGCCGATGGCCTGGCCGCTACGCAGGATGCTGAACGCGGCGGTGCTGAGAATGTTGCCCCACAGGTCTTGTTCCTGGGGCGCCTCGGCGCACAATTCAACGCCGGTGGCCATGGGCTCGCCGTCGTCGTGCCGCAGGTCGGCTTCGAACAGCCCCAGGGTGCTGTAGGAAACCAACCCGTCGTCGGGGCTGTCGTCGACCTCGAGCAGGTCGATGGACATATCGACTTCATCGTGGTTATACGCATGCACCACCGGTTCGCCGCCGAAAACCGACAAGGCATGGCGGGCCACCGCTTTGCGCTGCGGCGAGGGCGAGGGGGAAGTAGGATCAGGGGCCAAAGTAGTCATCCGTTTTCAGTTCGCCGCGATGGCTGCGATTGGATTTGGGCAGTTCGGGCCGGTAGTGCGAAGGGTCATTGTATTCATCCAGAAACTGCTTGCGGTCGATATTTCGCCGGCTGGCGCTTTGCACGTGCTTACGGTGCTCCATGCCGGGCCGGTGCCCCATATCCCAGGGCTCGTCCTTGTTCATGCGGCGGCCGGTGACCGGATCGCGCACCACGCCGTCCTTGCTTTTGGCGGCTTCCTTGTCCCACACCTTGTCGCGCACGCCTTTGCGGAACTTGCCGCGCTTGTAGCGGGAATCGGGCTTGCCCTTGGAGCTGGCCTTGGCCGGCCTGGCCGGGCGCGTGGATGGCGAAGACCGCCCCGTGGTGGGCCGGGTGGAAGCGCCGCCGCGGCCCGCG
>NZ_JAJMLX010000399.1 GCF_020991325.1 Bordetella petrii | reverse complement strand
AGGGTCTACCCGCCATTGGCGCAGCGATGCATCGAGCGGGTCTTCCAGCAGCAGGTTGGCCGCCAGCAGCGATGCGCTCGTCGAAAACGAAGCAATGCCCCTTGAACCCCTTGCCACCGGTTTCCTCGAAGTACTTCAGAATGCCGCCTTCCAGTTGATAAACGTGGTCGAGCCCTGCTTCGGCCATGTACAAGGCGGCCTTTTCGCAGCGAATGCCGCCCGTGCAGAAACTGACCACGGCCTTGCCCTGCAGGCTGTCGCGATGGGCCCGCACGGCGGCGGGAAACTGCGTGAACCGATCGATGCGCCAATCCAGGGCGCCCTCGAAGGTGCCGGCGTCTACCTCGAACGCGTTGCGCGTGTCCAGCATGACCAGGGGCCGTCCTTCGTCATCCGCCCCCTGCTCCAGCCAGCGGGCCAGGGTGGTGGGCGACACGGCCGGCGCCCGTCCGGCTTCGGGCTGGATGGCGGGGTGGTTCATGCGGATGATTTCGCGCTTGATCCGCACCCGCAGCCGCTGGAACGGCACGGCGTCCGACAGGCTGAACTTTGCTTCAAGGTCGGCAAAGCGCGGATCGGCGCGCAGCCAGCCCAGCATGGCATCGACGCCCGCCCGAGCGCCCGCCAGGAACAGGTTGATGCCCTCTTCGGCCAGCAGCACGGTGCCCTTCAAGTCGGCGGCCTGCGCCCGCGCCAGGATATCGGCGCGCAGGCTGGGCAGATCGGTTAACGAAGTAAACTTGTACGCGGCAATATTGACGACGGCTTGCATGACTGGCGAAATAGCAGCATCTCGGCGCTAATAGTTATTAATAGGGGGCCGCGGGAATCCGCGGCAAGCTTATTGGGGTGTCGGAGGATCCTGCCGGCGGGTAAACTCCAGCACATCGCCATTCTGCACGTTGAACGTCAGGTGGCGCGGCGCGCTGCCGCTGTCCAGGGTAAATGTCTGGATCGCCGCCAACGCCTTCAAGTAAGCCGTTTCAAGGCGGGCTCGTTCTGGCGACGCGCAGGCCATGCGTGTGCTGGCCGGAGCCGAAATCGACAATTTCCCCGCCTGTAGTTTGTAACTTCCACTGTAGCGGTTGCAACCCGAATACCCGCTGACGCGGTACTGGTCATTGTGGGCCAGGAACACCAGATGTATGGGCTCCCCGTTGTCGCCATGGGGAATGGCGCGGGTCGAGCCATCTGGAGCCGTCCAGCGTGTCAGTTCCCAGCGGGTCTGGGCCAGGGAATCGGCGCTGGTGGTGGCATTGGCCGCGGCGGCGCCTTCAGCGGCGGCGTGGCCGGTATGGCTGGCACACCCCGCCAGCGCGAACGCCATGCCGGCAAGCAGCAGGCCGCGGGCGAGCATAGAGGTCGACATAGTTGAGGCTCCGCATTTCGGTAAGGCTCTACTGTAACGCGGGCAGGGAAGCCTTTTTCGGCGCGGGCCTTCCCGGCGAAAAAGACTATTAGGCATATTGTATTAATTTGCCAATTATATTCACATAATCATACGATTGAGGTTAAATGACACACAGCGTCACACAACTACAGCAGTCAGACCTCGCCCCCACCCACAACACCGATTTATTCTTGATCCCCGCGAATCGGGCACCGTCCATGCTTCGCCACGGCCCATCCTGCGCCATTTTCTTTATCCAAAATATAAGCAAACCGCATGCCGCGGGGTTGATAGACGCGGCCTGCCAGTCGCCTCTGGCGCTTCCACCCGGAAGGGAATCATGAATAGATCGTTGGATGTCCTCTTTCTTACTGGAGACGACACCGCCCACCCGCAACAGATCGCAGACCTGTCGCACCTGGGTTTTCAAGTACATCGCTATGCCGAACTCGCTGACCTGTATACCCATGTATCGCGGCATCCGGTGCCGCTGGTGGTGCTGACAGGCACATTACCCAAGATACACCTGGCGGCCGCGCAGTTGCGCGCCATGCGGCAAACCCTGGGAATTATCGCCCTGACGACGTTCGCCGACAGCGAGGCCCGCGTGCGCACCCTGCTGTGCGGCGCCGATGCCTGCCTGGACACCAGTTCCAGCGGCCTGGAGCTGGCCGCAGTGTTCCAGTCGCTGTTGCGGCGCGTGGCCGACCTGATACCCAGCGTGGCCGTGGAAACCAGCCCCCAGCCGTCCGGGGTGCCCATCGAAAGCACCGCCGCCGCCGAGTCCGTCGAGGCGCCGGCCACGGGCTGGCGCTTGGCCAGCAAGGGCTGGACCCTGATTGCGCCCGCCGGCCAGGAACTGGCCCTGACCACCGCCGAACGCGGCTTTTTGTTGCGCCTGGTGCGTGCGCCGGACAAGAAAGTCAGCCGCGACACCCTGATCGCCGATGGCATGCAATCGGGCGAGGCCGCCGACAGCGAGCGGCGGGGCCGGTTTGTCGATGTGATGATCAGCCGGATGCGCCGCAAGGCGGCCGCCCACCAGATGCGCCTGCCCATCAAGGCAGTGCATGGTTGGGGCTATATGTTCACCGCCGACGTCGTCGAGGACGCCGGGGCTTCCGAAGATGGCAGCACCAACGGCGGCTGAGCCTTACTCAAACACGTGTGAAATCGACCCCGACTCACCCGGGCTGACATTGATGGTGGTGTTGTAGTCCGGCGCGGCAGGATTGCGTATGGTGACGCTGTGGCGCCCCGGCGGCAACGTTACCTGGCTCAAGGGGGGGCTGATGCCGCGCGAGCGGCCGTCGATCAGCACTTCGCCCCAGGGCCGCACACTGACTCTTACTGACACCGTGGCGGGCTGCGGAGGCTCGGCCGGTTTCTCTTCTTCAGGCGGAACCGGTTCCGCCGTGGCGGCAGTGCCGTCCGGGTTGGTACCGGCGGCGGCCGGATCGGTGGCTGCCGGATCCGCGGTAACTGGATCGGCGGCCGCCCCCGGATCAGATGCCTGGGGCGCCGCCGCACCATCGGGATTGGCGGCATCGCCGGGCAGGGGCGTGTTCCCTGGAGCGGCGGGCGCGCCATCCGCGGGCGCCTGCGCCGTCCCGGAGGCCATGCCCACCGAAGGCTCGGCGGATTCCGGCGCCGGCATGCCCG
>NZ_JAJMLX010000398.1 GCF_020991325.1 Bordetella petrii | reverse complement strand
GGCCCCGCAGGTTCCGGCCCAGGCTTCCGCGCCGGCCGCGCCGCCGGCCGATGCCGGCCTGCCGTTGCAGCTGCGGATTGCAAGCGTATCCGACAAGGACGCGCAGTCGCTGCTGGAAGAAATGGGCAACCTGGGCACCGTGCTGGCGCATGACCGGGAAGGGGGCGGCCTGACAGTATGGATGGACAGCACTTGCTCGGCCGACGATATCGAGGCGGTTTGCTGCTTCATCGTGGACGCCGACCAGCTCGATGTGCGCCGCGCGGCGGCGCCCGCGGCCGGCGTGATAGAGCAATTCGAACAGGCGACGGCAGGCTTCGTGGCGCAGGCCGCTGGCGAAGCTCCGGCGGCAGCCCAGGCACCGGCGTCAAGCCCGGTGGCGCCGGGGGCATCTGCCGCCAAGCCCGCCCGGGCAGCCGCGCCTGCCGCCACCGATAAAGAATCCACGTCCATACGCGTGGGCGTCGAGAAGGTCGATCAGGTCATCAACCTGGTGGGCGAACTGGTCATCACGCAGGCCATGCTGGCGCAAACCGCGTCCACGCTGGATCCGGTGCTGCACGACCGCTTGCTGAACGGCATGGAACAACTGGAACGCAACGCGCGCGACCTGCAGGAAGCCGTGATGTCGATCCGCATGATGCCGATGGACTACGTGTTCAGCCGCTTTCCGCGCCTGGTGCGCGATATTGCGGTGAAAATGGGCAAGCAGATTGAATTGCAGACGTACGGCCGGGCCACCGAACTGGACAAGAGCCTGATCGAACGCATCATCGACCCGCTGACCCACCTGGTGCGCAACAGCCTGGACCACGGCATTGAAACCCCCGAGAAACGCATTGCCGCCGGCAAGGATCCGGTGGGGCAGCTGATTCTGTCGGCCGAGCACAATGGCGGCAATATCGTCATTGAAGTCAGCGACGACGGCGGCGGTTTGAATCGCGACAAGATCCTGAAAAAGGCCATTGCGCAAGGCTTGCCTGTCAGCGAGAACACGCCCGACGATGAGGTGTGGCAGCTGATTTTCGCGCCGGGGTTCTCCACGGCCGAACAGATTACCGATATTTCCGGGCGCGGCGTGGGTATGGACGTGGTGCGCCGCAACATCCAGGACATGGGCGGCCATGTGCAACTGTCGTGCGTGCCTGGCGAGGGCACCACTACCCGCATCGTGCTGCCCTTGACGCTGGCCATCCTGGACGGCATGTCGGTGCGGGTGGGCGACGAAACTTTCATCCTGCCGCTGAACCACGTGACCGAATCGCTGCAGCCCAGCGCCGACCAGATGTACTCCGTGGCAGGGGACGAGCAGGTGATGCAGGTGCGGGGCGAATACCTGCCCCTGGTCGAACTGCACCGGGTGTTCGGCGTGGCCGGCGCGCAGGCGGACCCCACCCAGGCCATCGCCGTCATCATGCAGGCCCAGGATCGCCGTTTTGCCTTGCTGGTGGATCACCTGGTGGGACAGCATCAGGTGGTGGTGAAGAACCTGGAGTCGAATTACCGCAAGGTGCCGGGCGTATCGGCCGCCACCATTCTGGGCGACGGCAGCGTGGCGCTGATTGTCGATGTTTTCGCCCTGGCGCGGGCCAATCGCGAAAAATGGGCGCAGCCCGAAGCCATCCTGAATTGACGGAGAACCTTACATGGCAGTCAAACCGCAAACGCAGGCCGCGCGCGTCGAAGACGTCGGCAGTGAGTTCCTGGTGTTCACGCTGGGCGAAGAAGAATACGGCATCGATATCCTGAAAGTGCAGGAAATCCGCGGCTACGACGCCGCCACGGTGACCCGCATTGCCAATGTGCCGCCGTTCATCAAGGGCGTGACCAATCTGCGCGGCATCATCGTGCCTATCGTGGATCTGCGCATCAAATTCAAGCTGGGCAGCGTCGAATACAACGAGCAAACCGTCGTCATCATCCTGAACCTGGACCAGCGTGTGGTGGGCATCGTGGTCGACGGCGTATCAGACGTGCTGATGCTGAGCGCGGGCCAGGTGCGCGCCGCGCCGGAATTCGGCGCCATGCTCTCCACCGAATACCTGACCGGGCTGGGCACGGTGGACGACCGCATGCTGATCCTGGTGGACATCGAGAAACTCATGACCAGCGAGGAAATGGCGCTGGTGGAAAAGGCCGCCGCCTGAGGCAGGGCGGTTTCGCAGGTGGGTGCGATGCCGGGCCCGCCTGCCAGTCAATTTCTGGGGTTGTCAGACTATGCGCAAGTTCCTGGCCAACATGAAGATACGCACCAGCCTGCTGGGCGTGTTGGGCTTTTTCTCGCTGATGCTGGTAATTGGCGCGGCACTGGGCGTGCTGTCGCTGCGCGTCAGCAACGGCACGCTGGCCAGCATACGCCAGACGCAGGATGTGGGCGATGCCCTGACGCGCGTGGTCAACAGCTATAAAGACGCCGTCAATGGCCTGGAACGCACCGCCAATTCGCACTACGCGGATATCGTGCGCAGCGTAGGGCAGCCGGTGGCGCTGTCCAGCGGCCTGGGGCCCGAGGCGGCAGGCATGCTGCAGCGCGCCAGCGCCTCGATGAACCGCGCCCAGACCGAATTCGAGTACTTCAAAAATTTGCCGCGTCCGGAAGGCGCGCAGGAAAGCCTGGGCGAAATCGACTCGGCCTATGCCGCCCTGATGCGGGACGGCATCGCGCCCCTGCTGGGCATGCTGGAACGCGCCGACATGGCCGCCTACCAGAAGCAGGCGCAAGTGCTGCATGACGCCATGGAAGGGCGCTTTGCACGGGCCATCGAGGGCTTCGATTTCTGGCGCGCCAGCCAGCTGCAGGACGAATACCTGCTGGCCACGCAGCGTTTTCAGGGCGTGCTGGGCGCGGTGGCCGTTGGCGGGGCCATGGCGGCCCTGCTGGTCTTCGGAACCTATGTGTTCCTGCGGCGCAGGGTGCTGATGCCGTTGAAAGAAGCGGGCCAGCATTTCGACCGCATGGCCGCCGGCGACCTGACGGCGCGCGTGGAGGTGCGCAACAGCAACGAAATCGGCCAGCTGTTCTCGGCGCTGAAGCGGATGCAGGAGAACCTGGCGCGCACGGTGGCGCAGGTACGCCGGGG
>NZ_JAJMLX010000397.1 GCF_020991325.1 Bordetella petrii | reverse complement strand
GGCCGGCCAGCCCGGCGCGCCGCGCCAGCCAGGCCGACACCAGGATCGCGGCCAGGACCAGCAGCAGCCCGATCACCACGCGCAGCACGGCGGATTCCGTCATGGCGGTCAGCGGCGGTTGTTCAGGCGGTTGATGCGCTCCGACGGCGTAATGATGTCGGTCAGCCGGATGCCATACTTGTCTTCGACCACCACCACTTCCCCCTGGGCGATCAGGTAGCCGTTGACGAAGATATCCATCGGTTCGCCGGCCAGGCCGTCCAGTTCCACCACCGAGCCCTGGCCCAGTTGCAGCAGATTCTTGATCGTCAGCCGGGTGCGGCCCAGTTCCACCGTGAGCTGGACGGGCACGTCCATGATCAGGTCGATGTCGGTGCCGGCGCCGCCAGCGGCTTCGGCCAGGGGCTTGAAAATCGAGCCGCTGGCCGGATGGGCGGCGGCAGCGGCCGGCGTCGCCGATACATTCTTGCCGGCTTCGGCCTGCTCGGCCATGGCGCCGGCCCAGTCGTCCTGGGGTTTCAGGCCGTCGGCCTGGGTGGGGGGCTGGGCCGCCGCGGATTGCTCGGCAAGCGCGTCGGCCCAGTCGTCGGCCGCGGGGGCGGACGAACCGGGGCCGGTCTGGCCAGGCTGGTTCGTGTCAGTCATGGTCGGGGGCCTCGTTTGAATCGCTTTCGTGGGTAAAGAGGTTTTGCACGCGCAGGGCGTACTGGCCGTTGAAAATGCCGTAGCCGCATTCCATCAGCGGCACGCCGTTGACACTGGCGATGATGGTTTCGGGCACATCGATGGGCAGCACATCGCCCGCTTTCATGCGCATCAGGTCGCCTATGGACGACGGCACCGAGGCGAATTCGGCGCTGAGGTTGACATCGGCGCTGCGCACCTGGCGCGACAGCTGGTGCGTCCAGCGCTGGTCGACTTCTTCCAGGGTGGTTTCCTGCAGCGGGCGCGTCAGCAGGTCGCGCACCGGCTCGATCATGGAATAAGGCAGGCAGATGTTCAGGTCGCCGCCGGTGGCGCCGAACTCGATGTGGAACGACGAGACGACCACCACTTCGTTATTGCCAGTGATGCTGGCAAACTTGGTATGCATTTCCGAACGCACGTACTCGAATTCGATCGGGTACACCGCTTCCCATGACTTGCCGTAGCTTTCCAGTGTCAGGTTGAGCAGGCGGCGGATGATGCGCTGCTCGGTGGTGGTGAAGTCCCGGCCTTCGACGCGCGTATGGTAACGGCCGTCGCCGCCGAACAGGCTGTCGATGACCAGGAACACCAGGCTGGGATCGTAGGTGAACAGCGCCGTGCCCCGCAGCGGCTTCATCTGGATCATGTTCAGATTGCTGGGCACCGGCAGGTTGCGTTCGAAATCGGCGTATTTCAGGATCTTGATCGAGCCGACGGTGATGTCGGCATTGCGCCGCATGAAGTTCAGCAGCAGGTGGCGCAGGTGCCGCGCGAACCGCTCGTTGATCAGTTCCAGCGTCTGCATGCGCCGGCGCACCACGCGGTCGGGCGAGCTCAGGTCGTAGGCGCGCGCGCCGCGCGCGTTGGCCTCGTCGGCGGCCTTGCTGTCGCTTTCGCCGTTGACGCCAGCCAGCAGCGCATCGACTTCATCTTGCGAAAGAAACGCCTCGTAGGCCATGCTTACTGCACCACGAAAGCGGTGAACAGGGCATCGCTGACTTGCTGGCCGTCCGGCAGCGGCGAAAACGGCCGGTTGGCCGCCGCCACGATGGCGCGGGCCAGGTCAGCCTTGCCTTGCTGCGTCTGCACGGCGGCGGGCGATTGTTCCGACAGCACCATCAGCACGCGGCTGCGTACTTCCGGCATGTATTTTTCGAGACGCATGCGGGTTTGTTCGTCGCCCGCGCGCAGCGTGACGCCGACATGCAGAATGCGCTCGCTGTCCTGGCCGTTCAGGGTGACCGTGAACGCTTCCAGGGGAATGAAGATGGGGGCCGGCACGGCGGCGGGAGTGGCGGGCGGTGCCACGAACATGGTTTCCGATGTCTGGCCGCCGGCCTGGCCCACGCCGAGTTTTACCGGGGCAAGATTCTTGGCGTATTCGCGCTGCATGACGAACCAGGTGGCGCCGACACTCACCAGGGAAACGATCGCCAGCGCCAGCAGCCAGAAAATGCCGCGCAACAGGGGGCTGCCGCCGGAGGCGCGCGGCAGGCTGCTGCGCGCCGAGGAAGAAGTCGTGGAAGTGGCCATCAGGGTATCGATACTAGGGAATGAAGGGATTCTGCCCCAAAGTGCGCCAGGGATTGCAGGCGAAAAACAGGGCGAAAGTCGTGTATCTCAGGCTATTGCGGTTCGTGTCATGGCCGGCCGGCGCCCGCTTTCGCGGCCGGCCCGGAAGCAGGCCCTAGGCAAAAGTGTCGACCAAGCCATCGCCGCGGCGCGGCGTGCTGGCGACGGCCTGCGCCACGGCGGTGCCGTGGTCCGGCTGGCTGCCGCCGCCACCCTGGCCCCGGCCCTGGCCCTGCTGCTGCATGTCGAAGCCCGATTGCGCGCCGTGTTCACCCACGTTGGCCTGGCCCAGGGACAGGCCGGCCTGGGCGAGCGCCTGTTGCAGTTGCGGTAATGCCGCCTCGACGGCATGGCGTACCGCGGCGTGCGCGGACACGAAACTGGCGTTGGCCACGCCATCGTTGACGCTCAGCGTGACACGTAGCGGACCCAGATCCGGCGGATCGAGGCGCAGTTCCGCGGTTTGCAGGTTTTGCCTGGCATCGTGGCTCAATACCACCAGTTGGCGGCCCAGGTCGGCGCCCCACGCTGGCGTGGCGGCCACCGGAGTGGCCACCCCCAGCGTCAGCGGGCTGCTGCCAGGGGGCAGCAGGAACGAGGCGCTGGCATCCTGCCGTGCGCCCGTGGCGCCGTGCAGGGCGGATGCCAGTGCCCCGACGGTGTCGTGGTGGGCGCCGGACGGAGTGTCCGCCACGGCCTGCTGGGGGTGTCCCAGAGAGGCCGGCGGTGCCGCATCCGCATCCGGAAGCGCACTGGCCAGGCTTTCCAGGGTACTGGGGGCCGCGGGCATGCCGGCCGCGGCAAGCGCCTGCTGGGCCTGGGGT
>NZ_JAJMLX010000396.1 GCF_020991325.1 Bordetella petrii | reverse complement strand
CGGCGCCCGCGCCGGGCGGCAACCTGCCGCTATGGGATGCAGACGGGGCTGCCGCCGCGCCGTGCCGCGCGCAGCAACTGCTGCCGGCCGATGAATACGCACGGTTGAGCCATGTGGGCCCCATCCTGCTGGATGCCGCGAATGCCAGCGGCGCCATGCCGCTGGCGGCGTGGCTGGAATCGCTGTGGCGCCGCCTGGGCGGAGCAGGGCTGTACGCCAGCGCAAGCGCCGCCGAAGATGCCGAAAGCCTGTTCCTGCTGGTCGAGCGCCTGGCGCCGCACGGCGGGCTGGACCCGGCTCGCCTCGATGCCGGCCTGGCGCGCCTGTACGCGGCGCCCGAAGGCGGCGCCGATGACGCCGGCGTGGTCGAGATCATGACCATGCACAAGTCCAAGGGCCTGCAGTTCGACACAGTCATCCTGTATGGCCTGCATAAATCGCCGCGCGCCGAAAGCACGCCGCTGGTCAGTTTTGAACAAAGCGGCGAACGCGTGCTGTTCGGCCCCGTGAAACCGCGTGCCGACAAAGCCGCCGACCCCATTTCGCAATACCTGGGGCAGCGCGAAAAGCGCCGAGCCTCGTACGAAACCGACCGCCTGCTGTACGTGGCCGCCACGCGCGCGCGGCACCGGCTGCACCTGGTGGGCAATGTGGCAGTGGACAAGGATACGGGCCAGGCCAAGGCCCCGCCGTCCGCCAGTTTGCTGGGACGCCTGTGGGAATGGCTGCCCGCCGACCAGAAAAACCCGCCCGCCGATTGGCAGGGCGAAGCGCCCGGCGTGGTGGACAACCCGCAACCGATTGGCGGCGAGCCCTTGCGGCGCCTGGCGGACCAGGCCTACGACATTCTGCGAGCCCGGCGCGCGCCCGCCAGCGGGCCGGGGTTCGCCGTGGGAACAGTCCAGGGGCAGGGGGCCGAGCATCCCGCCTGGCAACTGGAAACCGCGCACGATGCCGCCATCGGCACGCTGGCCCATGCCTGGCTGGCCCGCATCGGGCAGGACGGCCTGGCCGCATGGGAACCGGACACCCTGCGCGGCTACCTGGCCGTGATGCAAAAACAATTGACGCGCGCCGGCCTGCCGGCCGCGCAGGCGCCCGAGGCCGCCCAGGCCGTGCTAGACACCCTGTTGGCCACGCTGGCGCACGATCGCGGCCGCTGGCTGCTGTCGCAATCGGCCGCCCGCCGCGAATGGCCGCTGATCGATTCCACTGGCCGGGTCTCGGTCATTGACCTGGCCCTCAGCACCGAAGACGGCTGGCTGATCGTGGACTACAAGACCGCGCGCCCGCACCCCGGCGAAGCCCCCGGCCATTTCGCCACCCGCATGCGCCAGCGCCACGCCGACCAACTGGCGCGCTACTGCGCCCAGGTCACCGCCCTGGACGCCCGCCCCGCCCGCGCCGCGCTGTATTTTCCCAGGGCCGAACTCTGGATCGACCTCTAGGCTTGAGGGGGGCCCGCGGCAAGCCCCACGCCGGTGTCTGGCACCCAAGGGAGCCAGACACCAAAAAAAGCTCTCCCCACGAGATCGCGCCCCCCCACCACAAGACACCGCCCTCCCTCCCCCCAGGGGGGAGGGCCCGGGGAGGGGGCCCACATACAGCCCCAGGGCCCGCCAGTTGAGATTCCAGCAGGCGGGCCTGCGCCCGCTCTGCTAGAATCTCAACTGGCGGGCCCCTTCGCATGGTTCGGCGGTGAACCTGGTCAGGTCGGGAACGAAGCAGCCATAGTCGTTTAGGATCAGTGCCGGAGTAAGGCTCGCCTACCGGTTTCCCCAAGGGGGCGCCGTAATCGGAACGAATTGCAGCAGTTTCTTGCAACGCGATTCCGGTTGCGGCGCCCCTTTGTATTTCCGGCGCGCCGGCCGCGCGCAACTGGCTCTACAATCCGTCCATGACTTATCTGGTACTGGCCCGCAAGTGGCGGCCGCGCTCGTTCGACACCCTGGTAGGCCAGGACCACGTAGTGCGCGCGCTGACGCACGCGCTCGATTCCCAGCGGCTGCACCATGCCTGGCTGTTCACCGGCACGCGCGGCGTGGGCAAGACAACTCTGTCGCGCATCCTGGCCAAATCGCTCAATTGCGAAACCGGCATCACGTCCCGGCCCTGCGGCCAGTGCCGCGCCTGCACCGAGATCGATGCCGGACGCTTCGTCGACTACCTCGAACTCGATGCCGCTTCGAACCGCGGCGTCGAAGAAATGACCCAACTGCTCGAACAGGCTGTGTACGCGCCTGGGGCGGGCCGTTACAAGGTCTACATGATCGACGAAGTGCACATGCTGACCGGGCACGCGTTCAACGCCATGCTCAAGACGCTGGAAGAGCCGCCGCCGCATGTGAAGTTCATCCTGGCCACCACCGATCCGCAGAAAATCCCGGTGACGGTGCTGTCGCGCTGCCTGCAGTTCAACCTGAAGCAGATGCCGCCCGACGCCATTGTGGGCCACCTGCAGGCGGTGCTGGGCGAAGAATCCGTGGCGTTCGAACTGCCCGCGCTGCGCCTGGTGGCCCAGGCCGCCGGCGGGTCCATGCGCGATGCGCTGTCGCTCACCGACCAGGCCATTGCCTATAGCGCCGGCAATCTTACCGAAGAAGCCGTGCGCGGCATGCTGGGCACCATCGACCAGCGCCACCTGGTGCGCCTGCTCGAGGCCTTGCCGGCGGGCGATGCCAAGGGCGTGCTGGCCGTGGCCGACGAACTGTCGGCGCGCGGGCTGTCTTATGCGGGCGCCCTGGCCGACCTGGCCGTGCTGTTGTCGAGGGTGGCCATCGAACAGCGCGTGCCCGCGGCCACGCCCGTCGACGATCCGCTGGCGGCCGACATCCGCCGGTTGGCAGGTGTCCTGCATCCCGATGCGGTGCAACTGTTTTATTCCGTGGCCGTGCACAGCCGCGGCGAGCTTTCCCTGGCGCCCGACGAATACGCCGGTTTTGTCATGGCCTGCCTGCGCATGCTGGCCCTGAACGGACAGGCGGGTCCCGCCACGGCACTGCAGACACCCACGGCTGCGCCGCAACAACCGGCGGCGATCCCGCAGCCGGCTGAAGCTGGCGGGGCGGCGGCTGCCGCCGCGCCGGCCTC
>NZ_JAJMLX010000395.1 GCF_020991325.1 Bordetella petrii | reverse complement strand
GGCCGCGCCGTTACGGCCGTTGATCAGCACGTGCGCACCGCTGCCCGCCATGGCGCGGGCGATGCACAGCCCCAGGCCGCGCGCCGAACCGGTGACCAGGGCCACCTGCCCGGCCAGCGAAAACCGTTGCAGGTAGGCTTGGCTGGCGGGCGCGCGGGTCATGGCGGTTGTCCGGCGTCAGGCGCTTTTCTTGGCGGCCGCTTTCTTGGCGGGAGCCTTCTTGGCGGCTGTCTTCTTGGCAGCGGTTTTTTTCGTGGCGGTCTTGGCGGCCGCGGTCTTGCCGGCTGTCTTGGCCGCGGCTTTACCCGCCGTCTTCGAGGCTGTCTTGCCGGCCGTCTTGCCCGGGCGCGGCTCGAACTCGAAGCCTATCTTGCCGTCGGGCTGGCGCACCAGGAAAGCCTTGAACTTGCGGTGGGTGCGGCTGGACACGAAGCTGTCGAGCAGGTCGGTACGGCCGTCTTCCAGCAGCTTCTGCATTTGTTCGCGCGAGATCTCTTGTTGCAGGATGATCTTGCCCGAACGGAAATCGCAGGTCTTGTCGGGCCCGACCGACTTTTCGCACACGTAGCTCAGGCCGTGCTCGAACACGCGCGAACGGCACTTGGGGCAGGCGCCCACCGGCGTGTGGCCGGAGAAATCCACGGGTTCGTTGTCGTCGTCGTCTTTCTGGCCGAAATCGAATTCCAGCTTGTCTTCATCGCCGATGCGCAGAATGGCGGCGAACGGCCGGCCCATTTTGCTGATGAAGCCCTGCAGGGGGCCGATTTCACGCTTGGCCAGCAGTTCTTCCACTTCGGGCAGTTCGAAGGTGCGGCCGCCCGGGTGCTTGCCGATGGAAAAGTCGCACTGCGTGCAGGCGTAGCGGCGGTAGTTTTCCTTGACCACGCCGCCGCACTTGGGGCACGGCGTTTGCAGGGTGGCATAGTCGCCGGGCACGGTGTCGCGTTCGTATTCCTTGGCGCGCTTGACGATCACCTGGGTCATCTGGGCGATTTCACGCATGAACGCGTCACGGCCCAGGCCGCCCTGCTCGATCTGCTTGAGCTTGTGTTCCCATTCGCCGGTGAGTTCGGGCGACGTGAGTTCGGTAACGTCCAGCCCCGACAGCAGCGTCATCAGCTGGCGCGCCTTGGCGGTGGGTACCAGGTCGCGCCCTTCGCGGCGCAGGTAGCCTTCGCCCAGCAGGCCTTCGATGATGCCCGCGCGGGTGGCCGGCGTGCCCAGGCCGCGCTCGGACATGGCTTCGCGCAGTTCTTCGTCGTCGACCAGCTTGCCGGCGCCTTCCATGGCCGACAGCAGCGTGGCTTCGTTGTAGCGGGCCGGCGGCTTGGTGGACAGGCCCACGGCCTCGACGTCTTCGGTGCGCACGGTTTCGTTGTCGGCCACCGGCACCAGGTTGGCGTCTTCGCCCTGGGCTTCCTTGCCATACACCGCCAGCCAGCCGGGCACTACCAGCACCTTGCCTTCGGTCTTGAAGCGATGGCCCTGTACTTCGGTGATGCGGGTGGTGACGCGGTATTCGGCGGCCGGGAAGAACACGGCCAGGAAGCGCTTGAGCACCAGGTCGTACAGCTTGGCCTCGGCCTCGCTGAGATCGTTGGGGATCTGCAGCGTGGGGATGATGGCAAAGTGGTCCGACACTTTCTTGTTGTCGAAAATGCGGCGGTTGGGCTTGACCCAGTTCTGCGCCACCACGGTGCCGGCATGGCGGGACAACTGGCCCACCGCGTTGGACCCGCCCTTGGCCAGCGCCTGCATGGTGTCGCGCACGGTGCCCAGGTAGTCTTCGGGCAGGTAGCGCGAATCGGTACGCGGGTAGGTCAGCGCCTTGTGGCGTTCGTACAGGGTCTGGGCAAGCGCCAGCGTGGTCTTGGCCGAAAAGCCGAAGCGGCCGTTGGCATCGCGCTGCAGCGAGGTCAGGTCGTACAGGGCCGGCGACATCTGGGTCGACGGCTTGGATTCCTCGGTGACATGGCCGGGCTGTTCGCGGCAGGCCGCCACCACGCTTTGCGCCGCGGCCTGCGACCACAGGCGCGATTCGCGCTTTTCGGGGTCGCGGTCGTCTTTCTTGAAATCGGGGTCGATCCAGCGGCCCTGGTACAGGCCGGCCGCCGCCACGAAGGTGGCATGCACTTCCCAGTAATCGCGCGGCACGAAGGCGCGGATGCGTTCTTCGCGCTCGGCCACGATGGCCAGGGTGGGTGTTTGCACGCGGCCCACCGGGGTCTTGAAGAAACCGCCGTCCTTGCTGTTGAAGGCGGTCATGGCGCGGGTGCCGTTGATGCCCACCAGCCAGTCGGCCTCGGCGCGCGAGCGGGCCGCGGCTTCCAGCGGCTTGAGCTGGACGTCGTCGCGCAGGTTCGAGAAGGCTTCGCGGATGGCCGCCTGCGTCATGGACTGCAGCCACAGGCGCTGGATGGGTTTTTTCACGCCCGCGTACTGGATGATGTAGCGGAAGATCAGTTCGCCCTCGCGCCCCGCGTCACAGGCGTTGATGATGGCGTCCACGTCTTTGCGCTTGGCCAGCCTGACCAGCAGCTTCAGGCGTTCGGCGGATTTTTTGTCGGCCGGGCCCAGTTCGAACTCGGGCGGGATCACCGGCAGGTGGGTGAAGCTCCATTTGCCCTTGACGGGATCATTGGGCGCGACAAGCCCGAGCAAATGCCCGATACTGGAAGCCAGCACGTAACGTTCGCTTTCAAAATAGTCGCCCTCGCGCGCAAAGCCTCCGAGGGCGCGTGATATATCAAGGGCTACCGAGGGCTTCTCGGCAATGATTAGCGTTTTGCTCATGTGTATCCAGTGGCGGTAGACCCGCCGTAGTAGCGCGGATGATACGAGGGGAGATTCGCCGCATGCAAGTCGGGGTGGGTGGACAGGCGGGATCTGAACTGCACGCATGGCGACAATTTCTGTCCCGCAACACGCTCTGGCTGGGCGTCTGGCTGCTGGGCAGCGCCGTTATTTGCTGGGTGGCCGCCAATTGGCCAGACCTATCGAAATTCCAGCGTTTCGCCGTCGCCCGGGGGGTGATGTGCGAGCCGCCCGCCGGGGTGCCCGCCCTCGAACCGGTCCTCGCCGCCGCCCAGGCGCTCGACGTGGACC
>NZ_JAJMLX010000394.1 GCF_020991325.1 Bordetella petrii | reverse complement strand
CATCCGCCACCTGGTCGATGAAGGGGTCATCACCCAGCAAGGCAGCCGGGTTTGCGTGCTGAATGTCCAGCGCCTGGTCGGTGTACACGCGGCTGACCACGCCGGCGCCGGTCAGGGGCAGGGTGCAGTGCTGCACGATCTTGGGAGAGCCGTCCTTGGCATTGTGTTCCATCATGATGTACACGCGGCGCGCGCCCACCGCCAGGTCCATGGCGCCGCCCACCGCGGGGGGCTGGCCGGGGCGGCCCAGCGACCAGTTGGCCAGGTCGCCCTCGGCCGATACCTGCATGCCGCCCATCACGCATATGTCCAGGTGCCCGCCGCGCATCATGGCGAAGGAATCGGCATGGTGGAAAAACGATCCGCCGGTCAGCAGCGTAACGGGTTGCTTGCCGGCGTTGATGAGGTTGTGGTTGGCCTGTCCGGGCGCGGGCGGCGGGCCCATGCCCAGGATGCCGTTCTCGCTGTGCAGCACGATCTCGCGGTCGGCGGGCAGGTGCGCCGCGACCAGCACCGGCATGCCGATGCCCAGGTTCACGTAGCTGCCGTCGGGGATGTCGTGCGCCACGCGCCGGGCCAG
This sequence comes from Bordetella petrii, assembly GCF_020991325.1. Taxonomy (GTDB): domain Bacteria; phylum Pseudomonadota; class Gammaproteobacteria; order Burkholderiales; family Burkholderiaceae_B; genus Bordetella_A; species Bordetella_A petrii_E. The sequence continues at coordinate 2,543 of NZ_JAJMLX010000394.1, read as the reverse complement.
TTGCTCGCGCGTCCAGGGCTGGAAGGTGGGGTCTGCGCTCATGGCGGCTCAGCTGGAGAAGCTGGGGTTGGGCACCACGGCCACGCGGTGCACGAAAATGCCGGGGGTGACCACGGCTTCCGGGTGCAGTTCGCCCAGTTCGACACGCTCGCGCACTTGCACGATGGTGGTGGCGGCGGCCATGCACATCACGGGGCCGAAGTTGCGCGCGCTCATGTCGTAGGTCAGGTTGCCCCAGCGGTCGGCGCGGTCGGCCTGCACCAGGGCGAAGTCCCCGTGCAGGGGGGTTTCGAAGACGTAGTGGCGGCCGTCGATTTCACGGGTTTCCTTGCCGGCCGCCAGTTCGGTGCCGTAGCCGGTGGGCGTGTAGAACCCGCCAAGCCCGGCGCCCGCGGCGCGCAGCCGTTCGGCAATGGTGCCCTGCGGCACGCATTCCAGCTCGATCAGGCCGCGGCGGTACAGGTCGTCGAACACCCAGGAATGCGAAGCCTTGGGAAACGAGCAGATCATCTTGCGCACCCGGCCGGCCTTGATCAGCGCGGCCAAGCCGGTTTCGTGATTGCCCGCGTTGTTGTTGACCACGGTGAGCCCGCGCGCGCCCTGGTCGATCAGGGCGTGCAGCAGGTCGGTGGGCATGCCGGCGCCGCCGAAGCCTCCCACCAGCAAGGTGGCGCCGTCATGGATGCCGGCAATGGCTTCGGTGACCGAAGGAACGAACTTGTCGATCATGGCGCGTGTCCCGGATCAGTTCACGGTAATGTTGGCTTCCTTGATGATCTTGGCATAGCGTTCGGAATCCTTGCGCATCAGCTCGGCGAATTCCGCCGGCGTGCTGCCGGTGGGCAGGAACCCGGCGTCCATGAACTTCTTGGTGACGTCGGGTTCATGCACGATCTCGCTGATTTCCTTGGCCATGCGTTCGATCACCGGCTTGGGCGTGCCGGTGGGCGCCAGCAGGCCGGCCCACGAGCCCGTGACAAAGCCGGGGAAGCCGGCTTCTTCCATGGTGGGAACGTCGGGTTCGTTGGGCCAGCGCTTCTTGCCCGTGAAGGCCAGCACTTTCAGCTTGTCCTGCTTGACGTACTGCATGGGCACCAGCACCGGGTCGTACACCATCGACACGCGGCCAGCCAGCAGGTCGGTCAGGATGGGCGCGCTGCCCTTGTAGGCTACGTGCGTCATCTTCAGCTTGGCCTGCAGCGCGAAATCGGCGCCCGTCAGGTGGGCGCTGGAACCCGTGCCGCTGGACGCGTAGGTCAGCGTGTCGGGATGCTTGCGGCCATATTCGACCAGCTCTGCCATGGAGTTCACGGGCAGGTCTTTGGCCACGAACAAGAACAGCGGCAGGTCGGCCATGTGCACTACCGGTTCCAGCTGCGACGGCGAGTACGACAGTTTGTACAGGTGGGTGTTGATGACGTAGGCCGGCAGCATCGAAAGAAAGGTATAGCCATCGGGTTCGGCCTTGGCCGCGATGGCCGAACCCAGCGTGCTGTTGGCGCCGGGCTTGTTCTCAATGATGATGTTCTGGCCCAGGCGGGCCGACAGCTTGTCCATCACGATGCGGGTCACCGTGTCGGTGGCGCCGCCCGGGGTGTAGGGCACGATCACCTTGATCGGCTTGGACGGCCAGTTGTCGGCGGCCTGTACAGGGGCTCCGGACAGGGCGCCGCCCGCCAGGGCTGTCGACATCAGGGCGATCAGGGCGGTGCGCCGGGACAGCCGGGCACGCGCGCGGGGAAGGGCTAGGGTCATGTTTTGTCTCCGCCTGTTGGACAGGATCCGCGTTGGGCCGCGCTAAGCCGCGCGGTGCCGCGGAATCTGCTGGTTGGTCTTGTTCAGCGAACGGTGTCGCGCAAAAAAGTATGCGCGATATGCCTGTTTCCTTCGAGGCCGGCCCAGGTTTTTGTGTTCGGTGATTGAACTTTACTGGAAGAGTCGCTATGCGGTCGAGCGCGGCTGGCGGATTGGAAGCCGGGCCGCCGGCTTGGCGCGGCCGGGCAATGGTTCTATCCTTTGCGCCTGGAGTGGACCTATGCCTTGGGGGTTTCACTTCCTATCATGCCTCTACCCCCCGACGCGCGGCCGGCCGGCCGCGCTTTTTGCAACCTTGCTCTACGGAAATACCATGAACGGCGCCGACAGCCTTTGCGATACCCTGCTTGCCAACGATGTGGACGTCTGCTTCGCCAACCCGGGCACGTCCGAAATGCACTTCGTGGCGGCGCTGGATCGCAAGCCTCGCATGCGTTGCGTGCTGGGACTGTTCGAAGGCGTGGTCACCGGCGCCGCCGATGGCTACGCGCGCATGGCCGACAAGCCCGCGGCTACCCTGCTGCACCTGGGGCCGGGCCTGGGCAATGGCCTGGCCAATCTGCACAACGCCAAGCGGGCGCGCACGCCCATGGTGAACGTAGTGGGCGACCACGCCACCTATCATGTGCAATACGATGCGCCCCTGACCAGTGATGTAGAGGCCGTGGCCGCGCCCATGTCGCACTGGGTGCGCCGCACGCTGACCGCCGCCGGGCTGGTGGCCATTC
>NZ_JAJMLX010000393.1 GCF_020991325.1 Bordetella petrii | reverse complement strand
CGGCCACGGCGGCCAGCGCCGTGCCCCAGCTGCCCGCACCCAGAACGGCGACGCTCAGCGGGGCGGGCGGCGGCTTCATGGGTGCGTCGGGTTACTGGCGGGTGGTGCCGGGCGGCAGGATGATGCCGGAATCGGCGCCATTGTTGCCGCCTTGCCCTTGCTGCTGGGCCACTTCGGCCAGGCGCTGTTCGTACAGGGCCTGGAAGTTCACTTCGGCCAAGTGCAGCGGCGGCAGCGAGGTGCGGGTGATGGCATCGGCCACGTTGGCGCGCAGGTAGGGGTACAGCATCGTGGGGCACACAATGCCCAGCAGTGCGTCCATTTGCTCGGCCGGGATGTTGGCCAGTTCGAAAATGCCGGCCTGCGTGCCTTCCACCAGGTACAGCACCTTGTCGTTGATGCGGGTGGTGACGGTGGCGGTGACGGTGGATTCGAAGATTGTTTCGGCCAGGCGCTGGCCGCCCACGTTGATGCTGACTTCCACCTGCGGCTGCTCTTGTTCCAGGAACACGTGCGGCGCGTTGGGCATTTCCAGCGACAAGTCTTTCAGGTAGACGCGTTGCATATTGAACGAGGGCGCGTCATTGCCTGCCTGCTGGGTGTTTTGATCCTGATCAGCCATGAGAATTTCCGGGTTAGGGGGTGGGCAAAAATAAGATAGCGGCGGCGGCTTTCGGCCGTCAGCCGTTGAGCAGCGGCTGCAGGCCGCCGGCGCGGTCCAGCGCCATCAGGTCGTCGCAGCCGCCAACGTGCTTGTCGCCGATGAAAATCTGCGGCACGGTGCGCCGGCCGGTGCGTTCGATCATGACGTCGCGCTGGGCCGGGTCCTGGTCGATGCGGATGATTTCCAGGTCGGTGACGCCGCGCTGCTGCAGCAGCGTCTGGGCGCGCGCGCAGTAGGGGCAATAATCCTTCGAATACATGACAACTTTGCTCATGCGGGGCTCCTCAGGGCTTCTGGGTGACGGGCAGGCCGGCCGACGACCAGGCGCGCATGCCGCCTTCCATGACGGACACTTCGGCAAAACCCTGCGAACGCAGGCGGCTGGCTACGCGGCCGGCCTCGCGGCCGGTGTCGCACACGATGACCAGCGGCTTGTTCTTGGGCAGCGAGCCCGCTTTCTGTTCGAGTTCGGCGGCAGGCAAGTTGCGTGCCTGCGCGATATGGCCGGCGCGGAATTGCTCGGCCGGGCGCACGTCCACCCATACGGCCTGGCGCTGGTTGGCCAGCTGGATGGCTTCGGTGGTGCTGATGCCGCCGCCGCTGCGGCCTTTGCGCAGCGCGGGAACGGCCAGCATTACGCCGGACACCAGGGCAACCGCCACGATGAAGATGTTGTTTTTATCTACCAAGAATTGCAGAAGATCCACGGATGTTCCTGAAGCTGAAAGGCGGCCGGCCTGCGGGAATGCAGCGCCTGCCTGGAAACGGCGGCCCGGCCTGGAATGGCGTGCTGTGCACAACCTGTTGCCAGGAAAAATCGGGGGCAAAATCACTCAATTATAAAATGAGCGCATTCTTTCACTTCAAACCCGTTCTGGCAGGGCCAAAAACCATGTACAAACTCGTTCTGATGCGCCACGGCGAAAGCCAGTGGAACCTGGAAAACCGCTTCACCGGCTGGACCGACGTCGACCTGACCGACACCGGCCGCGAGCAGGCCCGCAAGGCGGGCGAATTGCTCAAGAAAGAAGGCTACGAGTTCGACCTGGCCTACACCTCGGTGCTCAAGCGCGCCATCCGCACCCTGTGGATCGCCCTGGACGCCATGGACGCCATGTACACCCCGGTGGGCATCAGCTGGCGCCTGAACGAACGCCACTACGGCAACCTGCAGGGCCTGAACAAGGCCGAAACGGCCGCCAAGTACGGCGACGAACAAGTGCTGATCTGGCGCCGCGCCTACGCCATCGCGCCCGAGCCCCTGGCCCACGACGACGAGCGCCATCCGCGCTTCGACCAGCGCTACGCCAAGATTCCGGCCGACCAACTGCCCGCCACCGAGTGCCTGCAAGACACCGTGGCCCGCGTGCTGCCGTTCTGGAATGAATCCATCGCCCCGGCCATCCGCGCCGGCCGCCGCGTGCTGGTGGCCGCGCACGGCAACAGCCTGCGCGCCCTGATCAAGCACCTGGACAATATATCGGACGACGACATCGTGGGCCTGAACATCCCCACCGGCCAGCCCCTGGTATACGAACTGGACGAAGCGCTGCGCCCCATCCGCCATTATTATCTGGGCGATGCCGCCGAGATCGAAGCCGCCATGGCGGCCGTGGCGGCCCAGGGCAAGGCCAAAAAGGACTAATACATGCGGTTTGTGGCGGGTTTGCTGTTGACGGCGGCCGTGGCGGTGGCGCCGGGGCCCGCCTTTGCTGCCTCGTCGGACCTGGCCAGCCGCCAGACCGAAGCCGAAAAGCAGCAGGCCGCGCTGCGCGACCGCATCGGCTCGCTGCAAAAGCAGATCGACGACCGCGAGGCCGCCCGCAAAGAAGCGGCCGATGCCCTGAAAGAGTCCGAATCGGCCATTTCGCGCATCAATCGCCGGCTGGCCGGCCTGGCGGCCGACCAGCGCCAGGCCGAATCCGAACTGACCGGCCTGGAAAAGCAGATCGGCGCGCAGCAGCAGTTGCTGCAGCAGCGCCGCGGCGAGCTGGCCGAGCAATTGCGTACCCAGTACACCAGCGGCCTGTCGCCCTGGACGGCGCTGCTGTCCGGCGACGACCCCCAGCAACTGGGCCGCAACCTGGGCTACCTGGGCTACGTGTCCAGCGCCCGCGCCCAGACAGTGCAGGCCCTGCGCCAGGATCTTGAACGCCTGGCCAGCCTGCAGGGCCAGGCCGACGCGCGCCGCGCCGACATCCAGAAAACCACCGCCGAAACCGCTGAACAGAAAACCGAGTTGGTGGCGCAGCAGAAAGAACGCGCCTCCCTGCTGGCACGGCTGGAAGGGCAGATTGCCGCCCAGCGCGCCGAAGCCGGCCGCCTGGGGCGCGACGACAGCCGTCTTTCTAACCTGATCGGCGACCTGGAAAAAGCCATCGCCGAACAGGCCGAGGCCATGACCCTGGCCCACCGCATGATCGTCATGTACCAGGGCGTGCCCGAGCAAATCGGCACCCCCACCGAAG
>NZ_JAJMLX010000392.1 GCF_020991325.1 Bordetella petrii | reverse complement strand
CCTCGGCGCACGCTGAACCGGCCGAACCGCCCCCCGCCCATGAATGACTTCAAAATCCGCGCCCTGCACGCGTTGTTCTCCTGGTTCGGCCGCGTGCGCCCGGCCACGCGCCAGCGCATCGGCGCCACGCTGGGCTGGCTGACCCTGAAGCTGGCCCGCTCGCGCGCGCGCATCGTGCGCAAGAACCTGCAGCTGTGCTTCCCAGACGAACCCGAACACGTGCGCGAACGCTGGACACGCGAACACTTCCGCGCCCTGGCGCAAACCATCGTCGACCGCGGCGTACTGTGGTACGGCACGCCCGAGGCCGTCCGCGAACTGGTCACCCAGGAAGGCGGGCACCGCATCAACGACTGCATCGCCCAGGGCCACCCGGTCATCTTGCTGGCGCCCCATTTCGTGGCCCTGGATGCCGCCGCCACCCGGCTGACCATGGAAGTGCCCAGCAGCGCCACCATGTACACGCCGCAAAGCGACCCGGCGGTGGACGCCATCGTGCGCGACGGCCGGGCCCGCTTCAACGAGGTCTTCCTGGTCAGCCGCAAAGACGGCGTGCGCGACCTGGTGCGCCACCTGCGCGCGCCGCGGCCGGTGTATTACCTGCCCGACATGGATTTCGGCCGCAGCGGCGCGGTGTTCGTGCCGTTTTTCGGTGTGCCGGCCGCCACCCTGCTGGCCACCGCGCAACTGGCGCGCAAATGGAACGCCACGGTATTGCCGGTGGTGGATTTCTGGAATCCCGACACCGGCCGCTACCACGTGGAAGTGCTGCCCGCCATGGAAGACTTCCCCGGCGACGGCTCGCTGGAAGACGCCACGGCGCGCTTGAACCGCGATATCGAAAGCTGGGTGCGGCGCTGCCCCAGCCAGTATTACTGGGTGCACCGCCGCTTCAAGACGCGCCCGCCGGGCGAGGCCAAGTTCTACTGAAGCCGCGCGTAATGGGCGATAATCGCCCGATGATCTGGAATTTCACCAAGATGCACGGCGCGGGCAACGATTTCGTTGTCCTCGACGGCGTGCGCCAATCCATCGCCATGACGCCCGAGCGCGCCCGCGCCCTGGCCGACCGGCATTTCGGCATCGGCGCCGACCAAATCCTGCTGGTGGAACCCGCCACCAGCCCCGACGCCGATTTCCGCTACCGCATATTCAACGCCGACGGGTCCGAAGTCGAACACTGCGGCAACGGCGCGCGCTGCTTCGTGCGCTTCGTGCACGAACAACGTCTGTCCGACCGCAACCCGCTGCGCGCGGAAATCGCCACCGGCATCCTGGTGCTAGACGAAGGCGACGACGAACAGGTCACCGTGGACATGGGCATTACCCGGTTTGACCCCGCGGCCCTGCCGTTCGACACCGCCGGGTTGGCCAGTACGGTGCAGGGCCAGGACACCCTGTGGGAACTGGACCTGCCCGACGCCCCGGCCAACATGCCGCGCAGCGTGCGGGTGTCGGCCGTGGCCATTTCCAACCCCCATGCCGTGCAGCAGGTCGACAACGTCGACACCGCGCCGGTGGCCGTGGTGGGCCCGCTGGTCGAACGCCATGCGCGCTTCCCGCGGCGCGTGAACGCCGGTTTCATGCAGGTAATCGACCGCCACACCATCCGCCTGCGCGTGTACGAACGCGGCGCGGGGGAAACGCTGGCCTGCGGCACCGGCGCCTGCGCGGCCGTGGCGGCCGGCATCCGGCGCGGCCTGCTCGACACACCCGTACGCGTACACACGCGCGGCGGCATGCTCTCCATCGACTGGAACGGCGAACGCCTGCGCATGACCGGCCCGGCCACGTCCGTGTTCTCGGGCCAGGTCGACATCGACAAACTCGTCTTTTCCATGGCCCTCGGCCGATAGCCTTCATGACCGATACCGCTCTCACTGCCCAGGACGTCGCGGATTTCCTGCAGAACAATCCCGACTTCTTCGATGAACACGCCGAAGTCTTCTCCACCCTGCAGGTGCCGCACCCGCACGGCGCCCGCGCCATTTCGCTGGGCGAACGGCAGATTTTCACGCTGCGCGAACGCAACCGCGAACTCGAATGGCGCCTGAACGAACTGGTGCACCACGCCGATTCCAACGAGGCCATCGGCGAACGCGTGTCGCAATGGTGCTGCCGCCTGCTGGGTGAAACCGAACCCCAGCACCTGCCCGGCGAAATCGCCCTGGGCCTGGCCGAACAATTCGACCTGAACCACGTGGCCATGCGTCTGTGGAACCTGCCCGGCCTGCCCGACGCGGGCTATGGCGAGCCGGTATCGGCCGACGTGCACGCCTTCGCCGACAGCCTGAAGGCCCCCTACTGCGGCCCCGACACCGAGTTCGAAGCCGCCGGCTGGCTGGATGCCAAGCCCAAGTCGCTGGCCCTGGTGCCGCTGCGCTTCGACGCCGACCAACCCAGCATCGGCCTGCTGGTGCTCGGGTCCGACGACCCGGAACGCTTCAACCCGGAAATGGGCACGGTATTCCTGGAAGCCATCGGCCGGTTGGCCTCGGCCACGTTGCGGCGGCTGGACACGCCGGCGGCGGCCCAGCCCTGATCCGGGGCGCACGGCTGCCCCCACCCACGCCATGAACCCGGACGACCCCGCTACCGACACCCTGCCGCGGCCCATGGACACATGGCTGCAGCACTTGCGGTCGCATCGGCGTTATTCCGCGCATACCCTGGACGCCTACCAGCGCGACTTGCGCCAACTGGCCCAGCTGGCGCAAGTCGGGCGCCTGCCGCTGGAACAGTTGTCCAACGGGCATATCCGCCAGTTCGTGGCGCGCCTGCACGCACAGGGGCTGGGGCCGCGCAGCCTGGCCCGCACGCTGGCCGCCTGGCGCGGCTTTTACCAGTGGTGGGCGCCGGCGGCCAAACTGGCCGGCAACCCCGTTGCCGGCGTGCGCGCTCCCAAGGCCGCGCGCGGCCTGCCCAAGGCCTTGTCGGTAGAACAGGCCCAGGCGCTGCTGGACCACGCCGCCGCCAGGCTGGCCAACGAACCAACCGGCCTGCGCGACCGCGCCATGTTCGAACTGCTGTATTCCAGCGGGCTGCGGCTGTCGGAACTGGTAAGCCTGGACATGCGCTATGAACGCAGCCCCGATTACGAATCGCGCAGCTGGCTGAATATGGCCGAGGCCGAAGTCGTGGTGCTGGGCAAGGGCGGCAAGCGCCGCAGCGTGCCGGTGGGCCAGGCCGCGCTGGCCGCGCTGCAGCGCTGGATCGACGCACGTCCCCAATTGG
>NZ_JAJMLX010000391.1 GCF_020991325.1 Bordetella petrii | reverse complement strand
AGCAGGCGTCATCCATTGCGCGTCGAAACCCTGCTTGGCGAATTGCGCCTGCAGGTCCGCGCGCCCCAGTACCTGGCCCAGGGCCGAACGCAGCGGCAGCATTTCGGTGGCGCGCAGGCGCGGCACCAGTTGGTCGATGAAGGCGCGGGCCTGCTCGACGGGCAGGGCGCTGGGGTCGTAGCCGCTGATGCACGACGCAATGGAAGCAAGGCTGGGGGGCAAGGGGCGGGTCATGGCTGGAGTTGCTGCAGTTCGGCCAGGGTGTTGGCGCCGGCAAAGGCCTGCGCGTCGTCGAAGCACACCTCGACGCAGCGGTGCTGGCTGGTCCAGGTGTCGATCTTGCGCTGTCCACCTTGCAGGAATGCCAGCAGGCTGGACAGCAGCGAGGTTTTCATCAGGCAGAACACGGGCTGGGTGCGCAGCGCGCCATTCTGTCGTGTGGCCGCCATGGCGATGTCGGCGTCCTGGCTGGCCAGGGCTTCGGCCAGGCGTTCGACCAGGTCGGCGGGAAAGCGCGGGCAGTCGCAGGGCACGGTGGCCAGGTAGGCGGTTTCGCAGCGTTCCAGCCCCACGGCCAGCCCGGCCAGGGGGCCGGCGAAATCAGGCAGGTTGTCGGGCCATACCGGCACGCCCATGGCTTCGTAGGCGCCCAGGTTGCGGTTGGCGTTGATCATGCACGTGCCCACCTGCGGCGACAGCCGCAGCAAGGCGTGCACGGCCATGGGCATGCCCAGGTAGTTCTGCAGGCCTTTGTCGACGCCGCCCATGCGGCTGCCGCGCCCGCCCGCGAGTATCAGGCCCGTGATGTCGGTTTTGTCGATCATAAGACGCGAGAAAAAACGCCGCGCTCAGCATCGCGGTATGGCGGCCAGTATAGACGACCCCCTCTCCTCTTCGAGCGGGGCCTGCGCGGTGGTGTGCGGTGGCGCAAATGCCTCTGCTAACATGGCTCGACGCGGCCGCGGTGGCGGCCTTTGCCATTGTTGACGACTTCTCCATACCAGGCCCCCATGGTCGCTTCCGAAACCTTGTTGCAGGCCTTGCAGGCCGTAATCGACCCCAATACAGGCAAGCCGCTGGCCGGCCCCAAGGCGGTCAAGAATCTCCAGATCGACGGTGCCGATGTGGCCTTCGATGTCGAGCTGGGCTATCCCGCCAAAAGCCAGGTTGCCGCGCTGCGCGGCGAACTGATCGCCGCCGCCAAGCGCGTGCCCGGCGTAGGCAATGTGTCGGTCAACCTGCGCTCGGTCATCGCGCCGCATGTGGCCCAGCGCGGCGTGGCCCTGCTGCCCAATATCAAGAACGTGGTCGCCGTGGCCTCGGGCAAGGGCGGGGTGGGCAAAAGCACCACCGCCGTCAACCTGGCCCTGGCGCTGGCCGCCGAAGGCGCGCGCGTGGGCCTGCTGGACGCCGACATCTACGGGCCCAGCCAGTCGCTCATGATGGGCATAGCCGCGCGCCCGCAAAGCGAAGACGGCAACACCATGGAACCCCTGGAAAACTACGGGGTGCAGGTCATGTCCATCGGATTCCTGGTGGATGCCGACGAAGCCATGATCTGGCGCGGGCCCATGGCGGTGCAGGCGCTGGAACAATTGCTGCGCCAGACCAACTGGAAAGACCTGGACTACCTGGTCGTGGACATGCCCCCCGGCACCGGCGACATCCATCTTTCGCTCAGCCAGAAGGTGCCCGTGACCGGCGCGGTCATTGTCACCACCCCGCAGGACATCGCCTTGCTGGACGCCCGAAAGGGGGTGAAAATGTTCGAAAAGGTCGGGGTACCGATCCTGGGCGTGGTCGAAAACATGGCTATGCATGTCTGTAGCCAGTGCGGCCATACCGAACACATATTCGGCGCGGGCGGAGGCAAGACGATGGCGGCCGACTACAACCTGGCATACCTGGGCGCCCTGCCGCTGGACATCAATATCCGGCTGCAGGCCGACAGCGGCCAGCCCTCGGTGGTGGCCGACCCCGACGGCGAAGTCGCCGGCCTGTACAAGGCGGTGGCCCGCCAGGTGGCCGTGTCCATCGCCGCCATGGCCAAAGACCATTCCTCGAAGTTGTCGGCCATTTCCATCAGCCGGGCAAGCTAGGGGCTGCCATGAGCGACACCCTGCCCCTGACCCTGGACGTGGCCGTGGTGATGCGCAAGGAACGCATCACCGGGCCCATGAGCCAATGGCAGGAATGGCGCTGGGTGCTGGACGACGTGGTGGCCAACGAAGACACCTTCGGCACCGCCGCGCGGCTGCTTTATCAAGACCACTCGCAGGAACGCTGGCTGCATCCCGGCTACACCGTGCGGCTATTCAAGGACGATGCCGAAGGCTACGTGCTGAACGCCACCACGCCCGCGCCCTGCTGGTTCGTGCTGTGGCGCATGCACGATGCCGGCGACGGCGGGGAACCGCGGGCCCGCCCCGAGATTGTCACGCTCAGCTACCATGATGCCGGCCGCTGGCTGGACGCGCAGGAAACCGTCGAGCAGGTGCCGGCGCCGCCCGTCATCGTCGACTGGCTGAACGCCTTCATCGCCACCCACTATGTGCCCGAGCCCAAGCGGCGCAAGCGCCCGGCCAGCTTCCAGTCGCTGCAAGACCGCTTCGGCAATCCGGCTTCGGTGTCCACCACCAAGAAATTCCGCGGCGAGGGTGGCTCATGACCGACTCCGAACACGACGGCTTCCTGCACCGCTGGTCGCGGCGCAAAACCCAGGCCCGCGCGGGCCTGCCCGCGGCCGACGAAGCGCCGGCCGACCCGGCGCAAGGCGGTGAGCATGCGTCCGATGGCACTGGCGCCGCCAGCCAGGGCACATTGCCGGCCGTCCGCCAGGCCGCGCCCGAAACGCCGCCGTTGACGCTGGACGATGTGCGCGCCCTTACCGCCGATTCCGATTTCTCGCCGTTCGTCGCCGCGCGGGTCGCGCCGCAGGTAAAAAACGCGGCGCTGAAGAAGCTGTTCTCCGACCCCCATTACAACGTGATGGATGGGCTGGATGTCTATATAGACGACTATTCGCGCATGGAACCCCTGCCGGCGCCGCTGCTGCGCCGCCTGGCCAGCGCGCGCGCGCTGGACATGTTCGAGCCCGATGCCGATACCGGGGCGGAAGTGCCGCAAGCGACACAGGGCTTGCCTCCGCCGGCAGATCCGCAGGGCACGCCGGCGGAATCCAGGCGTCCAATCCATTCCCCGCTGCTGCGGCCCCGGGTCCGCGCGATGATCTCGCGCTTCAGGTCGGGC
>NZ_JAJMLX010000390.1 GCF_020991325.1 Bordetella petrii | reverse complement strand
CGCCGCATCGGCGGCGACCCGGCGGCCCTGCAGGCGCCGCTGCGGCAGGCGGGCGATACGGCCGCCTTCGTGGAGCTGCACATCGAACAGGGCCCGGTGCTGGAAAGCCGCCAGTTGCCCATCGGCGTGGTCACCCATATCGTGGGCATCCGCCGCGTGCAGATCACCGTGACGGGCCAGCCCGACCATGCCGGCACCACACCCATGGACATCCGCCGCGACGCGCTGGTGGGCGCCGCCCGCCTGATCGACGCCGCCAACCGGCAGGCCAGCCAACTTAGCGGCAAGCCGCATTATGTCGTGGCCACCGTCGGCCGCATCGAGATCACGCCCAATGCCGCCAATGCGGTGCCCGGCTGCGCGCAACTGACCCTGGAAGTGCGCAGCGACAGCGACGCCGTACTGGACTCTTTCCCGGAAACCCTGATGGCGGAACAGGCCGATGGCCTGGCCGAGCTGCGCCTGCAGGCCTCGATGGCGCCGCTCAGCCGCGCCCACCCGACGGCGTGCTCGCCCCTGGTGATGCAGGCGATCGAAACCGCCGCGGGCCGCCTGGGCTATGCGTCCATGCATTTGCCCAGCGGGGCCGGGCACGATGCCGTGTACATGGCGCCCACCGGGCCGATCGGCATGGTGTTCATTCCGTGCCTGGGCGGGCGCAGCCATTGTCCGGAAGAGTGGATCGAGCCCGCGCAACTGCTGGATGGCACGCGGGTGCTGTACGACACGGTGCGGGAACTCGACGGCGCGCTGTCGCGCTGATATCGCGGCGGCCCCTGCGGGGGGCCGCCGAATGCGCTATCGTCCGACCTTCCCCATACCGACCACCAGGGCCCGGCCCATGCAGCAGATCGACCTGACCGACAGCACCGCCGACCGCTACCTGCTCGATGCGCCGGGACTGTCGCTGCTGGCTTTCCACAGCCGCACCTGCGGCACCTGCAAAGTGGCGCGCGAGCAACTGCCGCAACTGGACCTGCCGGTAGACCGGCTTTGCTGGATAGACGCCGGCGACAACGGCGGGCTGGTGGAACGCTACGAAGTTTTTCACCTGCCCGCCTTGTTCCTGACGCGCGACGGCGCATTCTATGGCCCGGTCAACGCCTCGCTGGCCGAATGGGACCTGCGCCAACAAATCAGCCTGGCACTGGACAGCTATCCGGCCGAGCTTCCCTGAAGCCATGGCGCCCGCCACCCGCCTGCCGCTGGACACCCGGGCCACCGCGCTGATGGTGCTGCTGTGCCTGTGCTGGGGGTTCCAGCAGATCGCCATCAAGCTGGTGGCGGCCGATATTTCCCCCACGCTGCAGATCGGCATGCGGTCGGCTTTCGCCGCCATCGTGCTGGCTGTCCTGGTGCTGCGCCGCGAAGGCCTCGCGGCCTTTACCGACGGCACGCTGGCGCCGGGCCTGCTGGCCGGAATATTGTTCGCCGCCGAATTCCTGCTGGTGGCGCAAGGCCTGCTGTACACCACCGCTTCCCATATGTCGGTGTTCCTGTACACGGCCCCCATCTTCACCGCGCTGGGCCTGCACCTGGCCCTGCCCGAAGAACGCCTGCGGCCGCTGCAGTGGCTGGGTGTGCTGACCGCCTTTGCCGGCATTGCCGTAACCTTCCTGGGACGCGGCGAGCAGATCGACGCTCCTGCCATGCTGCTGGGCGACCTACTGGGCATTCTGGCCGGCGCGGCATGGGGCGCCACCACCGTGGCCATCCGCAAATCCCGCCTGTCCGAGGCGCCCGCCACCAAGACGCTGCTATATCAGATGGCCGTGGCCGGCGTGGCGCTGCCGCTGTTCGCCTGGGCCGCCGGCCAGGGCGCGCCCGTGTTTTCCCGCGCCGCCATGGCCAGCATGGCGTTCCAGACCCTGGGGGTGGCATTGTTCAGCCTGCTGGTCTGGTTCTGGCTGCTGCGCCGCTACCTGGCCACGCGCCTGTCCATCCTGTCGTTCATGACCCCGCTGTTCGGCGTGGCCTTCGGCGTACTGATCCTGGATGAGCCGCTGGACGCCGCCTTTGCGGCCGGAGCCCTGCTGGTGCTGGGCGGCATCCTGATGGTCAGCGGCGCCGGCCTGCTGCAGGAAAAACTGGCCCGGCACCGGGCCCCGCCCGCACCGCGCTGAGCTGGCCTTCAGCCCGCCGGCCGCGCCGCCGCGATCAGGTCCGCCAGCCGCTGCCGCTGCCGGCCCTGCGCATCGAAGTTGTCGGGTGCCAGCCATTGCTCCAGGCCGCTGCGTACCGCCGGCCATTCGCTGTCCAGAATAGAGAACCACGCGGTGTCGCGATTGCGGCCCTTGTACACCACGGCCTGGCGGAAAATGCCCTCGAACTGGAAACCCAGCCGCTGGGCGGCCGCGCGCGACGGCGCGTTCAGGCTGTCGCACTTCCATTCGTAGCGCCGGTAGCCCAGTTGGTCGAAGGCGCGGCGCATCAACAGATACTGGGCCTCGGTGGCGGCGGGCGTGCGCTTGAGCAGGCGTGAATACGCCACGCTGCCCACTTCGATCACCCCATTGGCCGGGTCGATGCGCATGGCCGCCAGGGTGCCCACGGCACGGCCGCTGGCCAGGTCGATCACCGCGAAATGCTGCGGGTCTTCAGATGCCTGCGCGCCGCGGGCATATTGCAGATAGCTGGCCTCGTCGGCAAACGGCCCCGCGTAGGTGTATGTCCAGTCGCTGCCGTCGGGCGTCTGGCTGAATGCGGCGTGCAATTGCGCGCCATGGCGCTCGGCATCCAGGGGCTCCAGGCGGCAATAGTGGCCCGCCATGGGCTCGCGCGGCGGACGCGGACGCGCGGTCCAGTTGGGAATGGGAAAGCCGACGGGCTGCTGCGGCGACGTAACGGTGGGCATGCTGGGTGTCCTTTTGAAGAGGCGGCATGAAAAGGCCGGCACCCCCTACACTAGCGGAATCGTGGCATGCTAAAAAGCACCATAAATAGCTTATTTCATGGTGCCATGGATATTCGCGCCACCCTGCTCGACAGCCAGCTGGCAGCGCCCGAAGGGCGCCAGACCTTGCAGCGGCAACTGCTGCAACGCCTGAAGCAATCGATTCTGGATGGCCGCCTGCCACCTGGCAGCCGCCTGCCGGCCTCGCGCGCGCTGGCCGAGCAATTGCGTATTTCGCGCAACACGGTGCTGCTGGCCTATGCGCAGTTGACGGCCGAAGGCTATGTGCGGGCAGACCGCCAGGGCACCCGCGTGGCGCCGTTGCCCGCCGCGCCTTCCGCGCGCCCTGCTGGCGCGGTGCCCAACGCGCCGG
>NZ_JAJMLX010000039.1 GCF_020991325.1 Bordetella petrii | reverse complement strand
CGCAGGGCGCGCTCCAGCAGCCAGGCCAGCAGCGCCCCCACGACCAGCGGCGCGCTGACCGTGGGCGGCAGGTAGATGCCGATGCCCACCGCCAGCACCGGCATGCGAGCCACCCTGCAAGTACGCGCCAACACCTGGTCCACCAGGATCAGCCCCATTCCCACTGCCATTCCTATCAGGATCATGGCCCAGTTCAACTGGTGCGTGAAAATGCCCTGGGCAATGGCCAGCATCAGGGTGGCCTGCGGGGCCGACAGGGCTGCCGCGGGGTCCATGCCCGGGCGCGGCAGCGCGTCGGCAAACCCGTAGGCGTTGTAAAGCAAGTCCAGCACGGGGGAAATGACGGCCGCCCCCACCACGCAGCCGATCAGCAGCGCCACCTGCTGGCGCCACGGCGTGGCGCCCACCAGCCAGCCGGTTTTCAGGTCTTGCAGGTTGTCGTTCGAGATGGACGCCACCGCCACCACGGCCGACGTAGTGAAAATGGCCAGCGCAATGGCCATCTGCACACCCTCCGGCGTGCCCAGCAGGCCGCCGGCGCTTTCCAGGGCCAGCACCAGCAGGGACACCAGCACGATGGCCACGATGCCCACACCGGAAATCGGGCTGGTGGACGAGCCCACCAGCCCGGCCATGTAACCGCAGGCGGCTGCCACCAGGAAACCGAAAATAAAGGCGAACGCCACCGAATAGGTCACCAGCATGCCGACGCTGCCTGCGGTAACGGGCTCGGCTCCCAGGAACACCGCGAACGTGGCCACCAGGATGGCCACCAGCACCAGGGTGACCAGCGAAATCCAGCGCGGCGACAGGTCTTGTTCCGTGCGCGGCACGGCACCCCGGGCTGCCGCCCCGCTTTTGCCGAAGGCCGAGAACGAGGCCTTGATGCCGCGCACCATGGGCATGAACAAGGTCGCCAGCGTCCAGATGGCCCCCACGCCGATAACCCCCGCGCCGATGAAGCGCACCTGGGAACTCCACAACCCGGTGGCGTAGTCGGCCGCCGACTGGCCGGCCGGCATGCTGCCCATGGCCGTCAGGACGGGTACCGCCACCCCCCAGGCAATCAGCAGGCCGGTCAGCATGGCCAGGCCCGCCACGATGCCTATCAGGTAGCCCGCCCCCAGCAGGGCCAGCGAAAACCCCATGGGCAGGCGGAACACGGCCGCGCCGATGGTGGGCCACAGGCTGACTCCGTCACCCAGCACGCGCAGGCCGTTGGCTGCGAAGCTGACGGCCGCCGCCACGCCGGCGCCGCTGAGAATGTCGGCCATGCCAGTGGGGGCAGGCTTGCCCGCCGGCGCGGCATCCGCGGCGGATGCGTCGGCTCCGCCGCTGCCCACCCGCAGGATTTCGGCCGCCGCCACGCCCTCGGGGTACGGCAGGTCGCTCTGCACCACCATGATGTGGCGCAGGGGAATGGTGAACATCACCCCCAGCATGCCCCCGGCCGCGCAGATGCCCAGCGTCTGCCAGAAAGGAAAGCCGTGCCAGTGCCCCATCATGACCAGGGCCGGCAGGATGAAGATAATGGCCGACAGCGTGCCCGCGGCCGAGGCCTGCGTCTGCACCATGTTGTTTTCCAGGATGTTGGCGTCGCGGAACATGCGCAGCACCGACATCGAAATTACCGCCGCCGGAATAGCCGACGAAAACGTCAGCCCTACTTTCAGCCCCAGGAAGACATTCGACGCCGTAAACACCACCGTAATCAGGGCGCCGACAATGACGCCGCGCACAGTCAGTTCAGGCAGGGTCATCGAATCAGGAACGCGCGCGGGTTCGGCCATGGGATGCAGTCTCCAGGGAAAATCTTCCCGTCGATTCTACGCCCGGCGCGTGATGCGCCTTTCTAACCCAGCGGCAATGCCGTCTGGTATTTGACCTGCTTCAGGGCAAAACCCGAACGGATGTTGCGCACCCCCGGAATACGCGACAGGCGGCTGACGACGAAGCGTTCCAGCCCCTGCATGTCGGGCACCACCACGCGCAGCAGGTAGTCGGAATCGCCGCTCATCAGATAACACTCCATCACCTCGGGGCAGTCGGCCATGGCATTCTGGAAGCGCTCGAGCTCGGCCTCCACCTGTTTTTCCAGGCTGACCTGGATGAACACGTTCAGGCTCAGGCCCAGTTGCAGCGGGTCGGCCAGCGCCACGTAGCCCCGGATGACCCCGGCGGCTTCCAGCGCCTTGACCCGCGCCAGGCACGGGGACGGCGACAGATGCACCCGGCGCGCCAACTCTACATTGGTCAGGCTGGAGTCGGTCTGCAGGATGGAAAGGATGCGGCGGTCGGTACTGTCCAGCGCAGACGGCACGATTATTCTCCAAATATCGTATTGACGGCATATTATGCCGACACTACTGCGCCATCGGCGCATTTTTGATTACCCATGCCAGAAAGGTGGCGCTAGGATGGATGCTTCTAACGGAGACAGCACCATGCAAGACGCCGCGGCCACCGGCCTGCCCCCCGACATCGACCCCGACGAAACCGCCGAATGGCGCGAGGCGCTGGAATCGCTGGCGCATGCCGGCGGCACGGCGCGCGCCGCCTATGTGCTGGACCAGTTGCTGGCGCGGGCGGCGGGCCTGGGGGTACGCGCCGCCGGCCAGACGCGCAGCGCCTACCTGAACACCATTCCGCCGCGCGACGAGCCCCCCTTCCCCGGCGACCTGGCCATCGAGGAACGCATCGCCTCGATCAACCGCTGGAATGCGCTGGCCATGGTGGTGCGCGCCAACCAGGCGCATGGCGAACTGGGCGGGCACATTGCCAGCTATGCCTCGGCCGCCGATTTGTTCGAAGTAGGCTTCAACCACTTCTTCCGGGCGCCCAGTGACGGCTTCGGCGGCGATCTGGTGTACTTCCAGCCCCACTCGGCCCCCGGGGTCTACGCGCGCGCCTACCTGGAAGGTTTTCTGCGCGACGACGACCTGGCGCACTTCCGCCAGGAAATCACCGCGCGGTCGAGCGGCCTGCGCGGCCTGTCGTCCTATCCTCATCCGTGGCTGATGCCCGATTTCTGGCAGTTTCCCACGGGCTCGATGGGCATCGGCCCCATCAATGCCATCTACCAGGCGCGCTTCATGCGGTACCTGGAGCACCGCCAGCTGGCGCAACCGTCCGACCGCAAGGTGTGGGGCATTTTCGGCGATGGCGAAATGGACGAGCCCGAGTCGATCGCGGCCCTGACGCTGGCCGCCCGCGAAAAACTCGACAACCTGGTATTCGTGGTGAACTGCAATCTGCAGCGGCTGGATGGGCCGGTGCGCGGCAACGGCCGCATCATCGACGAACTGGAAACCCTGTACGCCGGCGCCGGCTGGAATGTCATCAAGCTGGTCTGGGGCGGCGACTGGGACGCCCTGCTCGCGCGCGATGCCGGCGGCGCGCTGGCGCGCGCATTCGCGCACACGGTAGACGGCCAGTTCCAGACCTTCGCGGCCAACGATGGCGCGTATAACCGCGCGCACTTTTTCAACCAGAACCCGGAACTGGCCGCGCTGGTGGCCGACTGGACGGACGAGGCCATCGACCGGTTGCGGCGCGGCGGACACGATATCGTGAAGATCCACGCGGCCTACCACCGGGCGGCGCGGCATCGCGGCCAGCCCACGGTGATCCTGGCGCAAACCAAGAAAGGCTTCGGCATGGGCACCGCCGGCCAGGGCAAGATGACGACGCACCAGCAGAAAAAGCTGGACGACGATGCCCTGCTGGCGTTCCGCGACCGGTTCGCGCTGCCCATATCCGATGCGGACTGCCTGGCGCTGAAGTTCTACAAGCCGTCGGCCGACAGCGCCGAACTGCGCTACTTGCAGGCGCGCCGCGCCTCGCTGGGCGGCCACCTGCCCCGCCGCCGCATCCAGGCCCCGCCCCTGCCCGCCCCACCCAGCGAACAGTGGGCGCGCTTCGCGCTGCAGGCCGATGGCAAGGAAATGTCATCCACCATGGCCATCGTGCGCATGTTGGGCGGCTTGCTCAAGGATGACACCCTGGGGCGGCGCATCGTGCCCATCGTGGCGGATGAAGCGCGCACATTCGGCATGGCCAACCTGTTCCGGCAGATAGGCATTTACTCGGCGCAGGGGCAACTGTACGAGCCCGAAGACATCGGTTCGGTGCTGTGCTACCGCGAAGCGCTGGACGGGCAGATCCTGGAAGAAGGCATTACCGAGGCCGGCGCCATTTCATCGTGGACGGCCGCGGGCACCAGTTACTCGGTCAACGGCCTGCCCATGCTGCCGTTCTACATTTATTACTCGATGTTTGGCTTCCAGCGCATTGGCGACCTGATCTGGGCCGCCGCCGACCAGCGTACCCGCGGCTTCCTGATCGGCGCCACCTCGGGCCGCACCACGCTGGGCGGCGAAGGCCTGCAGCACCAGGACGGTTCCAGCCACCTGGTGGCCGGCACTGTGCCCAATTGCCGCGCCTACGACCCGGCCCACGCCTACGAAGTGGCCGTGATCCTGGAAGAAGGCATGCGGCGCATGCTGGAACAACAGTGCGACGAGTTTTATTACCTGACCGTCACCAACGAGAACCTGCCGCAGCCCAGCCTGCCCGATGAAAGCGCCCGCGCCGGGATCCTGCGCGGCATGCATCGCGTGCGCGTGCCGCGGCAGACGCCGCAGGCACGATTGCTGGGCGCGGGTCCGATGCTGGCGGAAGCCCTGAAGGCGGCCGATACCCTGGAAGATGAATACGGCGTGACCACGGAAGTATGGAGCGTGACCAGCTATTCGGAACTGGCCCGCGACGGCCGGGCCCGTGAGCGCGAACACGCGCTGGGGCTGGCAAGCGCTGCCGGCTGGGTGGAACAATGCCTGCCCGGCATGGCACCGGTGGTGGCGGCCAGCGATTATGTGCGCGCCGTGCCGGAACAGATCCGCGCCTGGGTGCGGGCCCCGTACCGCACCTTGGGCACCGACGGTTTCGGGCGCAGCGACACCCGGGCGCAACTGCGCGATTTCTTCGAGGTGGGCGCCGACTGGATGGTGCTGCAGGCACTGGACATGCTGGCCTCGGAAAACGCGGAATACGCACCGGCGCGCGACCGCATGCGGGAAAAGCTGCAGGCGGCGCAACGCACTGCTGCCCCCTGGACACATTGACAGGCCGCGGGAATTCGCTGCACTGCAACAAGCATGCCGTGCCGCTTTCTGTTGAAATAGACGCCTTCGCATTTCCGGGACGGGCCCAGGCGGCCCGTCTTCTACTTTGTCAGCGGTGCCGCAAAGGCCTTATTCAAGCATGGACGAAACCCTAACCAAACTCGCGCTCGACTATCACGCGTACCCGACCCCCGGCAAGATCTCGGTGACCCCCACCAAGACCCTGGCCAACCAGGACGACCTGTCGCTGGCCTATTCGCCGGGCGTGGCCGCGGCCTGCATGGCCATCTTCGACCGGGGCGACGAGGCCGCGTCGCAGTACACCTCGCGCGCCAACCTGGTGGGCGTCATCACCAACGGCACCGCCGTGCTGGGCCTGGGCAACATCGGCCCGCTGGCCGCCAAGCCTGTCATGGAAGGCAAGGGCTGCCTGTTCAAGAAATTCGCCGGCATCGATGTGTTCGACATCGAGCTGGCCGAAACCGACCCCGACAAGCTGGTCGACATCATCGCCGCGCTGGAACCCACGCTGGGCGGCGTCAACCTCGAAGACATCAAGGCGCCCGAGTGCTTCTATATCGAGAAGAAGCTGCGCGAGCGCATGAAGATCCCTGTCTTCCACGATGACCAGCATGGCACCGCCATCATTTCGTCGGCCGCCATCCTGAACGGCCTGAAGGTAGTGAACAAGGACATCGGCCAGGTCAAGCTGGCCGTGTCCGGCGCAGGCGCCGCCGCCATCGCCTGCCTGGACCTGCTGGTGCACCTGGGCATCAAGCGCGAGAACATCTACGTGGTGGACTCCCGCGGCGTGATCTGGGAAGGCCGCGATGAAAACATGGAGCCCAACAAGAAGCGCTATGCGCAAAAAACCGACGCCCGCACCCTGGCCGACGTGGTGCGCGACGCCGACGTGTTCCTGGGCTGCTCCACCGCCGGCGTGCTAACCGCCGAAATGGTGCAGACCATGGCCGACAAGCCGCTGATCCTGGCGCTGGCCAACCCGGAACCCGAGATCCGCCCCGAAGTGGCGCGCGCCGCCCGCCCCGACTGCATCATTGCCACCGGCCGTTCCGACTACCCGAACCAGGTCAACAATGTGCTGTGCTTTCCGTTCATCTTCCGCGGCGCCATGGACGCCGGCGCCACGCGCATCACGGAAGAAATGAAGCTGGCGTGCGTGAAGGCCATTGCCGACCTGGCCCAAGCCGAACAGAACGACGAAGTGGCCATGGCCTATGCCGGACAGGAACTGTCGTTCGGGCCCGACTACATCATTCCCAAGCCCTTCGACCCGCGCCTGATCGTGCAGATCGCACCCGCCGTGGCCCAGGCCGCCGCCGATTCCGGCGTGGCCGCCCGTCCCATCGAAGACATCGAAGCCTATCGCCAGAAATTGATGGGTTTCGTGTACCACTCGGGCCAGTTGATGCGCCCCCTGTTCGCCCAGGCCAAGAAGGCGCCCAAGCGCGTCATCTACGCCGATGGCGAAGACGAGCGCGTGCTGCGCGCCGTGCAGACCGTGGCGGACGAAAAACTGGCCGAGCCCATTCTGGTGGGCCGCCCGGCCGTCATCGAAATGCGCATCAAGAAGGCCGGCCTGCGCCTGGTGCCCGGCCAGGACTTCGAGATCGTCGACCCGGAAGACGACAGCCGGTTCAACGAAACCTGGAACGCCTACTACCAGCTCAAGGGCCGCGAAGGCGTCACGCCGGCCATTGCCAAGGCCATGATCCGCAAGCACAACACGCTGATCGGCGCCATGCTGCTGCGCCGTGGCGATGCCGACGCGCTGCTGTGCGGCGTGGCCAGCAAGTACGACAACCAGCTGAAGTACGTGGAAGAGATCATCGGCCGCAAGCCGGGCCAGACCTACGCCGCGCTGAATGTGCTGATGCTGCCCGACCAGACGCTGTTCGTGACCGACACGCACGTCAACGAAAACCCGTCCGCCGAGGAAGTGGCCAACATCACCATCCAGGCCGCCGACGAAATGCTGCGCTTTGGCGTCATGCCCAAAATTGCCCTGCTGTCGCATTCCAACTTCGGCAGCCGCGTCAGCGCATCTGCGCTCAAGATGTCCGAGGCGCGCCGCATCGTGGAAAAACGCGCCCCCGAACTGGAAGTGGACGGCGAAATGCACGCCGATGCCGCCTTGTCGGAAAAAATCCGCATCCTGGCCTACCCCGACAGCAAGCTCAAGGGGCCGGCCAACCTGCTGGTGATGCCCAATCTGGATACCGGCAACATCACCTACAACATGCTGAAAATGACCGGCAGCAATGGCATCGCGATGGGCCCCATCCTGCTGGGTGCGGCCCGCCCCGTGCACATCCTGACCACCAGCGCCACGGTGCGCCGCATCGTCAACATGACGGCCCTGGCCGTGGTGGATGCGCAGCAGGAGGCCGCCGACGCCGCCAAGCAGCGCCGCTAATCGCCGCGCGCCGCATGGCGCATGCGAAGCACGACGGGCGCCCCTGTGGGCGCCCGTTATTTTTGCCTTGCCGCGGTGCGACACCCAACAGTGGTACAAACACGCCACAGCCTGTCAAAGCCTCAACCGTCCGGGCCCCGGCAGGCCCAGCCTGAATTCACGGAGCTTCCATGTTGCAAGATGCCCTGCTCGCCTGGTTTCATTACCTGGCCATTTTCGTGCTGGTGGTCATCATGACCGCCGAAGCGGTGCTGCTGCGCCCGGGCCTGCCGCCCGACACCGTGCGCCGGCTGGCGCTGTACGACCGGCTGTACCTGGTGTCCGCCCTGGCCGTGCTGGCCACCGGCTTGCTGCGCCTGATCTGGGGCGCCAAGGGCGCCGCGTTCTACATGGCCAACCCCTGGTTCCACGCCAAGATGGGCCTGTTTGTATTGATCGGGCTCTGTTCCATTCCACCCACCCTGGCCTTCCTGCGCTGGCGCAAACAGGCCCTGCAACAGCCCGGCTACACGCCGGACGACGCGCAGATCAAGCGCGCGCGCCGCTGGGTGATGATCGAGACCCACCTGTTCATCTTGCTGCCCCTGTTTGCCGTGCTGATGGCGCGCGGCATCGGAATGTAGCCGGATCTACGGGCGCCTGGCTCAGGATGTAGAAGAGGTTCGCCATCGGCCGGCGAGTTTTAGCGGACACTAACCAGGTGTCTGGCTCCCGTCAGGGTGCCAGACACCGTCTAGCCGAGACCATCGTGGCACACAACGGAGTCCGGCGCCTTCGGAGCCAGCCACCCGGCAGGTGGCGAATCGCTCCTGGGCCAGGCAACAAAAAAAGCCACGCATGCGTGGCTTTTTTTGTTGCCGCGCCGCATGCGGTCGGGCATGCGGCGCGGGAGCTTGCCTTTAGCGCTTGTCCATCGAGGGCACGTCGCGGGTGACGTGGCCGGTGAACAGCTGGCGCGGGCGGCCGATCTTGTAGTCGGGGTCGGACAGCATTTCGTTCCACTGGGCAATCCAGCCCACCGTGCGGGCCAGCGCGAAGATGGCGGTGAACAGCGAGGTGGGGATACCGATGGCGCGCTGCACGATACCCGAGTAGAAGTCCACGTTGGGGTACAGCTTGCGCTGCACGAAGTAGTCGTCTTCCAGGGCGATGCGTTCGAGTTCCATGGCCAGCTTGAACAGCGGGTCGTTTTCCAGGCCCAGCGACTGCAGCACTTCTTTGCAGGTTTCCTGCATCAGCTTGGCGCGCGGGTCGTAATTCTTGTACACGCGGTGGCCAAAGCCCATCAGGCGCACGCCCGAGTTCTTGTCCTTGACCTTTTCCATGAACTCGCCAACCTTGGCCACGCCGCCGTTGGCTTGCAGTTCTTCCAGCATCTGCAGGCAAGCTTCGTTGGCGCCGCCGTGAGCCGGCCCCCACAGGCAAGCGACGCCGGCCGAGATGGCGGCGAACGGGTTGGTGCCCGACGAACCGCACAGGCGCACCGTAGAGGTGGACGCGTTCTGTTCGTGGTCGGCGTGCAGGATGAAGATGCGGTCGAGCGCGCGCTCGACGACTTCGTTGACCTTGTATTCTTCGCACGGCGTGGCGAACATCATGCGCAGGAAATTGCCGGTGTACGACAGGTCGTTCTGCGGGTAGATGAAAGGCTGACCTTGCGAATACTTGTAAGCCATGGCCACCAGCGTGGGCATCTTGGCGATCAGGCGGATGGCCGAGATGTGGCGGTGCTGGGGGTTCGTGATGTCGGTGGAATCATGGTAGAACGCCGACAGCGCGCCCACCAGGCCCGTCAGCACGGCCATGGGGTGGGCGTCGCGGCGGAAGCCGCGCAGGAAAAAGTGCAGTTGCTCGTTCACCAGCGTGTGGTGCGTGACCTGCGAGTCGAAATCGTGCTTCTGGTCGCGGTTGGGCAGTTCGCCGTTCAGGATCAGGTAGCAGATGTCCAGGAAGTCGCAATTGACGGCCAGTTGCTCGATGGGGAAGCCGCGATACAGCAGTTCGCCCTTGTCGCCGTCGATGTACGTAATGGCCGATTCGCACGCGGCCGTCGACATGAAGCCGGGGTCGAACGTGAACATGCCCGTCTGGCCATACAGCTTGCGGATGTCGATGACATCCGGGCCGACCGTGCCCTTGTACACGGGAAACTCGACCGGCTGCGAGCCGTCCGAGAATGATAGAGTGGCTTTTTTGTCAGACAGGTTCATCACTATTTCCTCACAATTAATCAGAGCTCACGCATATTCTTCAAAATGGCGCGAAGCTTTGGCGTATCCAGATTCCCTTCGGGTTCCTTGCGCGCCAACAGCAGATCGAGCAGATCGTTGTCGCCCAGTTCGAACAGCTGGGCCAGTGCATCCACGTCGTCGTCGGTGAGCTGCGTTTCGTATGCGTCCAGGTACCGGGTAATGATCAGGTCGTTCTCGAGCAGCCCGCGGCGCGCCCTCCAGCGCAAACGCGTCCGTTCAAGTTCAGTCAGGCTGCTCATGTTGATCTCTAACCGTTTTTACTAGACTGTCCGGCGAACCATCAGTTCCTTGATCTTGCCGATGGCCTTCGTGGGGTTCAGTCCCTTGGGACAGACGTCGGCGCAGTTCATGATGGTGTGGCAGCGGAACAGGCGGTATGGGTCTTCGAGGTTGTCCAGGCGCTCGCCGGTGGCCTCGTCGCGGCTGTCGGCCAGGAAGCGGTAGGCTTGCAGCAGGCCGGCCGGGCCCACGAACTTGTCGGGGTTCCACCAGAACGACGGGCACGAGGTCGAGCAACACGCGCACAGAATGCATTCGTACAGGCCGTCGAGCTCTTCGCGGGCTTCCGGCGACTGCAGGCGTTCGCGCTCGGGCGGCGGCGTGTCGTTGATCAGGTACGGACGGATCGAGTGGTACTGGTTGAAGAAGTGCGTCATGTCCACGATCAGGTCGCGGATCACGGGCAGGCCGGGCAGCGGCTTCAGCACGATGGGCTCTTTGAGCTCGCGCAGGTTGGTGGTGCAGGCCAGACCGTTCTTGCCGTTGATGTTCATGGCGTCGGAGCCGCACACGCCTTCCCGGCACGAGCGGCGCAGGGCCAGGCTGTCATCGACATCGTTCTTGATGCGCACCAGCGCATCGAGCAGCATCTTGTCGGTGGGCTGGAGTTCGACGTCCAGCTTCTGCATGTACGGACGCTCGTCCTTGTCCGGGTCGTAGCGGTAGATCTCGAATTTGACGATTCTCTTGGTGCTCATAACAGCATCCTGCTTAGAAAGTACGCGCCTTGGGCGGGAAGGACTCGACCGTCAGGGGCTTCATTTGGACGGGCTTGTAATCCAGTCGGCTGCCCTCGGAATACCAGAGGGTATGCTTCAACCAGTTTTCGTCGTCGCGGCTCGGGTGGTCGTCCAGGGCATGGGCGCCGCGGCTTTCGGTACGGTTGGCGGCCGACTTGATGGTGGCGCGGGCCACTTCGGTCATGTTGGCAAGCTCAAGCGCCTCGACGCGGGCGGTGTTGAACACCTTGGACTTGTCCTTGAAGTACACGTGCTCGGCCTGCTTGGCCAGGTCTTCGATCTGGCCCACGCCTTCGTTCAGCAGTTCCAGCGTGCGGAACACGCCGCAGTGGCGCTGCATCGAGACGCGGATGGCATTGGCCACGTCCTGCGTCTTTTCGCCCGAGCTGCGGGCTTCCAGCTTGGCGACGCGATCCATCGAGAAATCGACGGCTTCCTTGGGCACCGGCTGGTGCGCATGCTGGCGCTCGGGGTGCGAGGCCACGATGTGATTGCCCGTGGCGCGGCCGAACACGATCAGGTCCAGCAGCGAATTGGTGCCCAGGCGGTTGGCGCCGTGCACCGACACGGCCGCGCATTCGCCGATGGCGTACAGGCCGTTGATCACCTTGTTCTCGCCGTTGACGCGCGAGAGCACCTGGCCATGGTAGTTGGCCGGGATGCCGCCCATCTGGTAATGGATGGTGGGCACGACCGGGATGGGTTCCTTGATGGGATCCACATTGCCGAACTTGATGGCGATTTCGCGGATGGAAGGCAGGCGCTTGTTGATGACGTCGGCGCCCAGGTGGTCGAGCTTCAGCACCACATAGCTGCCGTCGGGACCGCAGCCGCGGCCTTCCTTGATTTCCTGGTCCATCGAGCGCGACACGAAGTCGCGCGGCGCCAGGTCTTTCAGGGTGGGCGCGTAGCGTTCCATGAAGCGCTCGCCATCCTTGTTGAGCAGGATGCCGCCCTCGCCGCGCACGCCCTCGGTAATGAGCACGCCCGCGCCGGCCACGCCGGTGGGGTGGAACTGCCAGAATTCCATGTCCTGCAGCGGAATGCCGGCGCGCGCCGCCATGCCCAGGCCGTCGCCGGTGTTGATGAAGGCATTGGTGGAAGCGGCCCAGATGCGGCCGGCGCCGCCGGTGGCCAGCACCGTGGTCTTGGCTTCCAGGATGTAGATGTCGCCGGTTTCCATTTCCAGCGCAGTCACGCCCAGCACGTCGCCCGCTTCGTTGCGCAGCAGGTCCAGCGCCATCCATTCCACGAAGAACTGGGTGCGGGCGGCCACATTGCGCTGGTACAGCGTGTGCAGCAGGGCATGGCCGGTGCGGTCGGCAGCGGCACAGGCACGCTGCACGGGTTTTTCACCAAAATTGGCAGTGTGTCCACCGAATGGACGCTGGTAGATAGTGCCGTCGGCGTTGCGGTCGAAAGGCATGCCGAAATGCTCGAGTTCGTACACGGCATTGGGCGCCTCGCGGCACATGAACTCGATGGCGTCCTGGTCGCCCAGCCAGTCCGACCCCTTCACGGTGTCGTACATGTGCCAGTACCAGTTGTCTTCGCTCATGTTGCCCAGCGACGCGCTCACGCCGCCCTGGGCGGCCACGGTGTGCGAGCGCGTGGGGAAGACTTTGGACAGGACCGCCACCGACAGGCCCGCCTGGGCCAGTTGCAGCGAACAACGCATGCCGGCTCCGCCGGCGCCAACCACCACCACATCAAACTGGCGGCGCGGCAATGAATTCATGACAGAGGCCACGGCTTAGATACTCCAGAGGATTTGCGCGAAATAGACAATAGAACCGACCAGCCAGAGGATGGTCAGCACCTGCAGCAGCAGGCGTACGCCCGTGGGCCTGACGTAGTCCATCCAGATATCGCGCACGCCGATCCAGGCGTGCCATGCCAGCGCAAAGAAGAACAGCGTGGCCAGGATCTGGCCTACCGGAAGAGCGTACACGTGGAAGGTGAACAGCGCCTTCCAGCTTTCATAGGAAAACGACGGCATGACCAGCAGGCCGACGATCAGTACCAGCGTATAAACGGCCATGATGACCGCGGTGATGCGCTGGGCGATGAAATCGACCACGCCGTAGTGGGCGCCCACGACCAGGCGTTGGGGGCCAAAGTTCTTGGAGGCGGCCATTTACAGAACTCCGAACAGTTTGAGGGCGAACACGAGGGTCAGCGCCAGGCTGACACCGAAGACCACGCCGGCGCTTTTTTGCGCCGAGACCTTGTCCACGCCGATGTGCAGGTCCAGCATCAGGTAGCGGATACCGGCGCAGAAGTGGTGCAGGTAGCCCCACACCAGCGCCAGGACGATCAGCTTCACCAGGGGGTTGCCCGCATATTGCGCCACTTGCGCATAGCTTTCCGGCGAGGCCACGCTGGCCGCGAACAGCGGCAGAATGACCAAGGGAAGACAGACGAACAGCAGCGCCCCGCTGACGCGGTGCAGAATGGACAATTTGCCGGCCAGGGGCAGGCGGTAGCGGACAATTTGCGCAATACCAATATTGCGAAACTGCGGACGTGGCTTGGCAGCGGTGTCGGACATGACGGCCTCGGTGTTACGGTGCTAGGGATTCGTGACAGCGAAAAGTGGATTGCCCTTGCGGACAAACACGCTATTTTCGCCCAGAGAACGGGTCGGTATCAAATCGTAGGAAAAAAGCTCATCAATTCAAACTATTGCGGTAGTGGTAGCGATCGGTCAGGTAAAGCCCGCGGCGGACCTCCACCGGCCGATCGCCGTAGGTATAGGACACGCGCTCGACCTGCAGCAGCGGCACGCCCGGCCCGACTCCCAGCAGGTCGGCGGCATCGGCAGGCGCCGCGACGGCACGCAGTTTTTCGTCGGCGCGCACCATGCTGACACCGAATTCGGTCTCGAACAGGCCATACAGGGGAGCTTTGTTGGCGGCCAGCAGTTCGAGGGTCAGGCCGCGGAATATAGAACCGGGCAGCCAGATCTCGTCCAGCACGGTGGGCCGGTGGTTCATGGACAGCAGGCGGCGGATCATGACCACGGTTTCACCGGCGCGCAGTTCCAGCGCGCGGGCGATTTCGACCGGCGCGCGCAGGCGCCGGCATTCCAGAATGCGGCTTTCGGCGCGCCCGCCCTCGGTTTCTTCGTCGGTGGCCAGGCGCAGGAAACGATAGCGCACCCGCGCTTCATGGTGGGTGGCAACAAAGGTGCCCTTGCCCTGCCGGCGCAATAACAGGTGCTCGGCGGCCAGTTCATCCACCGCCTTGCGCACCGTGCCCTGGCTTACCTGGAAGCGGCTGGCCAGATCGATTTCGCTGGGGATGAGTTCGCCGGGCTTCCATTCGCCACGCTCCAGGCTCTGCACCAGCAGTTCCTTGATCTGGCGATACAGCGGACTGAAAGCGGCCCCCTCGCCCGCCGTGCGGACGGCGCGATTGCGTGGTGAAGGATCGGGCCTGGGGTCTGCCATGGGATTATCGTGTGTGCTTGTCGGCTGGCGAGGCCCGCGCGCCGGGGCGCAGACGCCGTCGGCACCTTGATGCTGGAAAAGGGGCGCCGGGCAAGCACATTATTGTGGCATATCGCGGCGGCCATTGTCCAACGTCTTATGTCTTATATAAGATATAAGAGCAATTGACGTATACGTAAATTCAATCTAGGATTCACAGCTATCTGCCGGCCTCCCGGCGGCGCACTCTGGTGTGCCCTGCGATTACACTGATTGGCGAGATTTTTCTCACCGAACATCATTACGGAGAACCTTCATGTCCAAGCCCGCCATGCGTGTCGCCGTCACCGGCGCCGCCGGCCAAATCGGTTACGCCCTACTGTTCCGCATCGCCTCGGGAGAGATGCTGGGCAAAGACCAGCCGGTCATTCTGCAACTGCTGGAAATCCCCGACGAAAAAGCGCAAAAAGCCCTGAAGGGCGTCATCATGGAACTGGATGACTGCGCCTTCCCCCTGCTGCAGGAAGTCACCGCCCACAGCGACCCGCGCACCGCCTTCAAGGACGCCGATGTGGCCCTGCTGGTGGGCGCCCGCCCGCGCGGCCCCGGCATGGAACGCAAAGACCTGCTCAGCGTCAATGCCCAGATCTTCACGGCGCAGGGCAAGGCCCTGAACGACGTCGCCAGCCGCGACGTCAAGGTGCTGGTGGTGGGCAACCCGGCCAACACCAACGCCTACATCGCCATGAAGTCGGCGCCCGACCTGCCCGCCAAGAATTTCACCGCCATGCTGCGCCTGGACCACAACCGCGCCCTGTCGCAACTGGCCGCCAAGTCCGGCAAGGCCGTGGCCGACATCGAAAAACTGGTCGTGTGGGGCAACCATTCGCCCACCATGTATCCCGATATCCGCTTTGCCACCGTGGGCGGTGAAAGCCTGGCCAAGCTGATCAACGACGACGCCTGGAACCGCGACACCTTCATCCCCACCGTGGGCAAGCGCGGCGCCGCCATCATCGAAGCGCGCGGCCTGTCGTCGGCCGCTTCGGCCGCCAACGCCGCCATCGACCACGTGCGCGACTGGGTGCTGGGCAGCAACGGCAAATGGGTCACCATGGGCATCCCGTCGGATGGCTCGTACGGCATCCCCGAAGGCATCATCTACGGCGTGCCGGTTACCACCGAAAACGGCGAATACAAGCGCGTCGAAGGCCTGGAAATCGACGCCTTCTCGCGCGAGCGCCTGGACTTCACGCTGAAAGAGCTGCTGGAAGAGCGCGACGGCGTACAAGACTTGTTGAAGTAGGCCCACCCCCGAAGCGCTGCGCGCTTCCCCCCTCAAGGGGGTGACGCTGCGGACCGGCGGAGCCGGATCCGCGCGTCCCCGATTGAGGGGCACCGATTTCAGGCGGCGTGGGTGCTGTCCTCGTTTATCGGTGTCTGACACCCCAAGGGTGTCAGACACCTACCGTCTACGCAATAAACCTGCGTCTTTTCCGGCAGATTCGCCCGCCGGCGGCAAGGGCCCAGATTTATTGCGCAGCCTCCGGGCCTCGCCCGGCATGCGGCGCTTTCCGCTACATCAATCAGGCCCGGGCGCCCGAGCGAGCGTCCGGGCACCACTCGGAGACTCGCCCATGACCAGACCCGCCTCTCCCGGCGCCCTTTTCCGCCAGGCCCTGGCCGAAGAAAGCCCCCTGCAGATCATTGGCGCCATCAACGCCAACCATGCCCTGCTGGCCAAGCGCGCCGGCTATCGCGCCATCTACCTGTCGGGCGGCGGCGTGGCGGCGGGTTCGCTGGGCTTGCCCGACCTGGGCATCAATACGCTGGATGACGTGCTGACCGACGTGCGCCGCATTACCGACGTGTGCGATGTGCCCCTGGTGGTCGATATCGACACCGGTTTCGGCCCGTCGGCCTTCAACATTGCCCGCACCGTGAAAAGCCTGATCAAGTTCGGCGCGGCCGCCTGCCACATCGAAGACCAGGTCGGCGCCAAGCGCTGCGGCCATCGCCCCGGCAAGGAAATCGTCAGCACCCAGGAAATGGCCGACCGCGTCAAGGCCGCGGCCGATGCCCGCACCGACTCCGACTTCTACCTGATCGCCCGCACCGATGCGATCGCCTCGCATGGCGTGGATGCCGCCATCGAGCGCGCCCTGGCCTGCGTGGAGGCTGGCGCCGACGCCATTTTCGCCGAGGCCGCCTACGACCTGCCCACCTACGAGCGCTTTGCCCAGGCGGTGAAAGTGCCCGTGCTGGCCAACATTACCGAATTCGGCAAGACGCCGCTGTTTTCCGTGCAGGAACTGGGCGGTGTCGGCGTGGCCATGGTGCTGTACCCGCTGTCGGCCTTCCGCGCCATGAACAAGGCCGCCGAGAACGTCTACCAGGCCATCCGCCGCGACGGCCACCAGAAAAACGTGCTGGACACCATGCAAACGCGCGACGAACTGTACGACCGCATCGGCTATCACGCCTTTGAGTCGCAGCTCGATGCGCTGTTCCAGCAAGGCAAAGGCAAGTAGCTTCCCACCATCCCATGACGCCCATGCGCCGCATGGGCAAGACAGGAGTCAGAGACATGAGCACAGCGAAGAAGCAGAGCGCCCCCGTGGCCGAGAAAGCCGGGTTCAAACCCAAGAAATCCGTGGCGCTATCCGGCGTGGTGGCGGGCAACACGGCCCTGTGCACGGTCGGCCGCACCGGCAACGACCTGCACTACCGCGGCTACGACATTCTCGATTTCGCCGGCACCGCCGAATTCGAGGAAATCGCCCACTTGCTGGTGCACGGCAAGCTGCCCACCAAGGCCGAGCTGAAGGCCTACAAGGAAAAGCTGCGCTCGATGCGCGGCCTGCCGGCCCAGCTGCAGGACGCCCTGGAAACCCTGCCGGCCGCCAGCCACCCCATGGATGTGATGCGTACGGCCGTATCGGTACTGGGCTGCGTGCTGCCCGAGAAAGACGACCACAACATCCCCGACGCGCGCGACATCGCCGACCGCCTGATGGCCAACCTGGGCTCGGCGCTGCTGTACTGGTACCACTACAGCCACAACGGCCGCATCATCGACGTGCAGACCGACGACGACAGCATCGGCGGCCATTTCCTGCACCTGCTGCACGGCAAGAAACCGTCCGACGACTGGGTGCGCGCCATGCACACCTCGCTGATCCTGTACGCCGAGCATGAATTCAATGCGTCGACCTTCACCGGCCGCGTCATCGCCGGCACCGGCTCCGACATTTATTCGGCCATTACCGGCGCCATCGGCGCGCTGCGCGGCCCCAAGCACGGCGGCGCCAATGAAGTGGCGTTCGAAGTGCAGAAGCGCTACGACAGCCCCGACGAAGCCGAGGCCGACATCCGCCGCCGCGTCGAAGCGAAGGAAGTGATCATCGGCTTCGGCCACCCCGTGTACACGGTTTCCGACCCCCGCAACAAGGTCATCAAGGAAGTCGCCCAGAAGCTGTCGAAGAAAGCCGGCAGCACCAAGATGTTCGACATCGCCGAACGCCTGGAAAGCGTGATGTGGGAAGTGAAAAAGATGTTCCCGAACCTGGACTGGTTCT
This sequence comes from Bordetella petrii, assembly GCF_020991325.1. Classification (GTDB taxonomy): domain Bacteria; phylum Pseudomonadota; class Gammaproteobacteria; order Burkholderiales; family Burkholderiaceae_B; genus Bordetella_A; species Bordetella_A petrii_E. The sequence continues at coordinate 6,636 of NZ_JAJMLX010000039.1, read as the reverse complement.
CGGCCGTCAGCTACCACATGATGGGCGTGCCCACCGCCATGTTCACGCCGCTGTTCGTCATTGCGCGCACGGCGGGCTGGTCGGCCCACATCATCGAGCAGCGCGTCGACAACAAGATCATCCGGCCCACCGCGAACTACATCGGACCCGAAGACCAGAAGTACGTGCCGCTGGAAAAGCGCAAGTAAGCAGGACGGTGCAGGTATCTGACTTCCGCAGGGAGTCAGATACCCATGGCACTACTCAAGCGGCCGTGGCGAGCACTGCCAGGTGTCCGGCTCCCGTCTGGGTGCCGGACACCGTACAACTGAGACTATCGCGGCACATAACGGTGTCTGGCACCCTGGCGGGAGCCAGACACCGGCTCAGGCTGCGGGCGCCCCGGGCACCCGCACGGCCCCTTCCATCAGCACGCGCGCGCTGCGCGACATGATGGCCTTGGTCACCGTCCATTGGCCGTCCACCGGGCTTGCCTGCGCGCCCACGCGCAACGTGCCCGACGGGTGGCCGAAGCGCACGCCGTCGCGCTCGCCGCCCCCTGCCGCCAGGTTGACCAGGGTGCCCGGCACCGCGGCGGCCGTGGCAATGGCCACCGACGCCGTGCCCATCATGGCGTGATGCAGCTTGCCCATGGACAAGGCCCTTACCAGCACGTCGATGTCCTTGGCGGCAATGCGCTTGCCACTGGATGCCACGTAGTCGGCCGGCCTGGCCACGAAGGCCACCTTGGGAGTGTGCTGGCGCCCGGCGGCCTCATCCAGTGACTTGATCAGCCCCATGCGTAGCGCGCCATGCGCGCGTATGGTTTCGAAGCGCGCCAGCGCGGCCGGGTCGCCGTTGATGTCGTCCTGCAGCTCCGTGCCTGTATAGCCCAGCGCCTCGGCCTCCAGGAAAATGGTCGGAATGCCGGAATTGATGAAAGTGGCCTTGAAGTTGCCCACGCCCGGCACGTCCAGCTCGTCTACCAGGTTGCCGGTGGGAAACATGGCACCGCCCTCTTCGCCTTCATCAGCCGGGTCCAGGAACTCGATGCGCACCTCTGCAGCGGGGAAGGTGACGCCGTCCAGTTCGAAGTCGCCGGTTTCCTGTACCTGGCCGCCCGTCATGGGCACATGGGCAATGATGGTCTTGCCGATATTGGCCTGCCAGATACGCACCACGGCCATGCCGTCGGCGGGCACCCGCTGGGCATCGACCAGCCCATTGGCGATGGCGAAGGGCCCAACCGCCGCCGACAAGTTGCCGCAATTGCCGCTCCAGTCGACGAACGGCTGGTCGATAGATACCTGGCCGAACAGATAATCCACGTCATGCCCGGGCCGGCTGCTTTTAGACAGGATGACCGTCTTGCTGGTGCTGGAAGTCGCCGCGCCCATGCCGTCGATCTGCTTGCCATAGGGGTCGGGGCTGCCGATGACGCGCAGCAGCAGCGCGTCGCGGTCGGGGCCGGGAACCTGCGCCTCCTCGGGCAGATCTGTCAGTTTGAAGAACACGCCTTTGCTGGTGCCGCCGCGCATATAGGTGGCGGGAATTCTGATCTGGGGTGCGTGGGCCATGATGCCGTCCTGAAAATCCGGGGATCGCGATGAAGAAAGGCCAGGCGCCGCCAAGGCGCCCGGCCCGCGTACAAGAATCAGCCTGCCTTGCGGGGCGCGCCCGCCGATTCTGCTTCGAGGAAGTCCTGTGCAAAACGCTGCAGCACGCCGCCGGCCTCGTAGATGGACACCTCTTCGGCCGTGTCCAGGCGGCAGGTTACCGGCACTTCCACCGTGCTGCCGTCGCGGCGGCGCACCACCAGCGTCAGGTCGGCGCGCGGCTTGCGCTCGCCCACCACGTCGTAGGCCTCGGTGCCATCCAGCTCCAGCGTCTTGCGGTCGGTGCCCGGCTTGAACTCCAGCGGCAGCACGCCCATGCCGATCAGGTTGGTGCGGTGGATGCGCTCGAAGCCCTCGGCCACGATGGCCTCGACGCCGGCCAGGCGCACGCCCTTGGCCGCCCAGTCGCGCGAAGACCCTTGTCCGTAGTCGGCACCCGCGATGATGATGAGCGGCTGCTTGCGTTGCATGTGGGTCTCGATGGCTTCCCACATGCGCATCACCTTGCCCTCGGGCTCGACGCGCGCCAGCGAACCCTGCCGCACGCTGCCGTCGTCGGCACGCACCATTTCATTGAACAGCTTGGGGTTGGCGAAGGTGGCCCGCTGCGCGGTCAGGTGGTCGCCCCGGTGGGTGGCGTACGAGTTGAAATCCTCTTCCGGCAGGCCCATCTTGGCTAGGTATTCGCCAGCCGCGCTGTCAGCCAGGATGGCATTGGAAGGCGACAGGTGGTCGGTGGTGATGTTGTCGCCCAGCACCGCCAGTGCCAGCATGCCGCGCAGGGTGCGTTCGCCCGCCAGCGCGCCTTCCCAGTACGGCGGCCGGCGAATGTAGGTGCTTTGGGGCCGCCAGTCGTACAAGGGACTGATGGCTTCATTGCGCTGTTCGCGGATACCGAACATGGGTTCGTACACCTTGCGGAACTGCTCCGGCTTGACGGCGGCCTGCACCGTGGCGTCGATTTCCTCGTCGCTGGGCCAGATGTCTTTCAGGCGGACTTCCTTGCCGGCGGCGTCCGTGCCCAGCACATCCTGCTCGATATCGAAGCGGATGGTGCCGGCAATGGCGTAGGCCACCACCAATGGCGGCGATGCCAGAAAGGCCTGCTTGGCATAAGGATGGATGCGCCCGTCGAAGTTGCGGTTGCCCGACAGCACGGCGGTGGCATACAGGTCGCGGTCGATGATTTCCTTCTGGATGGCCGGATCCAGCGCGCCCGACATGCCATTGCACGTGGTACAGGCGAACGCCACCACCCCGAAGCCCAGCTGTTCCAGTTCAGCCGTCAGGCCGGCTTCGTCCAGGTACAGCGACACCGCCTTGGATCCGGGCGCCAGCGAAGTCTTGACCCAGGGCTTGCGCACCAGGCCCGCGCGGTTGGCGTTGCGCGCCAGCAGGCCCGCCGCGATGACGTTGCGCGGATTGCTGGTGTTGGTGCAGCTGGTAATGGCGGCGATGATGACGGCGCCATCCGGCATCAGGCCCGGCTGGTTTTCCACGGCACCGGCAATGCCGCGCTCGGCCAGGTCGGCCACGGGCAGGCGGCGATGCGGATTGGATGGGCCGGCCATGGTGCGTACTACGGTAGACAAGTCGAAGCGCAGCACGCGCTCGTATTGCACGTCATGCAGCGTGTCGGACCACAGGCCGCCCGCCTTCGCATAGGTTTCCACCAGGCGCACCTGCTTGTCGTCGCGGCCGGTGAGCTTCAGGTATTCGATGGTCTGGTTGTCGATGGAGAACATGGCGGCGGTGGCGCCGTATTCCGGGGCCATGTTGGAAATGGTGGCGCGGTCGCCCAGCGTCAGGCTGGCGGCACCTTCGCCATAGAACTCCAGGTAGGCCCCCACCACTTTTTCCTTGCGCAGGAATTCGGTCAGGGTCAGCACGATATCGGTGGCGGTAATGCCGGGCTGGCGGCGGCCGGTGAGTTCCACGCCCACGATGTCGGGCAGGCGCATCCAGGAAGCGCGGCCCAGCATCACGTTCTCGGCTTCCAGGCCGCCCACGCCGATGGCCAGCACGCCCAGCGCATCCACGTGCGGCGTGTGGCTGTCGGTGCCTACCAGGGTGTCGGGATAGGCCACGCCGTCTTGCGCATGGATGACCGGCGACATGCGTTCCAGGTTGATCTGGTGCATGATGCCATTGCCCGGCGGCACCACGTCCACGTTGCGGAAGGCCTGGCGGGTCCATTCGATGAAATGGAAGCGGTCTTCGTTGCGGCGGTCTTCGACGGCGCGGTTTTTCTCGAAGGCATCGGGCTCGAAGCCGCCATGCTCCACCGCCAGCGAATGGTCCACGATCAACTGCACCGGCACCACCGGGTTCACCTTGGCCGGGTCGCCGCCCTTGTCGGCAATGGCGTCACGCAGGCCCGCCAGGTCAACCAGCGCGGTCTGGCCCAGGATGTCGTGGCACACCACCCGGGCGGGAAACCACGGGAAATCCAGATCGCGGCGCCGCTCGATCAGTTGCCTGAGGGCATCGTCGAGCAGCGCCGGCTCACATCGGCGCACCAGGTTCTCGGCCAGCACGCGGGACGTATACGGCAGGCTGTCATAGGCGCCAGGGGTCAGGGCCTCGACGGCGGCGCGGGCGTCGAAATAATCCAGGGCGGTGCCTGGCAGGGGCTTGCGGTATTTGGTGTTCATGCCTCGGTACGCGCCAGGTTGCCCTGCGCGATCTGTCGTTCAATGTTGAGACGCGATGCGCGTATGTGCCTGCGCATCAGGAGTTCCGCCAATTCGCCATCGCCGTCGGCAATGGCGTCGAGAATGCGGTGGTGTTCGGCATACGCCTGGCGGGGACGATGCGGCGTGGCCGAATACTGGATGCGGTACATGCGCGCCAGTTGGTAAAGCTCGTCGCACAGCATGCGAATCAGCATCTGGTTGCCACTGGCCTGCACGATGCGATAGTGGAAATCGTAGTCTCCCTCCTGTTGGTAGTAGCCGCGGCCGGCCTGGAAGGCTTCGTCGCGCTCGTGCGCCTGCAGCACACGCCGCAGTTCATCCAGCGCCGCCGGCGTCATGCGCTCGGCGGCCAGGCGGCACGCCATGCCTTCCAGCGACTCGCGGATCTCGTAAAGCTCGCACAGTTCTTGCTGGGTGAGCGACACCACGCGCGCGCCCACATGGGGCACGCGCACCAGCAGGCGCTGGCCCTCGAGCCGGTGCATGGCTTCGCGCAAAGGGCCGCGGCTGATGCCATACGTGCGTGCCAGCTCGGGTTCGGAAATTTTGCTGCCCGGCGCGATCTCGCCCTTGACGATGGCGGACTGGATCTTCCGGAAGACGTGATCCGACAGCGTTTCGGCTTCGCCCCCGGAAGCCAGGGGCAAGGGTAGGACTTTGGTATCCATGTCGACAATTAACGAGCAATTCCGGGGGAAATTATAGATAACTGCGGAAAAATAAGCTAGATTGTCGACAATCCAGTGTTCGATCGACCCCAGGAAGCCCCCCATGCCCACCGCCATCTCCAACGTTCGCCCCGAACCCGACTCAGTACTGGCCGACATTGTCGACTATGTGCTCGGTTATCAAATCCAGGGCAAGCCGGCCTATGAAACCGCCCGCAACTGCCTGATCGATACACTGGGATGCGGGCTGGAGGCCCTGGAATACCCGGCATGCCGCAAGCTGCTGGGGCCCATCGTGCCCGGCACGGTCGTGCCCCACGGAGCCAAGGTGCCCGGCACGCAATTCCAGCTGGATCCGGTGCAGGCCGCGTTCAACATCGGCGCCATGATCCGCTGGCTGGATTTCAACGATACCTGGCTGGCCGCCGAATGGGGCCACCCTTCCGACAATCTGGGCGGCATCCTGGCCACCGCCGACTGGTTGTCGCGCAAGGCCGTGGCCGCAGGCAAGCCGCCTCTGGCCATGCGTGACGTGCTGACGGGCATGATCAAGGCCCACGAGATCCAGGGCTGCATCGCGCTGGAGAACTCTTTCAACCAGGTCGGGCTGGATCATGTCGTGCTGGTGAAGGTGGCGTCTACCGCGGTGGTCGCGCAAATGCTGGGACTAAGCCGCGAAGAAACCCTTAACGCGGTGTCGCTGGCATGGGTGGACGGCCAGAGCCTGCGCACCTACCGGCATGCCCCCAACACCGGCAGCCGCAAGAGCTGGGCCGCGGGCGATGCCACCAGCCGCGCGGTGCGGCTGGCGCTGATCGCGCGCACGGGCGAAATGGGCTACCCGTCGGTGCTCAGCGCCAAGACCTGGGGGTTTTACGACGTCCTGTTCAAGGGCCAGCCGTTCAAGTTCCAGCGCCCTTACGGCAGCTACGTGATGGAAAACGTGCTGTTCAAGATTTCTTTCCCGGCCGAGTTCCATGCGCAAACCGCGGTGGAGTGCGCCATGCAGATCCACCAGAGCCTGGCGGCGACGGGCAAGTCGGCCGACGACATTCGCCGCGTCACGATCCGCACGCACGAGGCGTGCATCCGTATCATCGACAAGCAGGGCCCGCTGAACAACCCCGCCGACCGCGATCACTGCATCCAGTACATGGTGGCGGTGCCGGTACTGTTCGGCCGCCTGACAGCCGCCGATTACGAAGACGACATTGCCGGCGACCCGCGCATCGATGCCCTGCGCGGCAAGATCCACTGCGTCGAAGACCCGGCATTCACGCGCGACTATCATGACCCGGACAAGCGCTCGATCGCCAACGCGCTAACAGTGGAATTCCAGGACGGCACCACGCTGGACGAAATCGTGTGCGAATACCCCATCGGGCACAAGCGGCGACGCGCGGAAGGCATTCCGCTGCTGGAAGCCAAGTTCCGCACCAACCTTGCCCGCGTCTTCCCGGCCCGGCAGCAGGCGCGCATTCTCGAGGCATCGCTGGACCAGCAAACGCTGGAAGCCATGCCGGTTCATGAGTATGTGGATTTGTATGTGATCTGACTGGGATTTGCGGATTGGTTCGTTCTTGTCCTTGCCCCGTCCCGCGCCGTCCGCGCAGGCGCGGCGGTGCACGTGCGTCGGGCTCGGGCGCATACAGGCGCCCTCGGCCTGCTGCGCAGGCT
>NZ_JAJMLX010000389.1 GCF_020991325.1 Bordetella petrii | reverse complement strand
GCCGCCGCGCTGGCCGCCAGCCTGCTGCCCGCCGCCCACGCGCAGGGCCACGCCTACCCCGATCATGCCGTGACCGTGGTGGTGCCGTATCCGCCCGGCGGCGCGGCCGATATTTTCGGAAGGGCCATTGCGCACGCGATGGAACCCGGCCTGAAGCAGACAGTGCTGGTGGAAAACAAACCCGGCGCGGGCGGCAACGTGGGCATGGCGCAAGTGGCGCGCAGCGCGCCCGACGGCTATACGCTGGGCCTGGGCACCATCGGCACACAAAGCATCAACCAGTTCCTGTACAGCAATATGCCGTTCGATCCGGGCCGCGACCTGGTGCCTATCGCCCTGGTGTCCACCACGCCCAATGTGCTGGCGGTGCGTACGCAGTCGCCCTACAAGACACTGGCCGACGTGATCGCCGCGGCCAAGGAACGCAAGGACAAGAAGCTGACGTATGCCTCGCCCGGGGTCGGTTCGTCGGTACACCTTACCGGCGCCTACTTCGAGGCGGTGGCGGGCATTGAATTGCTGCACGTGCCGTTCAAGGGCACGTCGGCATCGCTGCCCGCGGTGGCCGGCGGGCAAGTCGACCTGCTGTTCGACAACTTGCCCGGCTCGCTGGCGCAGATCCGCGACGGCTCGCGGGTACGCGGCATTGCCATCACTTCGCTGAAGCGCGACCCTTCGGTTCCCGACTTGCCCACGTTTGATGAAGCCGGCCTGCCGGGCTTCGATGTCACGGCCTGGTTCGCGCTGTATGCGCCCGCCGGCACGCCCGAACCCGTGGTGCAGAAGCTGATCGCCGCGGCTCGCAGCGGCCTGCAGGCGCCCAAGCTGGCCGAGCAGTTCTCGGGCATGGGGGCGCAGCCCGGCACGCTGTTCGGCCCTGAGTTGGCTGCCTTCGAACAGCGCGAACGCGAGAAATGGGGCGGCCTGATCAAACAGCGAGGCATCGCCGCAAAATGACCCGTCCCACTGCCCTGATTACCGGCGCCAGCCGCGGCATCGGCCGCGCCATTGCCACCCGCCTGGTGGAAGACGGCTATGACGTCGTCAATTTCAGCCGCGGCGCGCCCGCCACGCTGCTGCCCCACGAAACCTTTGTCTCGGTGGACCTGTCCGATGCCGCGCAGACGCGCCAGGCCGTGGCCGACCTGGCGGCGCAACGCCAGGTGCTGCACCTGGTGAACAACGCCGGCATGATCAAGGTGGCCGACATCGATCAGCTGTCGATTCCGGTATTGCAGGGCACCATGGCGGTGAACCTGGTGGCGCCCCTGCTGCTGTTGCAGGGGCTGCTGCCGGCCATGCGGCAAAGCGGTTATGGCCGGGTCATCAATATCGGCAGCCGCGCCGCGCTGGGCAAGCCCGGACGCAGCGCGTACGGGGCCAGCAAGGCCGGCCTGGTGGGCATGACGCGCACCTGGGCACTGGAACTGGCGGGTGCCGGCATTACGGTGAACACGGTGGCGCCGGGGCCGGTGGCCACCGAACTGTTCAACCAGTCCAACCCGCCCGGCCACCCCCGTACCCGCGAATTGGCGGCCGCCATCCCCGTGGGCCGTATCGGGCAGCCGGATGAAGTCGCGCATGCGGTGGCCATGCTGCTGGACAGGCGCGCCGGCTTCATTACCGGGCAGACGCTGTATGTGTGCGGGGGCCTGACGGTGGGGGCGGCCTGAAGCCGCGAGCTCAGGTACGCAGGCTGACGTCGAACCAGCCGCGCAGGGCGTTGGACAGGCGGATGGCCTGGGCCGCGTGCAAGTCTTCCACGGTAAGCACGCGTTCCTGCACGCGCTCGCTGTCCAGCAATTCGGCGCGCTGCACGCCGGGCAGGCAACCGCTGTCGACGGGCGGCGTGTACCACACGCCGCGCAGCTGCAGGTAGACATTGGTGCGGCTGCCTTCGCATAGTTCGCCATGCTGGTTCAGGAACAGCAGGTCGAACACCTCGCCATGCCGGGCCAGCCAGGCGGTGGCATCGGCATACCATGGCCGGTGCGTGGTCTTGTAGCGCAGCAGCGGTTCCCGCGCATCCAGCAACTGGTCGGACAGCATGGCCTGCTGCCCGGGCGGCAGGGCGGGCAGCGGCGCGGTTTGAATGTGGCGGCGGCCGCTGCGGTCCAGCAGCAGGCGCAGCCGGTGCTGCCCCGGCGTAACCAGCGTGGCCGCGGCGGCCCGCAGGTCGCGCGCCACGGCTTCGCCGTCGTAGGGGTAGTCCAGCGCCGCGCTGGCGGCCTGCAGCCGCGCCACATGGCGGGCCAGCAGGGGAATGCCGCCATCGGCGGTAACCAGCAGGGTCTCGATCAGTTCGGGGGACATGCGCGGGTTCCGGAATGAGGGGCCGGCCAAGGCCGCGGCTATGCGTGCGGCGGGATGGCGTCGTCCAGTATCCGCGCTTTCCACAGGCATTCCTGCCATTCCAGTTCGGGGTCGGAATCATGGACGATGCCGCCTCCCACACTGTAGACGCCATGGCCGTCTTTATCCAGCACCAGGGTGCGGATAGCCACGTTGAGCGAGAAATCGCCGTTGGGCGCCAGCCAGCCGATGGCGCCGCAATACAGTCCGCGCGGCGCGATTTCCATTTGCCGGATGCGGCGCATGGCCGCCACCTTCGGGGCGCCGGTGATCGAGCCGCAAGGAAACAGCGCGCGCACCACTTGTTCCAGGCTGGCCTGCGGTGCGTCGGCCGTGACGGTGGACGTCATGGTCCATACTGTGGGGTAGCGCTCCAGCGTGAACAGGCTGGGCACCTGCACCGATCCGGGTTCCGCCAGGCGGCCCAGGTCGTTGCGCAGCAGGTCCACGATCATCAGGTTCTCGGCGCGGTTCTTGGCGCTGGCATGCAGTTCGCGGCCCAGGCGCGCGTCTTCGGCGGGGTCGGTATGGCGCGGCGCCGTGCCTTTCATGGGGCGCACTGTCAGGCGCGCACCGTCGCGCCGTACGAACAGTTCGGGCGAAAACGACAGCACCGTGCGTTCGCCGTCGTCGATGCAGGCGGCGTGGGCCACGGGGTGCCGCGCGGCAATGCGGCGGTACAGGTGCCAGGGGTCGCCCTGCACGCGCACGTCCAGCGGCTGGGTGTAGTTCAGCTGGTATAGCTCGCCGGCCGCGATCAGTGCGCGTATGGCTTGTACTTGGCGCAGATAGTCGGCGCGCGTCATGCGGGGCTGTACCGACGCGATGCGCGCCGTGCCGTCGTGGGCGGGGGCGGCCCAGGGGGCCTCGATGTCCATGCGGTCGTAGACCAGGGCGGTCAGCCGCGGCGTGCCGGGCGGAAC
>NZ_JAJMLX010000388.1 GCF_020991325.1 Bordetella petrii | reverse complement strand
GGCGCGCGCGTGCGGCAGCATGGCGGCGCCGGCCGCGGTAATGGCCACGTGGCGGCGGTCGCGCACGAACAGCGCCGCGCCGATCTCGTCTTCCAGGTTCTGGATGCGCGCGCTGAGCGCGGGTTGCGTCAAGTGCAACTGCTGCGCCGCCGCCCTGAAGTTCAAGGCATCGGCCACGGCGACGAAGCAGGAAAGGCTGCGGATATCCATGCGGCGGCTGGCTCCTGGCCTGATAGGAATTACTGATCACAGTACCGAAAACTTCGATTGGACGGTGATCAGGAAGGTGTTCGATGATGCCATCGGCGCGGACCAAGGACAACACCGCGCGATATCTCAACCGGGGGTCTGTCATGCGAACTGCTTGTTTATGGGGCGCGGCGTTGCTGCCGCTGGCCGTGGGGGCCACGGCCCTGCCCGACTGGGCCGGCGATATCGATGCCGGCACATTGGCCGTTATCGCCGATGGCGATTTCGTGGCGCAAACCTATGCCAACGGGCAACTGGCGCCCGCGGATGCCGGCTGGCGCGACACGCTGGCCGTGTGGTCGCTTGCGGATGGCGTTCTGGCACGCGGCCAGGTGGAAGTCTCGAACTCGGTAACGGCCGCGCCCGAGGTGCTGGCGCTAAGCCCCGACGGCAGCACCGCCTTTGTCGTAGAGCGGCTGGCGCAACGCCAGGCGGGGGCGCGTACGGTACGCGATCTGCAACCCGGCAGCCGCCTGTTCGCGGTGGACCTGGGCTTGCCACGAGATCCCCGCATCGCGGCCACGCTGGACGTCGGGTCCATGCCCGAAGCCCTGGCCGTCAGCCCGGATGGGCGGTACGTGGCGGCCGTGGCCAATTCGCCGGACGACAGCCTGCTGACCCTGGCGCGTTATGACCAGGGCCGGTTCCAGGGCACGCGCCGCTATACGCTGCGCGAACTGGGCGTAGCCGGCAATGCCGATGGCGGCCCGCGCGCCGGCATTACCGCCACCAACGTCCAGTGGCACCCCTCGGGACGTTATCTGGCCGTGAACTTGAATACCCTGAACCAGGTGGCGTTTTTCCAGGTGCAGCAAGGCCGCGACGGCATGCCGGCCCTGCGTCCATGGGGGGCGCCGGTCGGCGTTGGCGCCGATCCCTTTGTGGGCCGGTTCACGCCCGATGGCAAGTTTTACCTGACCGCCGACTGGGGGCGCGATTTCAGCGCCACCACACTGGATGGCCGTGTGCCCGCGCGGCCATCGTCGATCAGCGTCATCCGCTTGGCCGGCGAGGGCGGCGCGTCGCATGCGCACCTGGGCCAGACCCAGACCGACGAGTCGTCGGAGGGGCTGGCCGTCAGCCCCGACGGCGCGCTGGTGGCTACCGTGAACATGCGCGGCACGCCTTTTCCGCCAGGCAGCGCGCGGTTCGCGCGCCAGGCTACGGTTACCTTGCTGAGCTTCGATACGGCCGCCGGGCGGTTGCGCAAGCTGGCCGACTACGCCTTCGACGGGGTGCTGCCCGAGGGCGCCACTTTCGATCTGTCGGGCAATTATCTGTTGGTGACGGTGTTTCAGTATCACGCGGGCGGGCCCGCGGGCGGGGGCCTGGAAGTGTTCAAAGTCGAGCGCGAGGGCGTTCCCGCATTGCGCCATGTGGGCCGCCTGCCGATGCCGCATGGCACCCACCATGTCGCGGTGGCGCGCTAGCCGGAAGCGCGGACGTATCGCAAGCCTGTCAAAAAAGAGGAGAATGACGCCAGGCAGATCGTGCCGGCCGCCGCGACATGGCTGCCGGCATTCATTCACGGCGCAAGCCCGAACCTGGAGCACGACCATGATGAAAACCCTGCAGTTTGCCCTGGCTGCCGCCACGCTTTCGCTGGCCGTGGCGGCCGTGCCGGCAGGCGCGCAAACCGTGATGAAAGTGGGCACCGAAACCAATGGCGTGCCGTTTTCATTCCTGGACCCGGCCACGCAGCAGATGCAGGGCTTCATGATCGACCTGATCCAGGCGGTGGGCAAGCATGCCGGCTTTACGCCCAAGATCGAGGCCATGGATTTTTCCGCGCTGATCTCATCGCTGACTTCCGAAAAAATCGACATCATCGCGTCGGCCATGTATATCACCGACAAGCGCCGCCAGGTCATTGATTTCACCAAGCCCATCTACACCTATGGCGAAGGCATGATCGTGCCCGCCGCCGACAAGGCCGACCACGCGTCATACCAGGATTTCAAGGGGCGCGTGGTGGGCGCGCAGGTGGGCACCGTGTACGGCGAAGCCCTGAACAAGACAGGCTTGTTCAAGGAAGTGAAAATCTACGACACCATCCCGGCCATCATCCGCGATGTGAACGCCGGGCGGATCGAGGCGGGCATTGCCGACTACCCCACGCTTTCCTACTATCTGGGCCTGGGCCAGTTCCCGCGCACCCGCCTGGTGGAAAGCTACAAGGCTTCGCTGCCGGGCTCCATCGGCCTGGGCTTACGGCAGGGCGAAGACGAACTCAAGCAGAAGCTGCAGGCCGCGCTGGACGAACTGAAGCGCAGTGGCGAGCTCGATGCCCTGCTGAAGAAATGGAAACTGGCCTGACCCCGCGCCGCGCGCGCAACAACAAGGAACACCGGTAGTCATGCGGCTGGTAATCAAGTCCGGGGGGCCGCAGGGCCTGCCCGAATGGCGCAAGTATTTCCGCGAGTTCGCGCCCGAATTGCAGATCAGCGGCCACCACGAAGCGCTGGCCGACCCCGGCGAGGTCGGCTATGCCCTGGTGTGGGAACCCGACCCGGGCTGGCTGGCCTCGTTGCCCAACCTGAAGCTCATCATCAGTTCCGGCGCGGGCGTGGACCACATCCTGGCGGATCCGCAACGGCCCGCCCACGTACCCATCGCGCGGCTGGTCACGCAGGAAACCGCGGGCGAGATGAGCGAGTTCGTGCTGGCCGCCGCGCTGGCCATTACCAAAGAGTTCAAGCGCTTCGCCAATGACCAGGCGGCCGGCCGCTGGGATACGCCGGAAATTCCGCGCATGATGCGCGATATGCGCGTGGGTGTCATGGGCATGGGCTATCTGGGCTCGGCCACGGCGGCCTTGCTGGCGCGCACGGGGTTTCCCACCGCGGGCTGGTCGCGTTCAGCCACGCAGGTGGCGGGCGTGGAAAGCTATGCCGGGCCGGAGCAGTTGCCGGCATTCCTGGCGCGCACCGATATCCTGGTGTGCCTGTTGCCGGGCACCGATGCCACGCGCGGCATCCTGGGGGCCGCCACCTTCGCGCAGCTGCCGCGCGGCGCCGCGCTGGCGCAGCGCCT
>NZ_JAJMLX010000387.1 GCF_020991325.1 Bordetella petrii | reverse complement strand
GGCAAACTGCCGGATGCCCACGATTTTAAAGGCGTCCAGGCGGCTGACGAGCAGCCAGCGCGAGGCTTCAACCGGCGAAGCTCCCAGGCCCGCCAGCGCCGTGCATAACGCGCCCACCGCCATCTGCACCGCCCCGTACAGGCCCGAGGCAGAGCCAATGATCTGCGGGTTCACGCTAACGGCCAGCGTCAATGCCGTGGGCCCGGCCACGCCGGCGCCGAACGTATAGAAGAACATCAAGATCACCAGGGGCGCCACGGCCACATGGCCGGACAGCACCAGCAGCAGCATCGCCACTGCGGCCACGGCGCTGAATGCGTTGCCGGCCACTACCAGGCGGATCAGGGGAATCCGGTTGATCAGCCGCGTCGTCACCACGCTGCCCAGCCACACTCCGGACACCAATACCGCCAGGTACAGACCCACTTCGTCGGCGGGACGATGCAACTGATCCACGAAAATGAATGGCGCCGAGGCCACGAACGCGAACATCGACGTCGTGGCACACCCTCCGCCTATGGCATAGCCCAGGAATTCGCGCGATCCCAGCAGCCGCCGATAATGGCGGGCCAATACCGAGGCCGTCACCCGCGCCACCGCCGCGCCGGTTTCCGGCAGCAGGCGCCAGGCGAACAACAGGTTCATCACGCCCAGCAGGCACAGCACGAACAGCACCGCGCGCCATCCCAGCGACGCGGCCAGTGCGCCGCCCACGATGGGCGCGATACCCGGCGCCACCGTCACCATCAGGTTCATCAATGCCAGCCGCTTGGCCGCTTCAGAAGGGGCCGCAGTGTCGCGCACCATGGCGCGGCCCAGCACCAGGCCCGCGCAGCCGCCCAGGGCCTGGAACAGGCGCGCGGCGATCAGGGCGTAAACCTGCGGCGCCAGCGCCGCCGCCAGGCCGGCAACGGTGTAAATGACCAGGCCCACCATCAGCACACGGCGGCGCCCATAGCGGTCAGACAGCGGGCCATAGATCAACTGCCCCACCGCCAGCCCGATGATGTACAGGCTGACCGTCATCTGCATGGCGCCATTGCCGGCGTTCAGGTCGCGACCCGCCATGGCCAGCGCCGGCACGAAAATATGCATGGCCAGGGTGCCGCTGAACGTGAACAGCGCCAGCAGCCACAAGGGCACGTGCGGGGGCTGCTGGTCCTGGCTGGCGGCAGCGCCGTCCAGAGCGGCGGTGCCTGCGGTCATGCCACCGTCCGCGCCCGCCGGCAAGGACATGGGGCGAGGCTGCTGCGCGCCACCTGCGCCGCCGGGAGAGTGATTGTGGCGCGTGGCAGCTTGGTCATGAGTCGCAGCAAAATTAGATGACATATCAATTAATTGTATATCAAGACTCTCCCGCGCCCAAACCAGTCCTAGGTGCGCGCGGCGCAAATGGCGGATGGCAGCGGGGAAGACACCAGGCCCGGAAATTACAAACCCGGCAAGAACTACCGGCGTTTGCGGCGATGCGCAGGGGCAACGACGGGCGCAGGCACGGCACATGCTGTCATGACACTGCCTTATCAACAGGAGGTTTATATGAAGCTCAGCATGCTTGCTCTACCCGTCGTTGCCGCCAGCCTGGCTCTTGCCGGCTGCGGCGGCCACCGCAACCATAGCAGCGACATGGGCGGCTATGACTCGACGCAGTCGCAAAGCGCGCCGCCGCCGTCTCCTGCCACCATGCCCGACAACAACAGCAACACCCCCAGCCCGCAATATCCTTCCACCGGCGGCAGCCGTTAACCCACACTTCCCGCCGGGCCGGGCGCCCACGCGCCCGGCCCGGCGGCTCTTCGCGCGGCCACGCATCGGCTACGATGGGCAGGCCTTCCATCACACAAAGGACAGCCATGGCCGATCTTTCCGCCTTTCCCATCACCAAGAAATGGCCGGCGCGCGACCCAGAACGCATCCAGTTGTATTCGCTGCCCACGCCCAATGGCGTGAAGGCGTCGATCATGCTCGAAGAAACCGGCCTGCCCTACGAGCCGCATCGCGTGGCGTTCGACACGCAGGACCAGATGTCCAGCGAATTTCTTTCGCTGAATCCCAACAACAAGATCCCCGCCATCCTGGACCCCAACGGCCCGGACGGCAAACCCATGGCGCTGTTCGAATCGGGTGCCATCCTGTTTTACCTGGCCGAGAAAACCGGCCAGTTCATGCCGCGCGATGCTGCGGGACGCTATCAGGCATTGCAGTGGCTGATGTTCCAGATGGGCGGCGTCGGCCCCATGTTCGGCCAACTGGGTTTTTTTCACCGATTCGCCGGCAAAGACTACGAAGACAAGCGCCCGCGCGACCGCTACGTGGCCGAGTCCAAGCGCCTGCTCCAGGTGCTGGAAGGCAGGCTGGTGGACCGCGCCTGGATACTGGGCGACGACTACAGCATCGCCGACATCGCCACCTTTCCCTGGATACGCAACCTGATCGGCTTCTATGAAGCGGGCGACCTGGTCGGCATCGGCGACTACCCCAGCGTGCTGCGCGCACTCGACGCCTTCACCGCTCGCCCGGCCGTGCAGCGCGGCCTGGAAATACCCGCCAGCAAGAGCTGACTGGGCCAGGGGCTATACGCTGCGCAGCGTATAGCCCGGCTTCCGGCATGGATATCGAACGCTCCGCAAGCAAGGCATGCTATCTATGAAGCCTTGCACGTTCCGACCTATTCCACTCCAGAATCAAGAGCCTGGCCATGCCTCCATCTGATACCGTTGCTTTCACGAATCCCGACGGCCTGTACGACCCCGCGCCCAACGGCTATTCGCACGTTGCCAGCATTTCCGCGGGAACCCGCCTGGTTTTCATTGCGGGACAAGGCGGCGAAACCGCCGATGGCCAGTTGGCGTCCGACTTCCGCGCACAAGTGCGCCAGGCATTCGACAACCTGAATACGGCCCTGGCAGCCGCGCAGGCCACGCCCCGGCAAGTGGCCAAGCTGTCGGTGCTGGTGGTCGACCACAGCCATGAACGCCTGGCGATTTTTGGCGAGGAACTGGCCCACGCCTTCGGGCCCGATATCAAACCCGCCTGCACGCTGATTCCCGTTCCACGCCTGGCCCTGGACGGCATGCTGTTCGAAGTGGAAGCCGTGGCGGCCCTGCCCGCCTGACCGGCGGTTTCCTCGTGCGCGTGGCGCGGGCATAATTGCAGATGCAACGGCATGGCCGCCGCGCGCAAGGCGCCGGCGGCCATGCCGCTACCGCGGCACCCATTCACGTCCACCCGGGGAAACCCCACTCCATGTCCGATGCGCCAGATCTCTGGTTTTCATACGTCC
>NZ_JAJMLX010000386.1 GCF_020991325.1 Bordetella petrii | reverse complement strand
TCGAGCGGCGGCGCGGCGGCGGCGGTGGCGGCGCGCATTGTTCCAGTGGCGCACGGCAGCGACGGCGGCGGCTCGATACGCATCCCGGCGGCATGCTGCGGCGTCTATGGCCTGAAGGCTACGCGCGGCCGCATTCCCATGGGCCCATTGCGCGGCGAGGGCTGGGGCGGCATGGCCACCGATGGTGTGCTCAGCGTGACGGTGCGGGACACGGCCGCGGCCATGGATGCCATATCGGGTTATGAACCGGGCGCGCCTTACGCTTGTCCCCCGCAGACGGGCCCCTACTTGGCCGAGGTCGAGATCGAGGACACGGCGGCAAGGCCGTTGCGCATCGCCGTATGGCGCTCGGCCTGGGACGGGATTCCCGTGGCCCCCGAGCCGCTGCAGGCGGTAGAGCAGTGCGCCAGCCTGTTGCGCAGCCTGGGGCACACGGTGATCGATTCCGCGCCGCCTGCCATTGATTACCAGGCGTTTGTGCGCGCGCATGCCAGTATCCTGGCAAGCAATATCGTGCTTTCGGTGGACACGCGCCTGAAACTGTCCGGCAGGGCGCTGCAAGCCGATGACCTGGAACCGGTGATGATGTCGGGGTACGAACTGGGCAAGCGGATATCGGCGGATGAATACATCGCCAGCATCAATCGCCTGCATGCCATTGGCCGCGCAATGGAAACCTATATGGAAGATTTCGACCTGGTCCTGGCCCCGGCGCTGACTGAGCTGCCCGTGAAACTCGGCGAACTGTCCATGCGGCGCGGCTCGTTTCTCGACCTGCGGCAGCGAGTATCGCGGTATGCCACTTTCATGGCGGTGTTCAATGCATCGGGCCAGCCCGCCGCCAGCCTGCCGCTGTGCGCCACGCCGGATGGCATACCAGTGGCAACGCAATTGATCGGGCGTTTTGGTCGCGAAGACCTGATTCTGCGCGTCTCGGCGCAACTGGAGCGTGCCAGTCCCTGGAAAGCGCGCATTCCGGCGTTACAGGCGTTGTAACCTGGCATATATCCCGGCGGAAACCTGCAATATCGCGGGCAGGCCGCCCGCCGGGATGTAGGCAAGTATGGCAGTTGTAACGACTGGGTAATCCATTTCAAAGATTGCAAAGTAGCCTCGGCGGCGACATATTTTTGGTCTACCCTGAAATAGCTGGACTTTCATCAGGGAGATCAAGCCATGGATACCTTCTCTGCTTTTACTTCCAAGGTGAGTTATTCGATCCGTCCGCGTGTGCATGAAGTCGGATTCGGCGAGTTTCGCGGCTGCGTGGACGTTATCGGCCGCGAGGGAACGCATACATTCAGTTTTGCGCGGTTCTGCGACATGGTCCGCTCGGGACGAGACCGTGCCGAGGCCGATGCTGTGCGTTTGGCGCAACACATTCAGGCCACGGAATGCCGGCACGGCAAGAGCTGGATTCTGCCCGGCCAGGTCAGCGTGCGCTGCGAACCTTCCGCATTTGTCGAGAATGTACCCAGCAGCCTGCTGAATCCCCCCGCCCGGTCGGCGCGCCAAAAACGCCATCTGCAGATGGCCGCTTGAAGATGTGGGTACGCCGCGGCAAGCCGTTGTAGCGGCCGCCGCGGCTACTGGAGCTTGCGCGCCTGGTCCCGAACGTTAAGCCACGGGGTGCAGGCCAGTTGCAGGGCATCGATGATAGGAGTGGCCGGGTCCATCCACAGGCGGGCCGCCTCTACGGGAAGCACAACCGGCCGGCCTACCGTTGGCGGCAAGCCGCCAGCCTCATCGGTGATGATGGCCAGGCCGTCCTGCTTTCCATGCGCATTGCCTGGCCGCCATGCCGTGATGGCGGCTATGTACAGCGGAATGCCGTCCGGCGCGTGCAGGTATTGGCAGGCGTTGTCTTCCTCATCACAGCTGGGCTGATACCAGCCATCGGCCGGCACCAGCACCCGCCGGGCCAGCAAGGGGCGCCATACCGCCGATCCGCGCAACAAGGTGCGGAGAGGAGCATTGGTTACTGGATCCCGCTTCCACCAACTGGGCGCGTAGCCCCAATGGAACCTGTCCATGGCCGGACCGTCGCCGAACTGATGGATGGCCAGGGGTTGCGCGCAAGGCCCGGTGCTTTCATGGCGCCCGGGGGGAGGATGGGGAATGCGTGGATCGATACGGGTGAACAGGGCTTCCATGTATGTCATGGGCCTGGACTGCTGAACAATAGTGCCGCACATACTGGCTCCCCGCGGTTGGCCAATGGGGTAGGCGGGAAGGGGTGGGCGGCGGTGGCAGCCGCGCACAGCTCCGCCTTGGCGGTGCTTCTCACTTTCCACAGTAAAACCTGTACGTCCGTTTGAGCGAATTCGCCGGAACGGACGAGTCAGATGCGATCCTGGCGCGCGTACTTTTCGCGAACATACTGCGCCAGTTCTTCTTCGGTGCTGCGCTGACGCAGATAAGCTGCCGTGACGGTTCGTGACTCGACTGCGGCCTTGGCGGCACGGAGTTCAGAAGGGTGCAGGCGACTATCGTACGTGTCGGATGATTTGAAGTTCGTAAACGACATGACAATCCTCCTCGTGATGCGCGTAACTCGATGTATCGGGAATAAGCAATACAAGCGAGGAAAATCCAAACCTGCTTGACCTGATGTGGCTATACATTGGCTGATTTTTTGATTTTCATCAAGTCTCAATCAGACAGGTTTAGATAAATGCACAAGGCTGGCCATAGTTTGTGAAAGTTTGTGCATAAATTTGCCATTTTTGCGGATTTCGGCCGTATGGTGTGACTTTTTTACATCACTTTTTATGACAGTCATATCCTGTTTGCCGGAAAAATAGGAGTTTGCCGGCTATCCCTTGGCTACCCGGGTGTGAATAGTTGCGTAATGAGAAAGAAGTAGGCGCCGCTTAATTGCGTTATATTGCGATATATAATGTAACGTATACAACCTTAGATACCGAATAATGGGCCTTTCGCCATGACAGGAATAATCAGCTTGATAATCTTCGGCGCGCACTCTGAATCCATGGCGCGATAATCCGGAAAAAAACAATAAGGCTGCCGCGGCAAGAAAGCCGTAGCGCTTTGATTCTTGAAGAAATAAATGCAGAGATTTTTCGCCCGGTGATAGGGCGCCTGGATACCATCCAGCGAAGGTGGAATGCGGGGTAAAAAAAGCCCCCACGCTGCGCCTTCGGCTTGCTGCCCCCCAAGGGGGCTTTTTGCCTTGGGGCGGCCCGGCGGCAAAAAAAAGCCCCCACGCTGCGCCTTCGGCTTGCTGCCCCCCAAGGGGGCTTTTTGCCTTGGGGCGGCCCGGCGGCAA
>NZ_JAJMLX010000385.1 GCF_020991325.1 Bordetella petrii | reverse complement strand
ATGCGGTGGTGTTCGACCTGGAGGACAGCGTGCCGCCCGACCGCAAGGCGCACGCCCGCGACTGCGTGGCCCGGGCGTTGCGCGCCTTGCCTGCCCAGGGCCCGGAGCGTTGCGTGCGCATCAACGGGTTGGACACGGACGACGCCCTGCAGGACTTGCGGGCCCTGCCATTGGCCTGCGTGGATTCCATCATGGTGCCCAAGGTGGAATCGCCGGACACGCTGCTTGCGCTGGATGCGCGGCTGGCCGAACTGGAGACGGCCCAGGGGCGAGGGCAGCCGCTGGATCTGATCGTGATGCTGGAAACACCGCGCGGGATTCTGCGCGCCCTGCCCATCGCCGATGCCTGCCGGCGCACCACGGCGCTGTTTTTCGGGTCGGGGGACTATACGTCGGCATTGGGCGCGTCCGTGGAAGACGCCACCCTGCATTACCCGCGTTCGGTGGTGGCGGCGGCGGCCGCCGCCGCCGGCCTGGCGGCCATCGATGCTGCCTACTTCCTGGACGTGAAGGACCCCGAGGCAGCCCGGCGCGACGCGGACACCGCGCGCCGGCTGGGCTTTGGCGGCAAGGTGGTTTTTCATCCCAGCCAGGTCGATCCGGTCAACGCAGTGTTCACGCCTGGCGACGCCCAGATCGACCGGGCGCGCCGCATCGTGGCGGCTTACGAGGCCGGCTTGCGCAGCGGGCATGGCACGGGGGTGGTCGACGGGGTTTTCGTCGCGGTGGACCTGGTGCCGCCAGCGCGCCGCCTGCTGGCGCGCGCCCAGGCCATCGAAGCGCGCCGGCTACAGGGCTGACGGGCATCCTGGCATTTTTCATGGAGTTCCATTCATGACACATTCCGTTCCCCTGCGCCTGCACCGTTCCGAGCTGGCGGTGCCGGCCAGCCGTCCGCAGTTCTTCGCGAAGGCGGCAACCAGTGCCGCCGACGTGGTGTTCCTGGACCTGGAGGACGCCGTGGCGCCGCAGCTGAAGGCGCAGGCGCGCGGCCAGGCCATCGCGGCGCTCAATGAAATAGATTGGGGCGCAAAGACGCTGGCCGTGCGGGTCAACGGGCTGGACACGCCGTGGGCGCTGGAAGACATCGTGGACGTGGCGCGCCAGGCTCCCCGGCTGGACTTGGTCCTGCTGCCCAAGGCTGGGTCGGCCTTCGACGTGCAGTTCGTGGACCAGGCCCTGGCGCTGATCGAACGCGAGACCGGCCGTGCCAAGCGCACCGGCATCGAAGTGCTGATCGAGACCGCGCGCGGCGTAGCCAATGTCGAAGCCATTGCGGCCAGCTCCAGCCGCCTGGAAGCCATGATTTTCGGGGTGGGCGATTACACCGTGGACATGCGCACTTACGACCCGGTGTTCGGCACGCCCAGCCCGCGCTACGCCGTCCTGACGCATGGGCAGGACGGCGCGCGCGAGCGGCACTGGAACGACCAGTGGCATTTCGCGATGGCGCGTATTGCCAACGCCTGCCGCGCTTGCGGGCTGCGGCCTGTCGACGGGCCGTTCACGGACTACGGCGATGCCGAGGGCTTCCGTGCGTGCGCGCAGCGTGCCGCGGCGCTGGGGTTCGAAGGCAAGTGGGCGATTCATCCAACCCAGGTCGGGCTGGCCAACGAAGCGTTCTCGCCCACGCCCGAACAGCAGGCCTGGGCCTCGCGCATCCGCGGCATGATCGATGCATCCAACCGCCAGGGCCAGGGCGCGGTGGGCGATGGCGGCGTGCTGGTCGATATGGCGCACCTGAAGCAGGCCGACGCCATTGCGCAACGCCAGGCGCTGATCGAGCGGCAGGCCGGGCAGGGGGCGCGGTGAGCGCGGCCGATCCGGTGCCGGCCATTGCCGAGGCCGATGCCACCGGCGAATTGGCGGCCCTGTACCAGGACATCCGGGTTACCTTGAACGTGCCGTTCGTGAACCTGGTGTGGCGCCACCTGGCAACGATCCCGGGCGCGCTGCCGTGGACATGGGCCAGTGTGCGGCCGCTGTATGCGCTGCCGCTTTTCGATGACGCCGCCGATGCCCTGGCGCGCGTGCCGGAACTGGACGTGGCGGTCGAGCCTTGCCTGCCCGATGCCCTGCAGCTGGTGGGCATCGACGCAAGCCAGCAGCGGCAGATCGGCAGTTTGCTGGCCGATTACGGACATGCCAACGCACGTGCGCTGTTGGCGCTGTTGGCGGCCGGCGCGCGGCTGGCCGATTCCGCCGCATGCCGCACACCGCCTGCGCAGGCCGTGGCGGGCGCGGCATCTGTACCGGGTGTGCGCGGCACCCGCGTGCCAGGGGCGCACCTGGCCCTGCCCGGCCTGGATGCACTGTCGCCGGCCATGCTGCAGGTGATCCGCACGTTGAATAGTTATGGGCAGATTGCCGACACCGCCATTGTCGGCAGCCTGTATCGCCACCTGGCTCATTGGCCGGGCTTCCTGGCATTGGCATGCACCGCCCTGGCGCAACCGCAGCGCGGCGGCGTGCTGCAAGCGGCCGTGCGCCGTACGCTGGGCGATGCCCAAGTCGCCGCGCGCCAATTGCCCCTGCCTGACGTGGACGCTGGCGCCCTGGAGCCTACCGCGCGCGCCGCCGCCATGGCGTCGCTGGCCGCTTTCACCAGCCAGGCCATCAGCCGCATGGTCGTGATGGGCTACGCCATGCAGCGTCTGCTGCCCCCGCCCTGAAACCGCGGCGAAGGTGCCGGGCACTTTGCGTGTCCGACACCGGACAGGGTTCCACACCCTCGGGCACGATACTTGCGTACCTTCCCGCACCCCATTGCCCCGCCCGGTCGATGGCAGCCGGATGGAGCGTTATGCAAAGACAGAAGAATCCCGATCTATTACCGCCCGAGCCCTCTGTGGACGAGCGGCAACCGCCCCTGCTGGCGCCGGATCGGGTTGCGTTGTTCCTGGACATGGACGGCACGCTGGCCGGGATCCGGTCCGATCCGGACCTGGTGGCCATTCCGCATGCCACGCTGGATGCCTTGCAACGGCTCGATCGCGCCCTGGATGGCGCGCTGGCTATTGTGTCGGGCCGCCCGGGCGCGGACCTGGACCGCCTGCTGCACCCCCTGGTGTTGCCCCACGCCGCGGGCCATGGCGCGGAACGACGCGATCGGGACGGCACCGTGGTACAGGCACCCGTCGCGCCCAGCCTGGATGCCGTGCATGCCGGACTGCAGGCGCGCGTGGCCGACTGGCCTGGCGTCTGGATAGAACCCAAGGGCCACGGGCTGGCGGTGCATGCGCTGATGATCGCGCTGTTCGTATCCATCACCGTGCCGGTCACCAACATCTTCCTGAT
>NZ_JAJMLX010000384.1 GCF_020991325.1 Bordetella petrii | reverse complement strand
GTCCCACGGCCCTGGGCGCGCGCCGGCGCGGCCGGCTGCTCGGGCTCGGGCTCGGGCACCGGCATGCGATACACATAAGCGCCGGATTTCTCATCGCGCCCGAACGCCAGCAGGCCGCGCGCCTGGGCCTCTTCGAGCAGGTTGCCGAAGGCCTTGAAACCGTAGTACGACTCGCTGAAATCGGGCCGGCGGCGCTTGATGGCTTCCTTCAGCACCGACGCCCATATCTTGCCGCTGTCGCCGCGCTCGGATACCAGCGCCTCGAAGGTTTCCACGGCGATCTCTATGCCCTGCGTGCGGCGCGCCTCCAGTTCTTCCTTGCGTTGCGGCTCGTCGTCGGCCGGACGCTTGCCATTGGCTTCGCGCGCGGCGCCGGCCCGGGCATCGGCGCGCGGGCGCTCGCGCACCAGGTCATCGTAAAAAATGAACTCATCGCAATTGGCGATGAGCAGGTCGGACGTGGAACGCTTCACCCCCACCCCGATGACCTGCTTGGCGTTCTCGCGCAGCTTGGACACCAGCGGCGAAAAATCGGAATCGCCGCTGATGATGACGAAGGTGTCCACATGCAGCTTGGTATAGCAAAGGTCCAGCGCATCCACCACCAGCCGGATGTCGGCGGAATTCTTGCCCGACTGCCGCACGTGCGGGATCTCGATGAGTTCGAAATTGGCCTCGTGCATGGCCGCCTTGAATTCGCGGTAGCGGTCCCAGTCGCAATAGGCCTTCTTGACCACGATGCTGCCCTTGAGCAGCAGGCGCTCAAGCACCCGCTTGATATCGAAACGCTGGTAATTGGCATCGCGCACGCCCAATGCGACGTTCTCGAAGTCGCAGAAAAGCGCCATATTGATGCTTTCCTGGGAAGCAGTCATGGTGATCTCCGTGGTGTAGGCCTGACGATACACCTGAAAACAAAAGCGGGCCTTCAAAGGGCAGCGCCGGCCGGATAAACTCCAGCGACATTGTCCACCCCGTCGTACCGACTCGCGGAGTTTCCATGTCTTATATGCTGCTTATTGTCGAACCCATCGGCCAGCGCGCGCAGCGTACGCCGGAAGCCGGGCAGGCCGCCTACGACAGCATGCTGGCCTATGCCGCCGGCCTGAAGGCGCGCGGCCTGCTGCAGGATGCCCAGTCGCTGCGTTCCGAGGCCGAAGGCGTCAAGCTGCAGGTGCGCGATGGCAAACAGCGCCTGCTGGATGGCCCCTACGCCGAGGCCAAGGAAATGATAGGCGGGTTCTTCCTGCTGAACTGCGCCACCCGCGACGAAGCCATCGCCATCGCCGCCGAATGCCCCGCCGCGCAATGGTGCACGGTGGAAGTGCGCGAACTGGGCCCCTGCTTCACGTAATGGTTTTCCATCGGCAAATTTAAGGGTTTTCCCTTGTTCGCCGATTTTCTGTCGATTTTGGCGGCCGTGCTTCGTCGTGCTAATGACAACCGCCGCACGGCAGCGTCAACCGACAGGAGATTCCCCATGCGATTCATGATCATCGTGAAAGCCACCGCCGACACCGAGGCGGGCGTCCTGGCCGACGACGCCCTGTACGCCGAAATGGCCGCCTACCACGAAGCCCTGGCCCAGGCCGGCGCCCTGCTCGATGCCGCCGGGCTGCAGCCCAGTTCGGCGGGCTGGCGCATCCGCTACGCCAACGGGCAGCGCAAGGTCATCGATGGCCCCTTCGCCGACACCCGGACGCTGGTGGCAGGCTATACCGTCATCCAGGCGCGATCGCGCGAAGAGGCACTGGAATGGACGCGCCGCTTTCCCGCCCCTGGCCCGGGCACCGAAACCGAGATCGAAGTCCGTCCGCTGTACGAAATCGATGAGCTGGCACGAACCAAGCCATCGGCGCGCCGTTTCCATGCCCTGGCGCTGCGCTGATCACGCTTTTTCCGCTGCATCCTTTCCCACCTTTGCCGATTGCGAGACCATCATGCACAAACAAATCTTCGTGAACCTGGCGGTTGTCGACCTGCCCAAATCCATGGAATTCTTCAAGCAGCTGGGCCTGGAATTCAACCCGAAATTCAGCGACCAGAACGCCGCCTGCCTGATCCTCGGCGAAAACCTGTTCGCCATGCTCCTGACCCGCGAGTACTTCAAGACCTTTGCCACCAAGCCGCTGTGCGACCCCAAGCAAAGCACCGAGGTGCTGGTGTGCCTGTCGTGCGAAAGCCGCGCCGAAGTGGAAGACCTGGTGGCCCGCGCCGTGGCCGCCGGCGGCACCACGCCGCGCGAGCCGCAGGACTTCGGTTTCATGTACGGCCATGCCTTCGAAGACCTGGACGGCCATGTCTGGGAACTGATGTACATGGACCCCAACGCCGAGCCGCTGCAACAATGAGCCAGCGCGATGCCGTCCACCAGGCCATCGAGGCCGTCTGGCGCATCGAGTCGGCCAAGGTCATCGCCAGCGTCGCGCGCATGGTGCGCGACGTGGGCCTGGCCGAAGAATTCGCGCAAGATGCCCTGGTCACGGCGCTGGAACGCTGGCCTGGCGACGGCATTCCCGACAACCCCGGTGCCTGGCTCATGACGGCCGCCAAGAACCGCGCCCTGGACCGGCTGCGCCAGGATGCGCTGCACACGCGCAAGCACGAGCAAATGGGCCACGAACTGGACGCGCTGCAGGCGCATGTCGAACCTGATTTCGTCGACGCGCTGGACGCGGCCCGCCAGGACGAGATCGGCGATGACCTGCTGCGCCTGGTGTTCACGGCCTGCCATCCGGTGCTGTCCACCGAGGCGCGCGTGGCACTGACGCTGCGCCTGCTGGGGGGCTTGCGCACCGACGAGATCGCCCGCGCCTTCCTGGTGTCCGAATCCACCATTGCCCAGCGCATCGTGCGCGCCAAGCGCACGCTGCGCGAAGCGCAGGTGCCGTTCGAGGTGCCGCGCGGCGACGCGCTGGCGCAGCGCCTGGCCTCGGTACTGGAAGTGATCTACCTGATCTTCAACGAAGGATACGCCGCCACTGCCGGCGACGACTGGACGCGTCCGGCGCTGTGCGAAGAGGCGCTGCGCCTGGGGCGCATCCTGGCCGGGCTGGCGCCGCACGAAAGCGAAGTGCACGGCCTGGTGGCCCTGATGGAAATACAGGCCTCGCGGCTGGCCGCGCGCGTCGACAGTGAAGGCCGCCCCGTGCTGCTGATGGACCAGGACCGCGCCCGCTGGGACCCCTTGCTGATCCGGCGCGGGCTGACGGCGCTGCAACACGCCCAGCAGCGGGATGGCGCGCAACTCGAAGCGGGCCAGCGACCGGCAGTCGGATACCAGGTCGCGCTCGCCTTGCACCACGTGCACACTCATC
>NZ_JAJMLX010000383.1 GCF_020991325.1 Bordetella petrii | reverse complement strand
CTTCCGCGCGGGCCGGCGCCGGGCTGACGGGCTGGTGGCTGCCCATAGGCTGCGGGCTAGGCAGTTTCGCGGGCACGTTCCTGGCGAACTACCTGCGATGAACGCGCCTTTCCCCGCGCGCCCGCGCGCCAGCCTTTACGGCATGCGCTATGCGGCGGTCACCGGCCACCACCTGGCCAGCCGCGCGGCGGCGGTCCGGCTGGAATCCGGCGGCTCGCTGATCGACGCCATGATCGCGGCGTCGGCGGTGTTGACGGTGGCGCTGCCCCACGCGACTTCCCTGGGTGGCTGCGCAATGATGCTGCACTACCATGCGGGGCGCGGCGAACTGACCGGTCTGAATGGTTCCGGGCACGCGCCCGCGGCCGCCAGGCCGGGCCTCTTCCCGAACGGCATCGATCCGCGGGGACCGCGCAGTTGGGTCGTGCCCGGCCTGGTGCGATTCTGGGCCCGAGCCCACCAATCGCATGGCCTCCTGCCTTGGCGCACACTTTTCAGCGATGCCATTGAACTGGCCGGACACGGTTTGGGCTTTGGCAGCGAACTGGCGCGCAACCTGGCCCTGGCCGGCGCCGAGGTGCGGGCGCAACCCGGTTTCGCGCAGGCCTTCACGGAAAACGGCGCTGACCGCAAGGTGGGCACTCCATGGCGGCAGCCGGCGTTGGCCGAAACGCTGCGGCAAATCGCCGAAGAAGGGGAAACCGCCTTTTATCACGGCGACATCGCGCGGCGGCTGGCCTGCTACGCGTCCGAGCAAGGTGCCCTGCTGACCCGCGAAGACCTGGCGGACAGCCGGGCGGACTGGGTCGCCCCGGTCTGGCAGGACCACGGCCGCTGGCAGGTTGGCGTCATGCCGCCGAACTCCGTCGGTGTGCTGATGCAGGCGCAGCTGGCACACCTGCGCCCGGCCTATGAACAGCCAAGGGAAGAGCGCCTGTACGCGCAGATCGTGGCGGCATCCCGGCTGCTGCCCGGCCTGCGCGACCGGGTCGCCGATCCCGGCGCGGCCTGGCCCTGGGAAGAAACGGCAGACGGCATCCGGCCTGCATCGGCCGGGCCGCAGCGCGGCGATCCGGGCGATACGGCCGGCATCGTGCTGGCCGACGCCAGCGGCAATGGGCTGGCGATGCTGCAAAGTGTGTTCCAGCCCTTCGGCAGCGGCTGCGTCGACCCCGCCACCGGCATCCTCATGAACAACCGGCTGGGCGAGTTCAGCCTGACAGCCGGGCAGCACAATCTGCTGGCGCCCGGGAAACGGCCGGTGCATACGCTGAACCCATACGTCGTGGCTGCCGGTGGCAAGCCCGCGCTGTACGCGGTGTCGCCAGGCGGCGTCAGCCAGACCACGACGGGCGTGCAGTGCCTGTTCAATGCCTTGCTGGACGACATGCGCCTGCCGCAAGCCATCGATGCGCCCCGCTGGAGCTTGTCGCGCGATGGCAAGGTGATGTGCGAGCCCGGGTTCCCCGCGGACGTCGTGCGCCGGCTGCGCGAACGCGGCATGGAGGTCGCCACCGATTCGCTGCACCCGTTCTATTTCGGCTCGGTCAAGGCCGTCCGGCCGCTGCCCGGCGGCATGCTGGAAGCCGCCGCCGACCTCAGGCGCGAAGCCTGTGCGCTGGCCTGGTAATGCGGCGGACAGGACACAGCCCTACCCGCTATCCTTCAAGTACACCGCAAACTCGCGCAATTGCGATTCGCTTTTCTCGATAGCCTGCAAGCTGGCCTGCCCGCCTCGGGCCACCAGCAGCGCCACCAGCGTTTGCGCAACCGACAGGGCCGGCACCACGGACGGAAACAGTGACGGGGTGTTGTTGGCCGCCACGATCAGCGCGGTGGCCTGGGCCGCGGTGGGCGACACCGCGCTATCGGTAACGCTGACGATGCGCAGCCCGCGATCGCGCGCGAACCGCAGCGCCGATACGGCATCACGGGCGTAAGGTTCATAGCTGAACACCAGCAGGGCATCGTCCGGTCCCGCCCGGCGCAGGTCGTCGGCAAAAGTGCCGGCGATGCCCGACAGCAGCGTGGTGTTGTGCTGGAACATACCGCAGGCATAGTTGAAATAAAACGCCGCCGGGAACAGGCTGCGCAGCCCCGCCACGTAAATGTGGCGGGCCCCGGCCAACACGTCGCTGGCGGCGCGGATGCCATCCATGGTGCCGGGCTCGAGCAGGGATTCCAGGTTGCGCGTATCGGCCTGCACCAGTTCGCGCGCCAGGGTGGCGGTCTTGTCGCGGGTGCCGCGCTGTTGCAGGGCCGTGGCGCGCTGCGCGAACGACCCGGCCCCCTGCGCCAGCCAATGGCGGTAGACATCGCGCAGGGCCTCGTAGCCATCGAACCCCAGTTGGCGGGCCATGCGGTGCATGGCACTGGATTGCAAACCGGCATCCGCGGCGGCGGCACGCATGGAATGCAGCGCAATGGCCTTGGGGTTGTCGATGATATAGCGCGCGGCGCGCTGCAAGGTGGCCGGCAGGCCGGGGTACTGCTCTTCGATCAGTTTGTCGACCGCGCGCTTGTCCATCGGTGTTCCTGTATTGCCGCCGGAAAGGCCTATTTTACGGTTGCCACGCTGGCCACCGCCGCGTCCAGCGCCTTGCCCAGCAGATCCATCGCCATATCGAGTTCGGCTTTGCTGCTCAGGTATGGCGGCGCCAGCAAGACATGGTCGCCCCTTTCCCCATCGATGGTGCCGCCGCCTGGGTAGCACAGCAGTCCATGGTCCAGGGCCTCTTGCTTGATGCGCGCATGCAATTGCAGGGCGGGGTCGAACGGCGTGTTGGGCCCGCGCCGGGCCACCAGTTCGATGGCCTGGAACAGTCCCCGCCCGCGGATGTCGCCCACATGGGGATGGCCCCCGAAGCGCTCGCGCAGGCCTGCCTGCAGGTACTCGCCAAGCTGCCCGCACTGGCGCACCAGGCCATCGCGCGCCACGATGCGTTGCACGGCCAGCGCACCGGCGCATGCCACCGGGTGCCCCACATAGGTGTGTCCATGCTGAAAGGCTCCCGAGCCGCCGACGATAGCCTCGACTACCCTGTCGTGCGCCATGACGGCGGCAATGGGCTGATACCCGCCGCCCAGCCCTTTCGCCAGACATAGCAGGTCGGGCACCACCCCTTCATTCTCAAAGGCATGGTAGGTGCCAGTACGGCCCATGCCCGACATGACTTCGTCCAGGATCAGCAGCACGCCGTAGCGGTCGCACACGGCGCGGATCTTGCGGAAATAGCCGGGCACTGGGCACACCGCGCCCGCAGTCGCTCCCACCACCGTTTCCGCGATGAAGGCACTGACCGTATCGGGCCCCAAGGCCAGGATGGTCTGTTCCAGTTCGTGGGCCAGGCGCGTGCCATA
>NZ_JAJMLX010000382.1 GCF_020991325.1 Bordetella petrii | reverse complement strand
TGCGGCAGGCGCAGGCCCGCCAGTTGGCCAGCCAGCAGGCGCGCATCGCGGCCGTGTCGGCGCATTTGCGCGCCCTCGATCCGCAGCACACACTGGCGCGCGGCTATGCCATCGTGCGCGACGAACATGGCAACATTCTGCGCGACGCGGCGCCGCTGGCGCCCGGGCAGGAACTGGGCTTGACCTTCGCTGAGGGCGGCGCGCGAGTGCAGGTGCTGGGCAAGCAGTAGGAGGGGGGCGTGCGCCGGGCCGCACGCAGGCGTGGTAACCCCGCGCCGGAACAGGGTTAAGGCTGTGTCCCGTCCAAGAGCCGATACAATGGTCGGCGCTTGATCGTGCATTCAACAGAGAAGGAACCCACAATGGCACATACTCTTCCCCCCCTGCCTTACGCGCTGGACGCACTGGCGCCGCACATCTCCAAAGAAACGCTCGAGTTTCACTACGGCAAGCACCACCAGACCTACGTCACCAACCTGAACAACTTGATTCCGGGCACGGAATTCGAGAACGCCTCGCTCGAGGATATCGTCAAGAAGTCGTCGGGCGGCGTGTTCAACAACGCGGCCCAGATCTGGAACCACACGTTCTACTGGAACAGCCTGGCTCCCAACGCCGGCGGCGCGCCCAGCGGCAAGCTGGCCGATGCCATCAATGCCAAGTGGGGCGGTTTCGACGCCTTCAAGGAAGCCTTCAACAAATCGGCCGCCGGCAATTTCGGTTCGGGCTGGACCTGGCTGGTGAAGAAGGCCGACGGCTCGGTGGACATCGTCAACACCAGCAATGCCGCCACGCCGCTTACCACCGAAGACAAGCCGCTGCTGACCTGTGATGTGTGGGAACACGCCTACTACATCGACTACCGCAACGCGCGCCCCAAGTACCTGGAGAACTTCTGGGCACTGGTCAACTGGGACTTCGCCGCCAAGAACTTCGCCTGAGCGGTTTTTCGCCCCGCGTCGGCGCCCGGCCCCCAGGCCGGGCGTTTTCATTCCAGCGCCAGGTGCCGCGCGGCACCGCCTGGTGGTAAGTTTGCCGCTACCGTCTCCACCTTTTCCCGCCCGATATGCCATTGCACAGCCGCCTGACCTCCCAATCGCGCTTGTTGGTACGCCGCAAAGTGAGGCAGATGGGGCGCTTGTCGCGGAAAAGCCTGCAACTGGGCCTGCTTCTTGGCGGCGCGGCGCTGGTGTCGCTGGTGTCGCTGGGGTTCGCCTGGCTGGCCGACGTGGCGCTGGACTGGAATCGCGAGTGGACCGCAAGCCACGGGTGGCTGGCCCTGGTGGTCATTCCGCTGGCCTTCGCCGGCTTGCGGTGGCTGACGCTGCGCTTGGCGCCCAACGCCGCCGGCAGCGGCATTCCGCAGGTCATCGGAGCCCTGACGCTGCCCCCGGGCGCGGCCCAGACCCGGCTGGTATCGCTGCGGCAAACGATCTGGAAAATTCCGCTGACCTTCCTGGGCCTGGCGGCCGGGGCCTCGGCCGGGCGCGAAGGCCCGTCGGTGCAGGTGGGGGCCGCGGTGATGCTGGCCTGGGGCCGCTTCTGGCGCCGCATCGGGGTGCCGCTGCGAGGCTTCCACGCCAATGAGCTGATTGCCGCCGGCGCTGCCGGCGGTCTGGCGGCGGCTTTCAACGCCCCCCTGGCCGGCGTGATTTTCGCCATCGAGGAGCTGGGCCGCGGCACGGTATTGCGCTGGCAGCGGCTGGTG
This sequence comes from Bordetella petrii, assembly GCF_020991325.1. Classification (GTDB taxonomy): domain Bacteria; phylum Pseudomonadota; class Gammaproteobacteria; order Burkholderiales; family Burkholderiaceae_B; genus Bordetella_A; species Bordetella_A petrii_E. The sequence goes on along the minus strand of NZ_JAJMLX010000382.1, from coordinate 1,675 downwards.
CTGATCGGCGTGCTGGCGTCCGGCTTCCTGGTGGTGGCGCTGGTGGGCAATAACCCGTACTTCGGCACGTTCGCGGGCGCCGCGCTGGAGCATCACATGGCAATGTGGGTGCTGGTATGCGGCCTGGTGAACGGCGTCCTGGGGGGCGTGTTCGGACGGCTGCTGGGCAAAGGGGTGTCGGGCGTGGCGCCGGCCGCGTGGCGGGGCTGGGTCCGCCAGCATCCCATCCTGATTGCCGCGGCCATGGGCCTGGCGCTGGCCTGCCTGGGGCTGCTGACCAACAACACGGTGTACGGAACGGGCTATTCGGTGGCGGGCGGCCTGCTGTCCGGAGACTCGGAAGGCCCCGCGGCCTTTGGCCTGGCCAAGTTGAGCGCCACGGTGGTGTCGTACTGGGCCGGCATTCCGGGCGGGATTTTCACGCCCGCGCTTACCACCGGCGCCGGCATCGGCCAGCATCTATGGGAATTCACCGGAGGCGAGGTCGACCGCCGTGTGCTGGTGCTGATTTCCATGGCGGCTTTCCTGGCCGCGGCCACGCAGTCGCCCCTGGCGGCCAGCGTGGTCGTGATGGAAATGACCGGCAGCCAGCCCATGCTGTTCTGGCTGCTGGTGGGCGCCTTGTCGGCCTCGTTGGTGGCCCGCCAGTTCTGCCCGCAACCGTTCTACCATTTTGCTGCCGGGCGCTACCGCCGCCAGGCGCAGGTGGAAACCGGCAGGGCAGCGCAGGGCAGTTCGTAGGGCCTGGCCGCCCGCAGCGTCCGGCATGTGGACATACGCCTCGGGCGCGGGCCCCGTCGGGCTGGGGCTGGCGTAACATCAGAGGATTCGTCTTCTCAACTTCCAACTTTTCGAGCCTTCATCCATGACTGTGCATGCCTTTATTTGCGATGCCATCCGCACCCCTTTCGGCCGCTATGGCGGCGCCCTGGCACCGGTGCGCGCCGACGATCTGGCCGCCGTGCCGATCAAGGCCCTGATGGCGCGCAATCCTGGCGTGCACTGGGATGAACTGGTCGATGTCATCCTGGGCTGCGCCAACCAGGCCGGCGAAGACAACCGCAACGTGGCGCGCATGGCGTCGCTGTTGGCCGGCCTGCCGATCGAGGTGCCGGGCGCCACCCTGAATCGCCTGTGCGGTTCGGGCCTGGACGCGGTGGGTACTGCCGCCCGCGCCATCCGCGCCGGCGAGGCCGGCCTGATGCTGGCCGGCGGTGTCGAAAGCATGAGCCGCGCCCCGTTCGTCATGGGCAAGGCCGACAGCGCGTTTTCGCGCAACGCCGCCATCTACGACACCACCATAGGCTGGCGCTTTGTCAACAAGCTCATGAAGGCGCAGTACGGCGTGGATTCCATGCCCGAAACGGCCGAGAACGTGGCCGACGACTTCAAGATCAACCGCGACGACCAGGACAAGTTCGCACTGGCCAGCCAGGAAAAGACGGCCCGCGCGCAGCAGGAAGGGTTCTTCGATGCCGAGATTGCGCCGGTGTCCATTGCCCAGAAAAAGGGCGACCCGGTCGTGGTGTCCAAGGACGAGCATCCGCGCCAGACCAGCCTGGAGGCTCTTGGCCGCCTGAAAGGCGTGGTGCGTGAGGGGGGCACGGTCACCGCCGGCAACGCCTCGGGCGTGAACGACGGCGCCGCGGCGCTGTTGCTGGCCGACGAACGTGGC
>NZ_JAJMLX010000381.1 GCF_020991325.1 Bordetella petrii | reverse complement strand
AGCATGGCCACCAGCCCGGCGCCCAGCCAGGCGCGGCCGCGCGCCGGCCCAGGTGCCGTGCGCTCCCGAACGCTGCGCGGCCTTGCAGAGATGGTGCTATGCATGGTGATCCCCTTCTTGCAAGCCTCTCAAGCAAGTTCTTTGCCCGCTCGCGCCAGCCCGTGGCGGCACTCGCCCAGGCACGGCATTTGCAGCAAAAAAGGCCGGTGGTGTGTAAATATTTCCCGTTATGTTCAGGATGCTGTCAGGCGCAGGCTGGCTTGCCGACGCCGGGCATGGCGCGTGCTTTGCATGGCGGCGATCCGCCTTCGCCCTTGCCCGCCCGCTCATATTCCTATGCCCGACTTCAGCGCCGCCGCTGCCTTAGCCGTACTGCCGACGATCTGGGCGGATCGCCAGTCGGCGCTGCATCCCGCAGGCGGGCGGGCGGCCTTCGCTGCGGAAGCTGCCTGGGCCCTGTTCGCCGGCGGCGCGTTGATCTTCCTGCTGGTCCTGATCGCGCTGGCCGTGGCGCTGTACGGCCCTCCGGCCTGGCGCCGGCGCGTGTCCGGCCACGCCATGGTCATGGGCGCCGGCATCGTCTTCCCGGTGGTGGTGCTGTCGGCCCTGCTGGTCTACAGCCTGGGCCTCGCGGCCGCCATGCTGCGCAGCGAGCCTCCCGCGGCGGCGCGCATCGAGATCATGGGCGAAATGTGGTGGTGGCGGGTGCGCTATCTGGATCAAGACGGGCACGTGTTGTTCGAAACCGCCAACGAAATACGCATCCCGGTCGGCCAGCCCGTGGATCTGCTGCTGGGATCGGAAAACGTGGTGCACAGCTTCTGGGTGCCCAATCTGGCCGGCAAGCTGGACATGGTGCCGGGACGCATCAATCGCCTGCGCATCCAGGCTGATGTCGCTGGCCGCTACCGCGGCCAGTGCGCCGAATTCTGCGGCGCCCAGCACGCCAAGATGATGTTCGACGTGCAGGCCCTGTCCGCCCCGGCATTCCAGGCCTGGCAGCAGGCGCAGCAACAACCCGGCGCGGCGCCCCCCGTTGCTGCGCCGCAACTGCGCCAGGGGCAGCAAATATTCTTGCAGGCCTGTGCGCAGTGCCATACAGTGCGCGGCACGCGGGCCGCCGGCCGCCAGGGCCCCGACCTGACGCACGTGGGCAGCCGCCTGTCACTGGCTTCGGGAGTGCTGCCGAACAATGTGGGCACACTGGCGGGCTGGATCGCCGGCAGCCAGCACATCAAGCCCGGCAATGGCATGCCTGCGTTCAACCAGTTGTCGGGCACGCAACTACGCGCCGTGGCGCGCTACCTGGAAAACCTGCAATGAAGCCCGGCATGCTGCCGAACCCATTGCCGCGCCCCGACGGCGAACGGGAACGCCTGGAACGCATCTGGCGGCGGCCCACGGGCTGGCGCGCCATTACCGTCGTGAACAACAACTACATCGGGCTGCTGTACATCGGCACGGCGCTGCTGTTTTTCCTGCTGGCGGGCATTCTGGCATTGCTGATGCGCGCGCAACTGGCCGTGCCCGACAACGACCTGATCGGCCATGCCCTGTACAACCAGCTGTTCACCATGCATGGCACGGTGATGATGTTCTTGTTCGCGGTGCCGGCGGTGGAAGCCATGGCGGTGCTGTTGCTGCCCAATATGCTGGGTGCGCGCGATCTGCCGTTTCCGCGGCTGTCGTCGTATGCCTATTGGGCCTATGCCATCGGCGGCCTGGTGTTCTTCTGCAGCATTTTCACTGGCATGGCGCCCGACGGCGGATGGTTCATGTACCCGCCCCTGACCAGTTCGGCGTATTCTCCCGCGCTGAATGCCGACCTGTGGCTGCTGGGCATCGGTTTCATCGAGATCTCGGCCATCGCGGGCGCCATCGAGCTGGCCATCGGCATTCTGCGCACCCGTGCGCCGGGCATGACCCTGGACAGAATGCCGATCTTTGCCTGGATCATGCTGGCGTTCTCGGGCATGGTGATCGTGGCCTTTCCCGCGATCATCGTGGCCACCTTGCTGCTGGAACTGGAACGAGCCTTCGGCCTGCCATTCTTCATTGCCGGCAAAGGCGGCGACCCCTTGCTGTGGCAGCACCTGTTCTGGCTGTTCGGCCACCCCGAGGTCTACATCATCTTCCTGCCTGCGGCCGGCATGGTGTCGATGATCATTCCCGCCATGACGGGGCGGCCCCTGGTGGGATACAGGATGGTGGTAATGGCCGTGGTGGCCACCAGCTTCCTCAGCTTCGGCCTGTGGGTGCACCATATGTTCGCCACGGGCATCCCGCAGTTGTCGCTGAGCTTTGCCTCGGCCGCCAGCATGGCGGTGGCCATCCCCACGGGCGTGCAGATCTTCGCCTGGATCGCCACCATCGCCCTGGCCCCGCGCCTGCGGCCCATTCAAACGCCCATGCTGTTCATCCTGGGGTTCTTTTTCATTTTCGTGCTGGGAGGCCTGACCGGCGTGATGGTGGCCGTGATTCCCTTCGATTGGCAGGCGCATGACAGCTATTTCATCGTGGCGCATCTGCACTATGTGCTGGTGGGCGGCATGGTGTTTCCACTGTTCGGGGCGTTTTACTACTGGATGCCGGCCGTCAGCGCTCGCCCCATGTCCGAACGCCTGGGACGCTGGACATTCTGGCTGATGTTCACGGGCGTCAACGTCGCCTTCTTCCCCATGCACATGGTGGGCCTGGCCGGCATGCCCCGCCGGGTGTACACCTATGCCGACAGCTATGGCTGGGGTGCGCTGAATATGGTGTCCACGGCGGGCGCCTACCTGATCGCCGCGGGCGTGCTGGTATTTCTGGCAGACCTGGCGCGCAATCTGCGCCCTTCGGTTGCCGGCAATGCCGGTAATGTGTGGCAGGCGGGCACCCTGGAATGGCTGCCCGCCGGTGTGGCCGGGCCGCGCAGCGTGCCGGTGGTCGCCAGCCGCGAGCCCTTGTGGGACCAACCCGGCCTGGCCGCCGATGTCGAGGCCGGGCACTATTACCTGCCAGGCGCTCCCACTGGCGGGCGCAGCACGCTGGTGACCAGCGCCATCGAGGCGCGGCCGCAATACGTGCTGCAGTTGCCGGGCCCCGGCTGGGCGCCCGTGCTAGCCGCTCTGGGCACGGCGGGTTTCTTCCTGCTGCTGACGGTGAAAATGACGACCCTGGCCGCCCTGTTCGGGCTGCTGGCCATCGTGATGATGCTGCGCTGGATGTGGGGCTCGGACCCCGGCGCCACGCGCGACCCCGTCGATATCGGCGGCGGGCTGCGCCTGCCGGTGTACTGCGCCGGGCCGGGCTCGCATTCGTGGTGGGCCATGGCCATGCTGGTCATCGTATGCGCCAGCATCTTCAGCGCCCTGCTGTTTGCCTACTTCTTCCTGTGGACCACCTCGCCCGATGTGTGGCCGGCGCCCGCGGCCTTGCCCGGCGCCGACCGGCCCGCCGCCTGC
>NZ_JAJMLX010000380.1 GCF_020991325.1 Bordetella petrii | reverse complement strand
CCACGCCGGAACCCGCGCCCAGCACCAGCACGGTGTCGCCGGCCTGCATGGCGGCGCGCCACAGCAGCGCGGTGTAGGCCGTGCCGTAGGAAATCGGCACGGGCAGGGCGGCCAGCGGATCCAGGCCATCCGGCACGGCATACACGGTGTGCTCGGGCAGCGTCAGCCGCTGCGCATAGCAGCCCCAGCGCGCCACCGCCACCACCGCGTCGCCCACCGCCAGCCTGCTGACCTGGGAGCCGCGCGCCACGATACGGCCCACGGCTTCCGTGCCCGGCACGAAGGGCAGCGGCGGCCGGCTTTGGTAAGTACCCTCGATCAGCAGGCGCGTGGCGTAGCTGACGCTGGCATGGTCGATCTCGATGGTGACTTCATGCGGGCCGGGCGCCGGGGCGTCGGCGATGTCGCGCAGTGCCACGTCGCTCACGGGGCCATGGCGTTCGCAAAGCAGGGCGCGCATCATGCCTGGGTCTCCTGCGCCTGGCGCGCCACGCCTTCGCGCAGCAAGGCACCGATATCGTCGTCGGCCAGGCCCCAGTCGGCCAGGACCTGCCGTGTATGCTGGCCGATGGCGGGCGCTTCGGCCAGGGCCCGGTGGCCGCCCAGGCCCGGCGCGCGGGGGTAGGGCAGCGGCGCCGTGCCAGGCTGCATCAGTTCGTCCATCAGGCCCAGGTGGCGCGCCTGCGGATGCGCGGCCAGGCCGTCGTAGTCGCGCACGCGCGCGTGCAGCACGTCTTCGCGCGCCAGGCGTTCAACCCAATAATCCGTGGGCTGCCCGCGCAGTTGCGCGGCAATCTCGCGATGCAGCGCGTCGCGCCGCGCCATGCGGCTGCCATTGTCGGCGTAGGCAGGGTCATCCAGCCATTGCGGACGGTCCAGCGCGCGGCACAGGCGGGCGAACTGGTCGTTGTTCAAGGCCAGCACCGACAGACGACCGTCTGCCGTGTCGAACACGCCATTGGGCGCGCTGACCGGGCCGCCGGCGCGTCCGCCGGCCAGGCTGTGCGCCAGGATGTCATTTACCTGCAGGGCGGCGCAGGCCTGGAACAGGCTCAGCTCCACGTGCGCGCCGCCGCCGCCGCGCGCCTGGCGGTACAGGGCGGCGCTGGTGGCCTGCGCGGCATACAGGGCCGTGGCAATGTCGGCCATCAGCAGGCCGATGCGCCGGGGCTCGCCGTCGGGGGCCTGGTTGGCGTACATCAGGCCGCTGTCGGCCTGCATGACGGAATCCGAAGCGGGGGCATCGGCAAAGGGGCCGTCCTGTCCGTAGCCGCTGATCGACACATAGACCAGTTCGGGGTTGGCGCGGGCCAGTTCGGCGTAATCCACGCCCAGGCGGGCCGCCACGCCGGGACGGAAGTTCTGGATGAGCACGTCGGCCTGTTGCGCCAAATGGCCCAGCACGGCCCTGCCGCGCGGGTGGCGGGCATCCAGGCACAATCCGCGCTTGCCCACGTTGTAGGCAATGGATAGCGCGCTGTGCGCGCCGTGCAGCACGCCCACGTGCCGGCCCCAGTCGCCGGCCGGGGGTTCGACCTTGACGACATCCGCGCCTTGCTGCCAAAGAATCTGCGCGCAGTACGGCCCCGCGATGCCCTGGCTGATATCCAGGACACGCAGGCCGTGGAAGGGAAGCGCCGACGGGACGGAAGAAGAGGCGGACATGGCTGCAGCAGAAGTGAGGATATTCACCGATGGTAGGCAGGTGCGCCGTGCTCGACAATCCGCCAGGTTGTGCCTTTAATGGTGAATGATGATTGACAATCTTCCCGATCTGAATCTCGTGCGGCTGTTCGTCGCCATGGTGGAATCGCGCAACCTGAGTGCTGCGGCGCAGCGTTGCGGCATGACCCGGTCGAACATGTCGCATCGCCTGAAGCGCCTGGAATCGGAACTGGGCGCGCAGTTGCTGCGCCGCACCACCCGGCACGTGGAATTGACGCAGGCCGGACGCCTGCTGTACTAGCACGGCGTGCGCCTGCTGGACGAAATGCGGGCCGCCCAGTCGTCGATCGACAGCCTGGGCGGCACCGTGCGCGGCGATGTGCGCATCCGCCTGCCCACCGGCCTGGGACACCTGTATCTGGCGCCGGTGCTGCTGGAATTCACGCGCCAGCATCCCGACATTGCTTTGCGCGTACATATCAACGACAACATCGGCGACCTGGTGTCCGCCGAGGTGGACCTGGCCTTGAAGATCACTTCGGCCCCGCCCGAAGACCACGTGGCGCGCCGCCTGTGCGCGATTCACTGGTGCCTGTGCGCGGCGCCATCCTTCCTGCTGGACGGGCGGCCCGTGCAGACCCTGGACCAGTTGGGGCGTTGTTCGCTGATCGCGCCGCAATCATTGGGACGGCGCTTCGACCTGCGCCTGATGCATGCCCATGGCGACCCCTTGATACTGCGGGTGGCGCCGCGCCTGCAGTCGGGCGATTATCCCTTCCTGCGCGACGCGGTGTTGGCGGGCCTGGGCGTGGCGCTGCTGCCGCGCTACGCGGTATGGAATCAGTTGCGCGACGGGCAACTACGCGAAGTGCTGCCCGACTTCGAGCCCGAGGGCGTGGGCAATGCCATTTACCTGCTGACCGCCCCCAATCGCTTTCCGTCTATGGCCACCCGCGCGCTGGCGGGCTTTGTGCGGGAGCATATCGAACAACGCCACCGCGACTGGCTGCGGCCGATGTCCGCAGCACACTAGTGCTGCGGCGTATAGAGCAGTTCATCCAGCGGGTAGCCATGCTTGCGCGCGGCCTGCCGGGCCTGCTCGAGCTCGTTGGGCGTCAGCCTGGGCTTGCGGCCCAGGATCCACAAGGTCTTGTGGTCGGGCGCGCCCACCACGGCCCAGCGATAGTCGCCATCCAGCCCGATGATCCAGTACTGGGTGGCGGGCTGCAGGAAATCGGCCTGGAACTGCGCGCCCGCCGCGCCCTCTACCGGCGTGGCAGTGCCCGACATGGCCGCTATGTCGCCATCTTTGGTGCGGCAACGGTTGTTGATGTGCAGGGCATTTTGCGGCGCAACCGTGTATTCCACCGTGGCGTCGGCCACGCACTGGCGCTGTATCGGCGTGGGCAGGCGGGCGATCTCGTACCACTTGCCGGCGTAGCGGGCAAGGTCTATGTGCTCTACGGCTTGCGGCGTTGCGGCACGCGCGGCGGTACTGCAGCCGGCCGCGGCCAGCAGGAAAGCGGCGACGTAACGTAGCATGAGCGGCCTCCTGGCGAAGGACGGCCCGCCGCATTGTCGAGGCGGGCAAAGACCTTCACGATACGCCGATATGGTGTCCGCGTGGGCGTCAGGATTGTTGCGGGGCCTTCAGCGCGGCATGGTAGCGCGCCACGTAGGTATCGAAGTCGATGTCGTCGCTGTCTTCGAGCTGCAGCTGTGCGTCGTGCGAGCAGGTCGGCGTTGATGCGGTCTTGCAGGGTGGCGGTCAGGCCGTGCGGCGCGCCGGGGTAGTAGATTTCCTG
>NZ_JAJMLX010000038.1 GCF_020991325.1 Bordetella petrii | reverse complement strand
GCCATGGCCGGCCTGGTCGACGCCATGGGCCGCCTGCTGCTGCCCCTGGTGGGCCGCGTGGCCGCGGGCAGCCCCATCCTGGCAGCCGAGCACGTGGAACGCGAAGTCGGGGTCGACCCCGGCCTGTTCGCGCAAACACCCGACTACCTGCTGAAGGTACGCGGCATGAGCATGCGCGACGCCGGCATTCTTGAAGGCGATCTGCTGGCCGTCAAGCGCGCCGCCGATGCCCGCAATGGCCAGATCGTGGTCGCCCGCCTGGGCGACGAAGTCACCGTCAAGCGCCTGCAGCGCCAGCAGGGGCGCATCGAGCTTCTACCCGAAAACCCCGATTTCTCCCCCATCCTGGTCGACGATACCCAGGAATTCGCACTGGAAGGCATCGCCGTCGGCCTGATCCGCACCCAGCCCCTGCACTAGGGGCCGTGCAAGCCGGAACATCCACGGCATAACAAAAGGGGCGTCGCAATGACGCCCCCTTTTTGCCATTGGCCGGCCAAGCCGTATCAGTGCTTGAACACCGGATCGGTGGCCGAACCGGCCTCGGCCGGCTTGGCCACCAGCGCTTCCTTCACCGCCTCGTCTTCAGCCAAGGGGTCGGGCATGCGCTGCAGCGCCATTTCCAGCACCTTGTCTATCCAGCGTACCGGCACGATCTCCAGGTGGTTCTTGACGTTGTCCGGAATCTCGGCCAGGTCTTTGACGTTTTCCTCGGGGATCAGCACCGTCTTGATGCCGCCACGATGCGCGGCCAGCAACTTTTCCTTCAGCCCGCCGATAGGCAGCACTTCGCCGCGCAGCGTGATTTCACCCGTCATGGCGACATCGGCGCGCACCGGAATGCGCGACAAGGCCGACACCATGGCGGTGGTAATGGCGATACCGGCTGATGGGCCGTCTTTCGGCGTGGCACCTTCCGGCACGTGGACGTGCATGTCGTGCTTTTCGAACACGCTGTCGGCGAAACCCAGGCGCTGGGCGCGCGAGCGCACCACGGTACGGGCCGCCTCGACCGATTCTTTCATGACGTCGCCCAGCGATCCGGTGCGCTGGATCGTGCCTTTACCGGGCATATCGGCCACTTCGATGGTGAGCAGGTCGCCGCCCACTTCCGTCCAGGCCAGGCCGGTTACCTGCCCGATCTGGTTTTCCTTTTCGGCCATGCCAAAGGTGTAGCGCCGCACGCCCAGATAATGGTCGAGGTTGTCGGCATCTACATGGACCGGCTGGCCGGCCTGCACCGCCTTGCCTTCGGCCTTGGCCTTGTCGGCCTGGGCCAGGAGTTCCTTGACGACCTTGCGGCAGATCTTGCCCACTTCGCGTTCCAGCGCGCGCACTCCGGCCTCGCGGGTGTAGTAGCGCACGATGTCGCGCAAGGCCGAATCGTCCACTGTCAGCTCGGCTTCCTTCACGCCGTTGTTCTTCATCAGCTTGGGCAGCAGATGGTCGCGGGCGATGTGGATTTTTTCATCTTCCGTGTAGCCCGACAGGCGGATGACTTCCATGCGGTCGAGCAGCGCCGGCGGAATGTTCAGCGTGTTGCTGGTTGCCACGAACATCACGTCCGACAGGTCGAAATCGACCTCGATGTAGTGATCCTGGAAGGTGTGGTTCTGTTCGGGGTCGAGCACTTCGAGCAAGGCCGACGACGGGTCGCCGCGGAAATCCATGCCCAGCTTGTCTATTTCGTCGAGCAGGAACAAGGGGTTGCGCACCCCTACCTTGCTCATGTTCTGCAGGATCTTGCCCGGCATGGAACCGATATAGGTGCGGCGGTGGCCGCGGATTTCGGCCTCGTCGCGCACGCCGCCCAGCGCCATGCGCACGAACTTGCGGTTCGTGGCGCGCGCAATGGATTGCCCCAGCGAGGTTTTGCCCACGCCCGGGGGCCCCACCAGGCACAGGATGGGCGCCTTGACCTTGTCGACGCGCTGCTGCACCGCCAGGTATTCGAGAATGCGTTCCTTGACCTTCTCCAGGCCATAGTGGTCGTCGTCCAGCACCGATTCGGCGTTGCCGATGGAGTTGTTGATCTTGCTCTTTTTCTTCCAGGGAAGATTGATGAGCGTATCGATGTAATTGCGTACCACCGTAGCCTCGGCGGACATGGGCGACATGAGCTTGAGCTTCTTGAGCTCGGCATCGGCCTTCTTGCGCGCCTCTTTGGGCATGTGCGCGGCAATGATCTTCTTTTCGAGCTCTTCGATGTCGGCGCCCTCTTCGCCCTCGCCCAGCTCTTTCTGAATGGCCTTGACCTGTTCATTCAGATAGTAGTCGCGCTGGCTTTTCTCCATTTGCTTCTTGACGCGGCCGCGAATGCGCTTCTCGACCTGGAGAATATCGATTTCGGTTTCCAGCTGCGTGAGCAGGCCTTCCAGGCGTTCGGAAGTGCCCAGGATCTCGAGCATTTTCTGCTTCTGCTCAAGCTTGAGCGGCAGGTGCGCGGCGATGGTATCGGCCAAGCGGCCGGCGTCGTCGATGCCCGCCAGGGAGGTCAGGATCTCGGGCGGGATTTTCTTGTTCAGCTTGACGTATTGCTCGAACTGCGCAACGATCGCCCGCCGCAGGGCCTCGGTTTCGGAGCCCTGGACGGCATCGGGGGCCACCGGCGTAACCTGGCAGACGAAGTGCGATTCGGCATCGTCGATGCTGTCGATGCGGGCGCGCTGCGTGCCTTCCACCAGCACCTTCACGGTGCCGTCCGGCAATTTCAGCATTTGCAGAATGCCCGCCACGCAGCCGATTTCGTAAACGTCTTCGGGAGTGGGGTCGTCTTTGCCGGCGGATTTCTGCGCCACCAGCATGATGCTCTTGCCCGCCTCCATGGCCACTTCCAGCGCCTTGATGGAGCGCGGACGGCCGACGAACAGCGGAATGACCATGTGCGGGAACACCACCACATCACGCAGCGGCAACAGCGGCAGCTCGATGGGTTCTGAAGGCAGGGTCTGGCTGGCAGACATAAAGGATTCCTTGGTAAGTCTCGGCGTATCGGGGACGGGATGCGGGGAGTGACCCATTTATCCGTATCGGTTACGTCTGATATGGGAACGATAGCCGAAAATTCAAGCGGCGGGCGTACGGAGCAAGCCCAGAGGCAAAAAAACCCGTTACAGAACGGGTTTTTTTGCCTTGTTTTCAGGCGGCTGCGCCGCGCACCTGGTTCCGCGCCGGCTTGTCGGGCACGGCCGCTTCATCGGCGTAGATCAGCAGCGGCTTGCCGTCGCTGTCGATGACGTTTTCATCCAGCACCACGCGGCTGACGTTGCCCTGGGACGGCAGGTCGTACATGGTGTCGAGCAATGCTGCCTCGATGATGGAGCGCAGGCCCCGTGCACCGGTCTTGCGCTTGAGCGCCTTGCGCGCGATTGCCTTCAGGGCGCCCGGGCGCACGTCGAGCTCGGCGCCTTCCATGGCAAACAGCTTCTGGAACTGCTTGATCAAGGAGTTCTTGGGCTCGGTCAGGATCTGCACCAACGCGGCCTCGTCGAGTTCGTCGAGCGTGGCAACCACGGGCAGGCGGCCCACCAGTTCGGGGATCAGGCCGAACTTGATCAAGTCTTCGGGCTCGACTTCACTGAACAGTTCACCCACCCCGCGTTCGGACTTGGCCCGCACGGATGCCGAAAAGCCGATGCCGGATTTTTCGGTGCGGTCGCGGATGACTTTTTCCAGGCCATCGAAGGCACCGCCCACGATGAACAGGATGTTGGTGGTGTCGACCTGGACGAAGTCCTGGTTGGGGTGCTTGCGGCCGCCCTGCGGGGGTACCGATGCAACCGTGCCCTCGATGAGTTTCAGCAAGGCCTGCTGCACCCCTTCACCGGACACGTCGCGGGTGATGGACGGATTGTCGGACTTGCGCGAGATCTTGTCGATTTCGTCGATATAGATGATGGCGCGCTGCGCCTTGTCGACCTCGTAGTTGCAGTTCTGCAGCAACTTCTGGATGATGTTTTCGACGTCTTCGCCTACGTAGCCGGCCTCGGTAAGCGTAGTGGCATCGGCCATGACGAAGGGCACGTTGAGCATGCGCGCCAGGGTTTGAGCCAGCAGCGTCTTGCCCGACCCGGTGGGGCCGATGAGCATGATGTTGCTTTTCGAGAGTTCGACCTCGTCGCCCTTGATCTCGCCGTGGCGGATCCGCTTGTAATGGTTGTAAACCGCCACCGCCAGCATGCGCTTGGGCAGCGTCTGGCCGATGACGTATTGATCCAGGAAAGTCTTTATTTCGGTGGGCGTGGGCAGCTCGGACCGAATGGCCGCGCGCGCCGTTGCCTGCGCTTCTTCGCGAATGATGTCGTTGCAGAGGTCGATGCATTCATCGCAGATGAACACCGACGGCCCTGCGATCAGCTTGCGGACCTCGTGCTGGCTCTTGTTGCAGAACGAGCAATGCAGCACTTTTGCGTCGGCCGATCCCTTTTTGTCAGGCATATGTATTTCGTATCTCTGGTGAGAATGCGCCCGCCGATGATCGGAAGGCGCACTCAACGCTTACTCGGACGTGACGGCACCGCAAAGGCCCCAAGGGGGTTCTTAACGCCTAAACCTCGGAGCGGGAAGCGAGAACCTTGTCCACCAGACCATACGATACCGCATCTTCGGCCGCCATGAAGTTGTCGCGCTCTGTGTCCACGGCGATGCGTTCGACGGGCTGGCCGGTGTTCTCGGCCAGGATGCGGTTCAGGCGCTCGCGCAGATCGAGGATTTCGCGGGCCTGGATCTGGATGTCGGAGGCCTGCCCCTGGGCGCCGCCGGACGGCTGGTGAATCATGATGCGCGAATTCGGCAGCGTGAAACGCTTGCCCTTCTTGCCCGCCGCGAGCAGGAAGGCGCCCATGCTGGCGGCCAGGCCCGTGCACAGCGTGGAAATATCGGGCTTGACGAACTGCATGGTGTCGAAAATGGCCATCCCGGCGTACACGGACCCGCCCGGCGAGTTGATGTACAGCGAGATGTCCTTGTCGGGATTCTCCGATTCCAGGAACAGCAATTGCGCCACGATCAGGTTGGCCGTGTTGTCGTTGACCGGGCCAACCAGGAAAACCAGGCGCTCGCGCAGCAGGCGCGAATAGATGTCGTAGGCGCGCTCGCCGCGCCCAGACTGCTCGATGACCATGGGGATGTACCCCAGGCCAGTCGGCGTGACCGAGGCCCCGCCGTGCATTGCCGCATAGAAATCGGTGAAACGCTGCATGCTTACGCCATCCCCATCAGCTGATCGAAAGGTACTTGCTCTTCGGTGACCTTGGCTTTGTCGAGCACGTGCTGCACCACGTTGTCCTCGAGCACGATGGCTTCGATTTCAGCGCGACGCTGGCGGTCGGTGAGATAGTAGCTGACCACCTGGGCGGGCTGTTCGTAGTTTTGCGCGAACTCTTCGATGCGGGCGCGCACTTGCTCGGGCTTGGCCTGCAGTTGCGCCTGCTTGACCAGCTCGGACACCAACAGGCCCAGGCGCACGCGGCGCTCGGATTCGGTGGTGAAGGCTTCGGCGGGAATGGGCACGGATTCGGCATTGGGAATGCCGCGTTGCTTCAGTTCTTCGCGGGCGGCCTGCACACGGTTCTGCACGTCGCCGTCAACCAGGGACTTGGGCACGTCGAACTTGCCGGCGTCGACCAGGGCGTCCATGACGCTGGCCTTGGTGCGGCCTTGCGAACGCGCCTTGACTTCGCGCTCGATGTTGGTGCGGATGTCGGCCTTGAGTTTTTCGACGTCGCCTTCGGCCTGGCCGAGCGACTTGGCAAATTCGCCATCGACCTCGGGCAGCACGCCCTCGGCGACTTCCTTCACGGTGATGGTGAATTCGGCGGTTTTGCCGGCGACTTCCTTGCCCTGGTAATCGTCAGGGAACGTCAGCGGGAACACCTTGGTTTCACCCGCCTTCAGGCCTTTGGCCGCGGTTTCGAATTCGGGCAGCATGCGGCCCTGGCCCAGCACGAAGGGGAAGTTTTCGGCCTTGCCGCCTTCGAAAGGCACGCCGTCGATGGTGCCGGCGAAATCGAGCGTGACGCGGTCGCCGTCTTCGGCGGCACGGCCTTCGCGCGCCTCGAAGTTGGCGCGCTGCTTGCGCAGCACGTCGAGCGTTTGCTGGACTTCGGCATCGGTGACATCGGTGGCGTAGCGCGTGACGGCCAGGCCGGCCAGGTCGGGCACGGCAACTTCGGGATAAACCTCGAAGGTGGCGGTAAAGGCCAGCGTATCGTCGGCGATGCCGTCGGTCTTGGGTTCAAGCGTGGGCGCACCGGCCACGCGCAGCTTGGCGCCGTCGACGGCCTGTTCAAAGGCACGGCCCACCTGGCCGTTGATGACGTCGTAGCGGATGCCGGGGCCGTGGCTACGTTCGAGCATGGCCAGCGGGGCCTTGCCGGGACGGAACCCGGGCACCTTGGCAGTGCGGGCAACGCGCTTCAGCTGCGCCTGGACTTCCTTTTCGACGTCGGCCACCGAAACCGCCAGATCCACGCGGCGTTCCAGACCAGATAGGGTTTCAACCACAGGCTGCATCAAAATTTTCCGAGAAATTGGGTGAACGAACGGGTAAACAGCGCATTTTACCGGAAAGTTCAAGCCCTCTGCGCGGGCGGGGTGCCGGCCTCCGGGAAGTCCCCGAGAGCGCGGCACCCAGGCCGCCCCGCGCAGTGCTACTTTCCGGCCGCGATGCGCTCTTCCATATGCTTGGCGCGCTTGCTGGAGGATGGGTGGGAGCTCATCATGTCGCTCTGCCCGCCGTCGAGCTTGGCCAGCTTTTCAAATGCCGTTACCAGGCCGCGGGTATTCAGCTTCTTGGCCTTCAGCAGGTCGAAGGCGTAGTCGTCGGCCGAGCTTTCCTGCGACTGCGAGAACTGGGCATTGACGAATTTCTCCGTCAGGTCGCCCAGTTGCGAGGCGCTGAGCGCGGCAACGGTGTTGCCGCCCGCCGCCGCCGCGGCATCGCGCGCCGCCGACACGGTGTAGGCGGTCTGCATGGCTTTCTTGGAATGCCCCAGCGCCACGTGGCCCATTTCGTGGCCGATGACGCCCTGCAGCTCGTCGTCGGTCATCATGTCCATCAGGCCGCTGTAGACGCGGATGCAACCGTTGGCCATGGCCCAGGCGTTGACGTCAGAAGCCATGTAGACCTTGAAGTTGGGGCGCTGCCCGTTCAGCGAGCCGCCCAGGGGCTTGGCCAGCTTCTGCAGGCGGGCGTCATATTTGCTGCCGGGCTTGGCCAGTTTGGACTCTTTGTCGGATGCCGCGCACGCCTGGTCGGACAAGGTCTTGATCTCGGCATCGCTGAGAGTAGCGGCCTGCACCGCCTTGCTGCCGGCGCTGATCAGCCCGCCGATGTCCAGCGCGTGGGACGCGGAATAAGGGGCCATTACCAGGGCAACGGTTGCGACGCCATGACGGATATTCATGTTCTGTTATCTCCGGAGATCCGCTCGGTGTAAGCGGGCGCGAAGATTCTATACACGGCCGTATGCAGATTCCATGTATGTCCGTCAATTGCCTCGTCTTTCATACATAAAATAGCAAACGCCAAATTTGTTTACATTTTCTTGGACGATTTGCCGCTTTCATGCGACAAAAAGCCCCCGTCGGCGCCAGGCCGGCGGGGGCCGAATCGGACGAAACCACCCGAAGTGGTATCAGGCCGTGACTTTGATGTTCTTGGCGCTGGGGCCCTTGGGGCCCTGCCCTACGTCAAACGACACGCGCTGGTTTTCCTGCAGCGACTTGTAGCCTTCGCTGTTGATTTCGGAGTAATGCGCGAAAAGGTCTTTGCTGCCGTCATCGGGAGTGATGAAACCGTAGCCCTTTTCGGCGTTGAACCACTTGACTATGCCTGTTGCCATGAATGTGTCCTTCACCTTCGAGTAGCGATTGATCGCGGGGGAGCCAGATGATCAAGGATGGGAGGCAACTGGGTACCAGTAACGGCAACAGGTGTGACGACCGCGTCGCTTGAAAATCTCGCCAGCCCAGTGTATGGGGGAATCTCGAAAAACGTCAAACCTTAAGTGGCGCAGAGACGTTCCAGCCGCCCGATCCGCTGCGGCCCCGTTTTTGTGCGGCAGGCAATAAAAAAGCCCCCGAAGGGGCTTTTTCAAAGCGCCAGGCGCTTACAGCACGTTGATCTTCGTGGCTTGCGGACCCTTGGGGCCATTCGCCGTCACGAAGCTGACGCGCTGGTTTTCTTCCAGCGACTTGAAGCCGTTGGCCTGGATTTCCGAGAAGTGCGCGAACAGATCCTTGCCGCCCGCTTCCGGGGTAATGAAGCCGTAGCCTTTTTCCGAGTTGAACCACTTAACAACGCCGGTTTCCATACTGTATTTCCTAGAGATAATTTGGGCAAAATGCCCGGGGGTCACGAATCAGTCAAGGAGGGGACAGTAGAACAATAACTCTGGCCGGAAAAGGCACTGCACTGAACGAAAATCGCAACGCTTGAGATCGTGTGCCGTCACTATCGTTAGGTTCCCCTCACAAGTCAACATAATCCTCAAAAATACGTGCCAATAATGCAACAAAGCGCAACTGCGCCCGGTTGGCACGGGAACCATTCAACCATTAAGCGGTCACGCCTTGGAGTCAGGGCCTTCTACGGGCAGGCCCAGCAGATCGAGCGCCGCATTGTAGGCATCGTCATCGCCGCACAGAAAAACGGCGACGTCGCCCGGATTCATGTTTTCAAGCACCTGATCGATTTGGTCTTGTGCCACGTCAATGGCGTCCACCACGGTAACGTGGATTTCGGCGCCAGCATCGACCTTCTCGTGCGGCACAATGTCGGCGATGGCCTCCAGATCCGAAACACCGGTAACGACGTACGCATCGATGCACTGGCCGTCCAACGTGGTTTCCAGGGCGACTCCGCCAGCGATTTCGGCGATTTGGCGACTGATGATGTCCATGGAGAGCCCTTTTCTGTGATGCGAGTGAAGCGCGGGAGGCGACTATAACAGTCCACGCATGCGCGCGCGAAACAGATAATGGTTCTGCGGTATGGTGTGGGCTGAACTCATGATAGGAGCTCCACATGCGGCGCGATTTCGACTTGGTGGTAACGATTTTGAGCGAATTGCGCGATGCCGAGGCCGCCAGCCTGGGACGCGCGGACATCGAAACCGCGATACAGACCAGCATGCCGGACACGCCCTCGGCGGCGGTGATTGCACACCACCTGGAGATACTCGCCGATGCCGGCCTGATCGCGCAGGTGGCGGCCCGCGACGGCAGCCTGGACAACGGCGCCTGGCGCCTGACCTGGAACGGCCATGACGCGCTGGACCAGCAGGAGGACGATGAAGGCGAGGACGATTGAGCGGCCCGAGGCCGCATCAGCCCGCGCGGTGACCCGGGCGGCTGGCCAGGCGCCGGCGGACTTTGCGCGACACCAGGGTTGCGGCCGCGCCGATTACCAGCGAAAACAGGAAAGCCGCCACGGCCAGCAAGGGAACGATATCGCCCAACCCGGCACGGCTGGCCAGCACGGCCACCGCCGCCAGAATAGCCAGCGACAACCCGGCCACGCCCGCCAGGCTGCGGCCCGTGGTGGCGCAGCGGCCAAACCAGGCGCCGCCGGCCAGGGCGGCCAGCACGACGACGGCCATGGCCCAGAATAGGTATTCGAAATGCTGCAACGTGGGGGCCTGGCGGATGGAGCCGGCCCGCCTCAGGCGGGCCGGCAGTGGATTGGTGCGAAGGGCGGGACTCGAACCCGCACACCTGTTACGGCGTCAGGACCTAAACCTGGTGCGTCTACCAATTTCGCCACCTTCGCAAAGCCAAGCCCGGTATTGTAGCTTGCTTGCTAAAATCTTGCGCCATGAACTCGCGCCTTGATGCCCTGCACCCCTATCCCTTCAGCAAATTGCGGGCGCTGCTGGAATCCGCCGCCCCCCTGCCCGCCGGCCTGACGCCCATCGACTTGTCGATCGGCGAGCCCAAGCACGCCTCGCCCGCCTGCGTGGCCCAGGCCCTGCAAGGCAGCATGGCGGGGCTGTCGGTGTACCCGGCCACCAAGGGCGACCCGGCCTTGCGCGCCGCCATTTCGCAATGGCTGGCGCGGCGCTACAGCATTCCGGCACCCGATGCCGACACGCAGGTTCTGCCGGTATTGGGGTCGCGCGAGGCGCTGTTCGCCTTTGCGCAAACGGTTGTCGACGCGGCCAACCGGCCGCTGGTGGTGTGCCCCAATCCGTTCTACCAGATCTACGAGGGCGCGGCTTTGCTCGCGGGCGCCGAGCCCTACTACGTAAACGCGGATCCGGCGCGCGACTTCGGCTGCGACTGGCAAGGCGTGCCGCCTGGCGTCTGGCAGCGCACGCAACTGGTGTTCGTATGTTCACCGGGCAACCCCGCCGGCAATGTCATGCCCCTGGAAGACTGGCGCCTGCTGTTCGAATTGTCTGACCGCCACGGTTTCGCCATCGCCGCCGACGAGTGCTATTCGGAAATCTACTTCGACGAGGGCGATCCCCCCTTGGGCGCCCTGCAGGCTGCGCGTCGCCTGGGGCGCGACGACTACAAGAACCTGGTGGTGTTCTCCAGCCTGTCCAAGCGCTCGAACGTGCCCGGCCTGCGCTCGGGCTTCGTGGCGGGAGACGCCGCATTGATGGCGCGCTTTCTGCTGTACCGTACCTACCATGGCAGCGCCATGAGCCCCATTGTGTCGGCGGCCAGCACCGCCGCCTGGAACGACGAAGCCCATGTGCGCGACAATCGCCAGCTATACCGCGAAAAATTCGCGGCCGTCGTACCCTTGCTGCAGCCGGTGCTGGATGTGGCCATGCCCCAGGCATCGTTCTACTTGTGGGTGGCGGTGCCCGGCTCGGATACAGTCTATGCCCGCGACCTGTACGCCCGCACCGGCGTCACCGTGCTGCCCGGCAGCTTCCTGGCGCGCGAAGCGCAAGGAATCAACCCCGGCCACGGCCGCATCCGTATTGCGCTGGTGGCGCCTGTGGCGCAATGCGTCGAAGCCGCCACGCGTATTTCCCAGTTTGCCCGAACCACGCTTTGATCAACCCTTCTTGAATAGCCGAGCCGTCATGACTCTCGACCTGCAAACCACTATCGAAAACGCCTGGGAAAACCGGGCTAACCTGTCGCCTGTCGACGCCAGCAGCGAAGTGCGCGAAGCGGTGGAACAAACCATCGCCGCCCTGGACCTGGGCCGCCTGCGCGTCGCCGAGAAAACCGACGCCGGCTGGATCGTGCATCAATGGATCAAGAAGGCCGTACTGCTGTCGTTCCGACTGCAAGACAACGCTATCATGGGGCAAGCCCCGCTGCAGTTCTACGACAAGGTGCCGCTGAAGTTCGCCGAGTACGGCGACAGCGCCTTCAAGCATGGCGGCTACCGCGTCGTGCCGCCGGCGGTGGCCCGCCGCGGCGCCTTCATCGCCCGCAATGTCGTGCTGATGCCCTCGTACGTGAACATCGGCGCCTACGTGGACGAAGGCACCATGGTCGACACCTGGGCCACGGTGGGTTCATGCGCGCAGATCGGCAAGAACGTGCACCTTTCGGGCGGCGTAGGCATCGGCGGCGTGCTGGAGCCCCTGCAGGCCAATCCCACCATCATCGAAGACAACTGCTTCATCGGCGCCCGCTCGGAAGTGGTGGAAGGCGTGGTGGTCGAGGAAAACTCGGTGCTGGCCATGGGCGTGTTCCTGTCGCAAAGCACCAAGATCTTCGACCGTGCCACGGGCAAGGTTACCTACGGCCGCGTGCCGTCGGGCTCGGTAGTAGTGCCGGGCTCGCTGCCGTCCGAAGACGGTTCGCACAGCCTGGCGTGCGCCGTGATCGTCAAGCGGGTCGATGCGCAAACACGCGCCAAGACCAGCATCAACGATCTGCTGAGGGCCTGATGACTGCAGATAGCCCCGTGCTCGCGCTGGTGCGCGAGCTGATCGCCCGCCCCTCGGTCACCCCGGACGACGTCGACTGCCAGATGCTGCTGGCGCAACGCCTGGAACAGGTCGGTTTTCGCTGCGAGACCATTGCCCGCGGCGGCGTCACGAACCTGTGGGCCCGCCGCGGCACCAGCGGGCCGCTGGCCATCTTCGCCGGCCATACCGACGTCGTGCCGCCGGGCCCGCGCGAGAAATGGGACAGCGACCCCTTCGTGCCCACCGAGCGCGATGGCTATCTGTATGGGCGCGGCGCGGCCGACATGAAAAGCTCGATCGCCGCCTTCGTGGTGGCGGCCGAGGAATTCGTGGCGGCACACCCCGGCCACCCGGGCTCGATCGGCCTGCTGATCACCTCGGACGAAGAAGGCCCCGCCGTCGACGGCACGGTGATCGTCTGCAACGAACTGCAGGCACGCGGCGAACAGCTGGACTACTGCATCGTGGGCGAGCCGACCTCGGGCGATGTGCTGGGCGATACCTGCAAGAACGGCCGGCGCGGCTCGCTGTCGGGCCGGCTGACGGTCAAGGGTATCCAGGGCCATGTGGCGTATCCGCACCTGGCGCGCAACCCCGTGCACCAACTGGCCCCCGCCCTGGCCGAGATCGCATCGACCGAATGGGACCAGGGTAATGAGTATTTCCCGCCCACGACCTTCCAGGTGTCCAACCTGCGCGCCGGCACCGGCGCCACCAACGTGGTGCCAGGCGAAGCCGTGGTGCTGTTCAACTTCCGCTTTTCCACCGCCAGCACGCCCGACAGCCTGAAGCAGCGCGTGCACGCCATGCTGGACAAGCACGGCCTGGAATACGAGCTGGACTGGGAACTGGGCGGCGAACCTTTCCTGACCCCGCGCGGCCCCCTGACCGATGCCCTGGTGGACGCCATCCGCGCCGAGACCGGCGTGCAGGCCGAGCTGTCCACCACGGGCGGCACCTCCGACGGACGCTTTATTGCGAAAATCTGCCCGCAGGTGATCGAATTCGGCCCCTGCAACGCCACCATCCACAAGGTGAACGAACGAGTGGAACTGGCGACGCTGGCGCCGTTGAAGAACATATACCGGCGCACGCTCGAAAACCTGCTGCTGCCCCGCTGACCCGACCTGTATGCCTTCATCTTCCCGATCAGAACTATCGACGCTGCGCGACTTGATCCGCTACGGCGTATCGCGCCTGCGCGAAGCCGGCGTTGCCCTGGGCCACGGCAGCGACAACGCCTGGGACGAAACCGTCTACCTGGTGCTGCACGCCCTGCACCTGCCGCTGGACACCCTCGATCCCTTCCTGGATGCGCGCGTGCTGCCCGACGAGCGTGAGCGCGTGCTGGACCTGATCGACCGGCGCGCCACCGAACGCCTGCCGGCCGCCTACCTGACACAAGAGGCATGGCTGTGCGGCCATCGCTTCTATGTAGACCCCCGCGTCATCGTGCCGCGGTCACCCATTGCAGAACTGCTGGAACAAAGCCTGTCGCCATGGGTAGAACCCGAATCGGTACAGGCCGCCCTGGACATGTGCACGGGGTCGGGCTGCCTGGCCATTCTGACGGCGCTGGCGTTTCCGGATGCTCAGGTCGACGCGGTGGATGTATCCTCCGAGGCCCTGCAGGTGGCGCGCCGCAACGTGGCCGATTACGGCCTGCAAGACCGCCTGGCGCTGCACCAAAGCGACTTGTTCGATCAGTTGCCGGCCCGCGAATATGATGTGGTCGTATGCAACCCGCCCTATGTGAACAGCGCGTCCATGGCCGCCCTGCCCGACGAGTACCGGCATGAGCCCGGCCTGGCGCTGGCGGGCGGCGCGGATGGCATGGACCTGGTGCGGCGCATTCTGGCCGCAGCGCCGCGGTATTTGTCCGCCCAGGGCGTACTGATCCTGGAAATCGGCCACGAGCGCGCGCACTTCGAGGCGGCTTTCCCCCACCTGCACCCCGTATGGCTGGACACCGAGGCCGCCAGCGACCAGATACTGCTGTTGACCCGCGAGCAACTGGCCCAGGATACAACCGCCCCGTGATACGCGCTTCTGGATTGACCCTGCGCCGCGGCACCAAGGTGCTGCTCGATGGCGCGGAATTCGTGGTGAACCCCGGCGAGCGGGTCGGGTTCGTGGGCAAGAATGGCGCTGGGAAATCATCCCTGTTTGCGCTCTTGACCGGTGCGCTGGACCAGGATGCAGGGTCGCTGGATGTGCCAGCGGGCTGGCGCATCGCCAGCGTGCAGCAGGAAATCGCCGCGGACGGCCTCCCTGCCCGCGAATTCGTGATCGACGGAGACACGCAGTTGCGTGCCTTGCAGGCAGAGCGCGCCGTCGTGCCCGACGAGCAAGGCACCCGTATCGCCGAGCTCGAGGCGGCACTGGCCGAAGCCGGGGTCTGGAGCGCGAACTCGCGCGCGGAACAATTGCTGGCGGGCCTGGGCTTCGCGCCCGACGAATGGATGAACCCGGTAGCCAGTTTCTCGGGCGGCTGGCGCATGCGCCTGGCACTGGCGCGCGCCCTGATGGCGCCATCGGAACTGCTGTTGCTGGACGAACCGACCAACCACCTGGATCTGGACGCCATGCTGTGGCTGGAAAAGTGGCTGGCCGCCTACTCCGGCACCGTCCTGCTGATTTCCCACGACACCGAGTTCCTGGACGCGGTCGCGCGCAACATCCTGCATTTCGACCATGGCAAGCTGATCCGCTATCGGGGGGGTTACCAGGATTTCCTGACCCAGCGGGCCGAACGCTTGCGCCAGGCCAGTATTGCGCACGAACGCCAGGCCCGGGAAACCGCGCGTTTGCAAGGTTTCATCGATCGTTTCAAGGCCAAGGCCTCGAAAGCCAAGCAGGCCCAGAGCCGCGTCAAGGCCCTGGCCCGCATGGAGGCGCTGGCCCCGCTGCATGCCGAAGCGGGTATCGATATCCGCATCCCCTCGCCCGAACACACACCAGACCCCTTGCTGGTCCTGGAAAAAGTGGCCGCGGGCTATGCGGACGCCAACGGACAGCCGGTTTCCATCTTGAAAGACCTGACGCTGATGGTGCGCGCCGGCGCCCGGGTGGGCGTGCTGGGCGCCAATGGCGCGGGCAAGAGCACGCTGATCAAGACCCTGGCCGAGGAATTGCCGGTGCAGGCCGGCGAGCGCCGTGAGTCGCGCGGCCTGGCCATCGGGTATTTCCATCAGCATCAGCTCGATATGCTGGATCTGGACGGCACACCGCTGGAACACCTGGCGCGGCTGGCTCCCGAGGCGCGTGAACAAGAGTTGCGCAACTACCTGGGCGGATTCGGTTTCTCGGGCGACACGGTCAACGGCAAAGTGGGGCCGATGTCCGGCGGCGAAAAAGCGCGCCTGGCGCTTTCCCTGATTGTCTGGCAAAAACCCAACCTGTTGCTGCTGGACGAACCCAGCAACCACCTGGATGTGGAAACCCGCGAGGCGCTGGCCGCCGCGCTGGCCGAATTCGCCGGCAGCATGCTGCTGGTGTCGCACGACCGGCATCTACTGCGCACCACGGTGGACAGCTTCTGGATCGTGGCCGACGGCGTCGTGCGCGAGTTCGACGGCGACCTGGAAGACTACCGGGACTGGCTGAATGCCCGCAATGCCGAGGAACGGGCCGCCGACGCCGCCGTGGCGCGCGAGGCCTCGGGCGCCGGTGAAACCGTGAACCGCAAGGCGCAGCGCCGGGCCGACGCCGAACAGCGCCAGCGGCTGGCCACCCTGCGCAAACCGCTGGAAACCGAGTTATCCAAGGTCGAGCGCGACATGGACAAGGTCCGCGCGGCGCTGCAGAAGCTGGACGAGACGATCGCCGATGCGGGCCTTTATTCGGACGAGCGGCGCGCCGAACGCCAGCGCGTCATGGCCGAGCACGGCGAACTGGACAAGCGCATGCAAGGGCTGGAAGAGCGTTGGCTGGAACTGCAGGAAGCCCTGGAAGAAATCCAGCAAGCGGGATAAAGGGCCGGCGCCAGGCCCGCTACGCCGGATCGCCGAATACGTCGCAGACAGTCTGCCGCAGCCACTGATTGGCCGCCTCGCGGTGGTTGCGGGCGTGCCAGAACGCGTTGATGACGGACTCCGGAATCTTGACGGGACACGCCGCCGCAACCAGGCCGAACGGCTCGCAGACACAGTCGGCGAAGCGACGTGGCACTACCGCGATCATGTCGGTGCTGTGCAGCACCGGCCCCACCGCCATGAAATGCGGTACCGTAAGCCGCACGCGGCGCGGCACATTTACGCGCTGCATGACGTCATCCACCACGCCATGCCCGGTTCCTTCGGCCAGGATGGCGACATGCTCGGCCGCCCGGAATTGACGCAGCGAGATGCTGCCCCGCGCCAGCGGGTGTCCGCGCCTGAGCAAACAGACATAGGGCTGGCGAAACAGCCGGCGCTGGAAGAAGCCGCTTTTTAGGGTGGGCAGGAACCCCATGGCCAGGTCGATGCGGCCGCGCTCCATTTCATCTTTGATATCCAGCGAGGTCGTGCGGGCGGTGCGGATGGTAATGCCGGGGGCCGCCTCGGACAGATGCCGCATCAGCCGGGGCAGGAAATAAGCCTCGCCGACGTCGCTGACACCGATGACAAAGCCCCGCTGGCTGACCGCGGGGTCGAAAGCCGTGCGCGCGTTCAGGGTATCGCGAATGGCATCCAGCGCCGCCGCCAGGGGTTCGGCCAGGGCCTGCGCATAAGGCGTGGGCACCATGCCGCGCGACGTGCGCAGGAAAAGATCGTCGCCCAGCAAGCGCCGCAGCCGTGTCAGGGCGTTGCTGACCCCGGGCTGGGACACCCCGAGGCTGGCGGCGGCGGCCGAGACACTGCCGTGCTTGAGCAACTCGTCGAAGACCACCAGCAGGTTCAGGTCTACGTCTTTCAGGTTCATGATCTCCACCACTATTGATCTTGGTGATGTTATTTATTCATCAGATTCTATTTATTAATTTGAGTATGCGCACGATGATGGCCGGATAAATATCAGAACCCTGGAGAGACATCATGCAAGACTGCCCCCTGCCGGCCTGGCCGGACGCGGGATCCAGCCGCATTCCGTTTGGCGTCTACACGGATCCGGCGCTGCACCCGCGCGAGATGGAGCGCTTTTTCTATCGCGGGCACTGGAATTATGTCGGCCTGGAAGCCGAGATCCCTCAGCCGGGAGACTTCAAGCGCACCGCGATAGGTGAACGTTCGGTCATCCTGGTACGTGATACGGAAGGCACTGTGCGTGTGCTGGAAAACGTGTGCGCCCACCGGGGCGTGCAGTTCTGCCGGGAACGCGCCGGCCGTGTTACCGAGTTCGTGTGCCCGTACCACCAGTGGAACTACGATTTGCAGGGCAAGCTGATCGGCGTGCCCCTGCGCCGCGGCGTCAAGCAGGATGGACGGGTCCAGGGCGGCATGCCGCCGGACTTCAGCACCGCCGACCACGGCTTGAATCAGTTGGCCGTGTCCTGTAGGCACGGCGTCGTCTTTGCATCGTTCGATCATGAGGTCGAGCCGCTGGAGACTTTCCTGGGCGCTGACATCCTGCATTATTTCGACCGCGTATTTGATGGCCGGGAGCTGATCGTGCACGGCTACAGCCGCCAGCGCATTCCGGGCAACTGGAAGCTGATGCAGGAAAACATCAAGGACCCCTACCATCCCGGCTTGTTGCACACCTGGTTCGTCACGTTCGGCCTGTGGCGCGCCGATAACCGATCCGAACTGAAGATGGATTCTCATTTCCGTCACGCCGCCATGATTTCCACGCGCGGCCAGGGCGGCAAGGGCTCGGTGACCCAGGGGGTGGGCAGCTTCAAGGAGCAGATGCAGCTCAACGACGACCGTTTTCTGGACATCGTGCCGGAGGACTGGTGGAAAGGCCCCACCGCGGTGCTGATGACACTGTTCCCCAGTCTGATCATTCAGCAGCAGGTGAACTCGCTATCGACCCGCCATATCCAGCCGGTGGGGCAGGACGCTTTCGATTTCGTCTGGACCCATTTCGGCTTTGCCGAGGACAGCCCCGAGATGACACGCCGGCGGCTGCGTCAGGCAAATCTGTTCGGACCGGCCGGATTCGTATCGGCCGACGACGGCGAAGTGATCGAGCTGTCCCAATCAGGATTCGCGCAGAAACCGCGGCACCGCGCGGTGGCGGAATTGGGAGGACGTACCGTGGAGAATACCGACCACATGGTCACCGAGACCCTGATACGCGGCATGTACAACTACTGGCGCCGCATCATGGAGGCCTGAGCATGATCGACTTCCAGACATACCATGACGTGGCCCGGCTGCACGCCGATTATGCCGCCGCGCTGGACTCGGGCCAGTGGCAGCAATGGCCGGATTTTTTCACCGACGACTGCGTGTACCGCATTGTGCCGCGCGAGAACCACGAGCGCGGTTTTCCGCTGGCCACGCTGGCCTTCGAAAGCAAGGGCATGCTGCAGGACCGCGTCTATGCCATCAGCGAGACCATTTTCCACGACCCCTACTACCAGCGCCACATAGTGGGCGCCCCGCGCATACGGGCGGTGGACGGCGGCCGGATCGAAGCCGAGGCAAACTATGCCGTGTTTCGCACCAAGCCCAGCCAGCCCACCACGGTATTCAACGTGGGCCGCTACCTGGACGTGATCGAGCGTACGCCTGACGGCTTGAAATTCGCCAGCCGGCTGTGTGTATTCGACAGCGAACTGGTGCCGAACTCGCTCATCTACCCTTTGTGACGCCGGCGCTGCAAGGACTCTTCCCATGACTGACATCCGCTGGACCAAGACCCTGCCGCAAGAGGAATTGGCCGTCGACGACGTAACGCCCTATTCCACCGGCGACCGCGAAATCGCCTTGTATGCCGTGGGCGCTTCGGTATACGCCACCGACAATCTCTGTACGCACGGCCTGGCCCGGCTTTGCGATGGCTTCCTGGAAGGCCATGAAATCGAATGCCCGCTGCATCAGGGACGATTCGACGTGCGCACCGGCAAGGCACTGTGCGCGCCATTGAAAGAGGATATCCGCAGTTATCCCGTCAAGATCGAAGACGGAATGGTGTACGTGCAGTTTTAAGGACGGCCCGGATCAGGAATACGGCCGCTCGCGCTGCAGGCGCTGGTGGTCGACCACCGTGTCGATGATGGCGCGCAGAATGGTAGCGGCCAGGTCGGGCGGCACGCCGGCATCGATGGCCAGGTGCCGGATGCGTTCGACTTGCTGCGCCCTGCGTTCCGGATCGGCGGGGTCCAGTCCGTGGGCCTGTTTCAGCTCGCCTATCATGTCGGAACACCGGAAGCGCACGCCCAGCAGCAGCATGATCTGCTGGTCGATTTCGTCGATCTCGGCGCGTAGTGCCGCGAGTTCGGACTGCGTGTCGTCGTTGCTGCCCATGATGCCTACCCCTGGATGATGTCCAGCTTGGCGATGCCCAGCGCCAGTGTCTTGGCGCCTACGTCGCGGAATTGGATCTGCGCCTGCGCGTCCTGGCCGGCGCCGCTCAACCCGATGATGGTGCCGTCGCCGAAGCGCGCATGCCGCACCCCCTGCCCGATACGATACTGCCTATCGCCCACGGTGACCCCGCTGGCCACCCCACGCGGGGCGCGCGGGGCGATGGCGCCGGTGGAGCGGCGGCCGAAGGCGTCGCCGCGGCCATACGCGGCCGATTCGCCGAAACCCGTATGCGCGTGCTGGGTGCCCGCGCGCGGCGTCAGCCACTTCAAGTGCTGTTCGGGGATTTCATCCAGAAACCGCGAACGCATGGCATAACGGGTCTGGCCGTGCAGCATGCGGCTTTGCGCCAGGCTGAGATACAGCCGCTGGCGGGCGCGCGTGATGGCCACGTACATCAGGCGGCGCTCTTCTTCCAGGCCAGATGGCTCGAGGATGCTGTTCTCGTGTGGAAACAGGCCCTCTTCCAGGCCGGTGATGAATACCGCGTCGAACTCCAGCCCCTTGGCCGCGTGCACCGTCATCAACTGCACGGCATCTTGCCCGGCCTGGGCCTGATTGTCGCCCGCCTCGAGGGCCGCATGCGCCAGAAACCCCGCCAATGGTGTCAGGCCGTCGGGCGGCACATCGGCGCCCAGGTCGGGAACCTGGCCCGCCGGCAGGCCATCGTAATTTTCTTCCGAACTGAATACCGCGGCAGCGGTAATGAGTTCGTTCAGGTTCTCGAGACGCTCGGCGCCTTCGCGTTCGGTCTTGTAGTGCGCCGCCAGGCCGCTGGCCTCGAGCATGTGTTCCACCAGTTCCGGCAGCGGCAGGTCGCGCGTGTCGTGGGCCATGCGGCCGATCAACTGGGCAAACTGGGCCAGGTTGGCACCACCCTTGCCGGCCACGCGGGCCACCGCCTGGAACAGGCTGGAGTCCTGTTCGCGCGCCGCATCGGTCAACTGCTCGAGCGTGCGAGCACCGATGCCGCGGGTGGGGAAGTTCACCACCCGCATCCACGAAGTATCGTCCTGCGGATTGGCCATCAGGCGCAGATACGCCAGGGCATGCTTGATTTCCTGGCGTTCGAAAAAGCGCAACCCGCCATATACCTTGTAGGGAATGCCGGCGGAAAACAAGGCATGCTCGATCACGCGCGATTGCGCGTTGCTGCGATACAGCACGGCAATTTCGCGGCGCAGGCTGCCTTCGTTGATGAGCGAGCGCACTTCGTCCACCACCCATTGCGCCTCGATGCCGTCGGACGGCTGTTCGATGACGCGCACCGGTTCGCCTTCGCCCTGCTCGGTCCACAGATTCTTGCCCAGGCGGCCGCTGTTGTGGCCGATGAGGGCGTTGGCCGAATCCAGGATATGCCCGTACGAGCGGTAATTCTGTTCCAGCCGGATGACCGTGCCGCGTGCGTAGTCGCGTTCGAAATCGGCCATGTTGCCCACGTTGGCGCCGCGGAAAGCGTAGATGGACTGATCGTCGTCGCCCACCGCGAATACCGCCGCCCCGCCCTCGGCCAGCAGCTTCAGCCATTTGTACTGCAGCGTGTTGGTGTCCTGGAATTCGTCGACCAGGATATGCCGGAAGCGGCGCTGGTAGTGTTCGCGCACCGGCGCATTGCGCACCAGCAATTCGTGGGCGCGCAGCAGCAATTCGGCGAAGTCGACCACGCCTTCGCGCTGGCACTGTGCTTCGTACAGCTGGTAGATCTCGATCAGGCGCCGGCGGTGGCTGTCGTGGGCTTCCAGGTCGCCGGGGCGCTGGCCATCTTCCTTGGCGCCGTTGATGAAGCGCTGCACATCGCGCGGCGGGTACTTTTCATCATCGATGCCATTGGCCTTCAGCAACCGCTTGATAGCGGCCAACTGGTCGGTGGTATCGAGAATCTGGAAGGTCTGGGGCAGGCCCGCATCGCGGTGATGCGCGCGCAGCATGCGGTTGCACAGGCCGTGGAAGGTGCCTATCCAGAGGCCGCGCGTATCGATCGGCAGCATGGCCGACATGCGCGCCAGCATCTCGCGCGCCGCCTTGTTGGTAAAGGTGACGGCCAGCAGCCCAAAAGGACTGGCCTGGCCGGTTTGAATCAGCCAGGCCATGCGGGTGGTGAGTACCCGGGTCTTGCCGCTGCCAGCCCCGGCCAGTACCAGGGCATGCTGCGGTTCGAGCGTTACAGCGGCGCGTTGTTC
The DNA here is from genome assembly GCF_020991325.1 of Bordetella petrii. GTDB lineage: Bacteria > Pseudomonadota > Gammaproteobacteria > Burkholderiales > Burkholderiaceae_B > Bordetella_A > Bordetella_A petrii_E. Next base: position 3,272 of record NZ_JAJMLX010000038.1, on the reverse strand, counting down.
AGGGTTGAGCTGCTCTAGCATCATGCCGCGTAGCGGCTCAGGCGTAGGGCGAATTGCTCGAGCCCGGCGATGCCGCTTTGCTGGGCGCGCTGGCACCAGGCCTGCAGATCGTGCAACAGTTGCTCGCTGCTGGCGCTGGAGCTTTCCCACAGACGGCCCAGTTCGCGGCGCATTTGCACCAGCGTGGACAGGGACTGGTTCTGCGCGATGGCCTGGTCGACCTCGGCGCGTTGCTCGGGCTGCAGCACGTCTTCGTTGCGATGCAGCCAGCGGCTGACGCGGTGCAGGGGCGAGGCATCCTGGCTGGGCTTGATCTTGCCAAGTTCTTCGCGCACGGTGGTCTTGACGATGTCGGCGTAGCGGGCCATGACTTCGTAGCGGTGCGTGATGACGCCATGCAGGGTGCTGAGGTCGATGGCCTTGGCGCTGGACTGCAGCTTCAGCTTGGGCGCCACCTTCTTGACCTTGGCCAGGCCGAAGAACTTCAGCACGCTGATATAGCCCCAGCCGATGTCGAACTCATACCACTTGGCCGAGAACTTGGCCGACGTGCCATGGGCATGGTGGTTGTTGTGCAGTTCTTCGCCGCCAATGACGATGCCCCAGGGGAACACGTTCGTGCTGGTGTCCGGGCTGTTGTAGTTGCGGTAGCCCCAGTAGTGGCCGATACCATTGACCACGCCGGCCGCCCAGAAGGGGATCCAGGCCATTTGCACCGCCCAGACCGTCAGGCCGATGGCGCCGAAAAGGGCCACGTCGATGGCCAGCATGATCATCACGCCCAGCAGGCTGTGCTTCGAGTACACATTGCGCTCGAGCCAGTCGTCGGGGGTGCCGTGGCCGAACTTGGCCATGGTTTCCTTGTTGTTGGATTCCAGGCGGTACAGCTCGGCACCGCGGAACAGTACTTTCCATACGCCGAACAGCATGGGCGAGTGGGGGTCGCCCTCTTTTTCGCACTTGGCATGGTGCTTGCGATGGATGGCAACCCATTCCTTGGTGACCATGCCCGTGGTCATCCAGAGCCAGAACCGGAAGAAGTGCATGACGGCCGGATGCAGATCCAGGCCGCGGTGCGCTTGGCTACGGTGCAGGAAGACCGTGACCGACACGATGGTGACGTGCGTGACGGCCAGCGTGAACAGGACGATCTGCCACCAGGTGGCTTGGGCCAAGCCCCCGGAAAGGAAGGAAAGGAATTGATCCATAAAGCTTTTTTCGAGCCTCGCTTGAATAACGGCAGGCAGTTTAGCCTACCTGGTTTGCTTATGACAGCGTGGTTTCAAAATAGTTTTCAATGACAAATCAAGGACTAAGCGGCTTTTTCGGGGCCGCCGCGATGCGCTTTGAGGCACCATGGACATACTGGCATAAATGGAGCGGTTCGCCGCGGATATCCAGGGCATTATACGTTTTGCTACATTTCGGCTGACAAGCTGGCGTTTTCCCGGCGGCTGTCCGCCCCATCCGACCTGACTGCTTTTCCGATGATACCGACGCCCTCTTTCGTGGCAATCCGCCCCCTTTTATTACTGTGTCTGGGTGTTTCAAGCGCCGCGACGGCCGGAGTAAGCACGTCGGTACCAGTGGGGCAAGACTTGGAACTGGCTCGCTATTACGAAATCCGCCAGGCCGGCTGCGTGGCGCTGCGCGCGCCTACCGTGCGCATTACCGCGCCCCCGCGGCTGGGCCGCGCCACTGTCGTGCTTGTGCAACAAATGCCGGTGCAGACGGGCCGCTGCGGGCCCATGACCGTGCCCGTGGCCCAGGTGCGGTACCGCGCCCTCGCACCGGGCAGTGACACCCTGGCCTGGGAGGTCCGCTATCAGCAACGCGGCGCCGGCACCCACCCCGCGAGCGCGCAAATCACCGTGCTGCCTTCCCGCCCGGCCCGCTAGGCAGCCGGATCTTCGGCGAGTGCCTCGGCGACGCCGGCCTGGATTTCGGCTTTATCCACCCGGGCCGCGGCTTTCTTGCGTTCGAACACGGCCGCGAAGAAGCCATCCGTGCCATGCACATCGGGCCGAAGTTGCACGTACGGGCCGTCCAGTTGCAACTCGGGACACCGGTTGGCCAGCAGCGCGGCCCCATCGATCAACTCGAAATCAGGGTGCGAATCCAGGAATCGCTGTGCCTGCACCTCGTTTTCTTCGGCCAGCAGGCTGCACGTGGCGTACACCAGGCGGCCGCCCGGCGCCACGCAGCGCGCCGCGCTATGCAGGATGCGCGCTTGCAGCTCGCCCAGTTCGGCCAGCGCGTCGGGATGCTGGCGCCATTTCAGGTCGGGGTTACGGCGCAAGGTGCCGATGCCGCTGCACGGCGCATCCACCAGCACGCGCTGCGCCTTGCCGGCCAGGCGCTTGACGCGGGTGTCGTTCTCGCTGTCGATGGCCACGGGCACCACGTTGGACAAGCCGCTGCGGGCGAAACGCGGCTTGGCGCGAGCCAGGCGGGCGGCCGAGACGTCGAACGCATACAGGCGGCCGGTGGAACGCATCAAGGCCCCCAGCAGCAGGGCCTTGCCGCCGGCGCCGGCGCAGAAGTCGATGATCATCTCGCCGCGCTTCGGCCCCACCAGCAAGGCCAGCAACTGGCTGCCTTCGTCCTGCACTTCCAGGCTGCCGTTCTCGAACTGCGGCCAGCGGTTTACCGCCGGGCGCCCGGCCAGCCGGATGCCCCAGGGCGAGTGCGGAGTGGGCTGAGGATCGTAGCGCGCCGCCGGGCTGTTGCCCAGGGCCGCCACGACGGCGTCGCGCTCGGCCTTCAGCGGGTTCACACGCAGGTCCAGGGGGGCCGGGCGGTTCAGCGCCGCCATCAGGGTGTCGGGATCGGCCAGGCGGCCCAGGCGTTCATCGAGCCAGTCGGGCATGCTGGTGCGCACGGCGCGCGGCAAGGTGGCCGGGTCAATATTGCCAACCCGTTGCAGCCATTCGCCTTCGACAGGGTCCAGCCCGTCGCGCAGCGCCGCCGCTCCCAGCGTGCTGGCCAGGCCCAGGATGGCCAGCCGGCGCGAGGCGGGGCCGACACCGCTTTCCGATAACTGGCGGTAGCGGCGCAAATGGCGCAGCACGTCATAGACGGCCTCGGCGACTTCGGCGCGGTCGCGCGCGCCCAGCGCGGGATGGGCGCGCAGCCAGTGCGACAGCGTGGCATCGGCCGGGTACGTCCATTGCAGGATCTCGCCTAGCACTCTTTGCACTTGGTAGATGCGGATCAGGGCGGGCGGCGTGCGCGGCGCATTGGCCGGCTTGCCCGTCGCCGGGCGGCGCGCG
>NZ_JAJMLX010000379.1 GCF_020991325.1 Bordetella petrii | reverse complement strand
GCCGAGGGCGCCTGGATGCGCCCGAGCCCGACGCACGTTCGCCGCCACCGCCTGCCCGGGCGCCGCGGGACGGGGCAAGAACACCAACAACCAGCCAGGAACATCACCGAACGTAGCAAGAACACCAACAACCAGCCAGGAACATCACCGAACGTAGCAAGACCGCCAACAACCAGCCAGGAACCCAACCGAACGGCGCAAGAACCCCATGCCCAAGCCCAGGAACTCACCCCCGTTCACGCCACCCTGGCTACACCCCAACGCACCGCCGCCATTTGCAGTAACCTATGCCCATTTTTGCGATAGGCCGATTCGTGACTTCCGCCCTGCACCAATCCAGCATCAAGTCCCTGCCGCTACTGGGTCGCGGCAAAGTGCGCGACATGTACGCCGTCGGCGACGACAAGCTGCTCATCGTCGCTTCCGACCGCATCTCCGCGTTCGACGTCATTCTCGACGACCCCATTCCTGGCAAGGGCCAGGTGCTGACCGAGCTGACCGAATTCTGGCTGCGCAAACTGGCGCACATTCTGCCCAACCACTCCACCGGCGTGCAGCCCGAAGACGTGGTGGCGCCCGACGAACTCGACCAGGTGCGCGGCCGCGCCGTGGTGGTCAAGCGCCTGAAGCCCATCCTGGTCGAGGCCGTGGCGCGCGGCTACCTGATCGGCTCGGGCTGGAAAGACTACCAGGCCACCGGATCGCTATGCGGCATCCAACTGCCCGCCGGCCTGCAGCAGGCCAGCAAGCTGCCCGAACCCCTGTTCACGCCAGCCGCCAAGGCCGAATTCGGCATGCACGACGAAAACGTCGATTTCGCCCACGTCGTGAACGAAGTAGGGCAGGAAATGGCCGAACGCATCCGCGACGTCACGCTGCGCCTGTACACCGAGGCGGCCAAATTCGCCGCCACCAAGGGCATCATCATTGCCGACACCAAGTTCGAATTCGGCCTGGACGACGACGGCGCCCTGTACCTGATGGACGAGGTGCTTACCCCCGACTCGTCGCGCTTCTGGCCGGCCGATGGCTACCAAGTCGGCATCAGCCCGCCCTCGTTCGACAAGCAGTTCGTGCGCGACTGGCTGGAAACCCAGGCCTGGGACAAGACTCCGCCCGCGCCCCGCCTGCCGCAAGACGTGCTGCAGAAAACCGCCGCCAAATACCGCGAAGCGCTCGACCGCCTGCTGGCCTGATTGCGCGCCGGGGCAGGTCCAGTGCCGGCCGGGTACCGGCCAAATGCGCAAAATAGGGCGGTTTTGCCGCCTTGTTCAGGCCCCAGGGCAACGTAATATTTCGTATCGTAACGATCGACCTCCGGAGGATCGATCGCATGATCATGATGTTGCCCTTTCTTACCAGCGCCATGGCGGTGTGGTACGCCATGCTTGGCAAACGACGCCCCTGCTTCACGCTCTGGCTGGCGACCCTGGCGATTTTCGTGGCGGGCGCGCGCCTGCACCTGGCCGAGCCTTTCGTGCTGGCCCTGTAGCGGCCGCCGGCCCATGAGCGTGATTTTCTCGCTGAACCCCGCCAGAGGTTCGCGCATCATCAACACTCTGGTGCTGCTGGGCATCAGCGTCCTGCTATACGTGGCGTTCGCCTGGCAGCTGCTGTATGGCGCCGCGCCTTGTCCCTTGTGCCTGCTGCAGCGCGCCGCGCTGGCCATGGCGGGCGTGGGACTGCTGCTGAATATCCGGCTGGGGCCGTCGCCGCTGCATTACGCCATGGTGATCGCCGCCTCCCTGGGCGGAGTGGCCGCCGCCGGCAACCAGTTGCTGGCCCAGGCCGGCCCGGTTGCCCAGCCCGGGCCGCCACCGCTGCTGGGCCTGCATCTGTATTCCTGGGCGTTCCTGGCTTTTTGCGCGTTGCTGGTGTTCTGCACGCTGATGCTGGCCGCCGACCGGAAATGGGGCGACAACGCCCTGAAAAAGCCCGTGGCCGTCCCGGCGTTGGTAGTCATGGGGCTGTTCCTGCTGGCCATCCTGGCGAATGTGGCGGTCACCTCGCTGGAGTGCGGCCTGGGCGAGTGCCAGGCCAGCGCGTCCGTGCAGCCGGCGCCCGCCGCGCAGGCCCGGTAGGCAGCCTCGGCGGGTAGGTTCGGCCAGAGCCGGGCCGGGGCGGTTAAAATAGCCGGTTTCCCGCCCGCCGTGCCGCCTTGCGGCGCCCGCCCGCCACTTCTGCCTTGCCGACCCTGCCATGACAACTACCTCTTCCGCGCCCGCGCCAGCCGCCCCTGTGGTGGGCGTGATCATGGGTTCCTCCAGTGACTGGGACATCATGAAAAATGCCGTGGCCATGCTGGAAGAGTTCGGCGTGCCGCACGAAACCCGTGTCATCTCGGCCCACCGCATGCCGCAGGACATGGCCGACTATGGCGCCGCCGCGCGCGCGCGCGGCCTGCGCGGCATCATCGCCGGCGCGGGCGGCGCCGCCCACCTGCCGGGCATGATGGCCGCCCTGACCGAAGTGCCGGTGTTCGGCGTGCCGGTGCCGTCCCGCTACCTGCGCGGCGAAGATTCCCTGCTGTCCATCGTGCAAATGCCCAAGGGCGTGCCGGTGGCCACCTTCGCTATCGGCGAGGCCGGCGCCGCCAATGCGGCGCTGCATGTCATTGCCACGCTTGCCGCCACTGACGACGCCCTGCACCGCCAGTTGGTCGCATTCCGCGCGCGCCAGACCGAAACGGCCCGCAACATGGTCGTGCCTCCCCAGTGACTTTGCCACGCGTCCGGCCAACGGCGCGCTACCGTATGACTTCTTCTATCGATTCTTTCTCGATCGCGCCCGGCGACTGGCTGGGCCTGCTGGGCGGCGGCCAACTGGGCCGCATGTTCTGCCACGCGGCGCAAAGCATGGGCTACCGCGTGGTGGTGCTGGATCCGGCCGCCGATGGCCCGGCCGCCATGGTAGCCGACCGCCACATCCAGGCCGCCTACGATGATCCGGCCGGGCTGGCGGAACTGGCGCGCAGCTGCCGCGTGGTCACCACCGAATTCGAAAACGTGCCGGCCGGCAGCCTGCGCACCCTGGCCGCGCATTGCCGCGTCAGCCCCGGCGCCGACGCCGTGGCCATCGTGCAAGACCGCAACGACGAGAAGGCCTTCATTGCCGCCCAGGGTATTCCGGTGGCGCCGCACGCCGCGGTACGCGCGGCACAAGACCTGCGCGACGCGCCCGACGCGCTGTTCCCCGGCATTCTGAAAGTGGCCCGCCTGGGCTACGACGGCAAGGGCCAGGCGCCCGTGGCGTCGCGGGACGAGGCGCTGGCCGCCTTCGTCGAGTTCGGCGGCGTGCCCTGTGTGCTGGAAGCCCTGATGCCGCTGGACTACGAAATTTCCGTGGTGCTGGCGCGCGGCTTCGATGGCGCCGACGTGGTGTTCCCGGTGGCGCGCAACCTGCATCGCGACGGCATCCTGGCGGTGTCCACGGTGGCGCCCGCCGACGGCGATGCCGCGCACGCGCGGCGCCAG
>NZ_JAJMLX010000378.1 GCF_020991325.1 Bordetella petrii | reverse complement strand
GTCGGGATGCTTCTCGGCCACGGCGCCGAGCGCGCGGGTGGCCGAGTCGATGGTCTGGCGCAGCGCCGCCAGCGCGGCGTCGAACTGGTCTGCGTCGGGCATGGCCTCGAAGGTGGCCTTGCGGCCGGGCAACTGGTCCAGCGGGGCGCACACCAGGCGCAGTTCGCGCGCGGCGGTCTCCACCTGCCGGCTCACGTCGCTCCATTTGGCCGCCTCGCGCGCATAGGCCAGGCCCGAGGCTTCGAGCGTGCGGCCGAAGTCCAGCAACTGGTGGGTGGACACACTGCTGCCCAGGAAGCGCGTGGCGGTATCGGGCAATTGATGCGCTTCGTCGAAAATGACGGTGTCCGCCTCGGGCAGCAGATCGGTCACGCCTTCTTCGCGCAAGACCAGGTCGGCCATGAACAAGGCATGGTTCACCACCACCACATCGGCGTCCTGGGCCTGCCGGCGCGCCTTGACCACGAAACAATCGCGGATGCGCGGGCATTCCTGGCCCAGGCAATTTTCCCGCGTGGAGGTGACGCGATTCCAGATGTCGGCGTCTTCGGGGATTTTCCCCAGGTCGGCGCGATCGCCGGTTTTGGAGATGCCGGCGAAAACCTGGATCTGGCGCAACTGCGAGATCTCGGTGCGCGACTTCAGCGCCCGTTCGTCGCCCTGCAGGCGGTCCAGGTGATAGTGGCACACGTAATTGCCGCGCCCCTTCAGCAAGGCCGTGGTTACCGGCGCAGCCAGCGCCGCGCGCACACGCGGCAGGTCGCGGGTGAACAACTGGTCTTGCAGGGTACGGGTGCCGGTGGAAATGACCACCTTGCCGCCCGCCACGATGGCCGGCACCAGGTAGGCCCAGGTCTTGCCAATGCCGGTGCCGGCCTCGGCCACCAGGGTGGCGCGGTCGGCCATGGCCGCGCCTATGGCCTGCGACAACTCGACCTGCGCCGGCCGCGGCACATAGCCCGGCAATGCCGTGGCCAGGGGGCCATCGGCGGCGAAAAACTCGGAAATATCCAGGTCCAGCATCAGGGGGGCACGCGGTGAAGTGGCCCAAATGATACCCCGACCGCCGCGCGGCGGCGGGACCAATGCGGCCACCCTGGGCGAGCGGCCTCTTGCCCCGCAGAGACAATTCCGCCCCGCGCCCGGCCAGTGCCGCCCCACGGCCTTGTGGCACAATCCCGCTCTTGTTTTCCCCTTTGCAGCCGTATCGAGATGCCTGACACTTCCGCCACCACGAACCCTGCGCCCGGCGTGGACCACGCCCGTATTCTTGCCCAGCTTGCCTCGGAACTCGGCAGCCGCCCTTCGCAGGTTGCCGCCGCCGTCGAACTGCTCGACGACGGCGCCACGGTGCCGTTTATTGCGCGCTACCGCAAGGAAGCCACGGGCGGGCTCGACGACACGGTGCTGCGCAACCTGGAAGTGCGCCTGTCGTATCTGCGCGAACTCGAAGAGCGGCGCGGCGCGATCCTGGAATCGATCACGCAGCAAGGCAAGCTGACGCCCGGGTTGCAGCAGGAAATCGCCACGGCGGACACCAAGCAACGCCTGGAAGACCTGTACGCCCCCTACAAGCCCAAGCGGCGCACGCGTGCGCAAATTGCCCGCGAAGCCGGCCTGGAACCCCTGGCGGACGCCATCCTGGCCGACCCGGCCTGCGACCCGGCCGCGCTGGCCGCGCAATACCTGAACCCCGAAGCGTCGGTCAACGATGCCAAGGCGGCCCTGGATGGCGCGCGCGACATCCTGGCCGAGCGCTACGCCGAGAACGCCGACCTGCTGGCCGATATGCGCGAACACCTGTGGTCCACCGGCCTGCTGTATTCCAAAGTGTCGGAAGGTAAGGAAACCGAGGGCGCCAATTTCCGCGACTGGTTCGATTTCAACGAACCGGTGCGTTCGCTGCCTTCGCACCGTATCCTCGCCCTGATGCGGGGCCGCCAGCAAGGCGTGCTGGAATTGCGGCTGGGCCTGGACAGCGAACTGGAAGCGCAAACACCTCACCCCTGCGTGGCGCGCGTCGCCAGCTTCCTGAAACTGGGCAATGGCCTGTTCGCCCTGGATGCCGCGCCGCGCGCGCGCTGGCTGGGCGAGGTGTGCCGCTGGACCTGGCGCGTGAAACTGCTGACCGCCTTTGAAAGCGAGCTGTTCGGCCGCCTGCGCGAAACCGCCGAAGCCGAGGCCATCCGCGTGTTCGCGGCCAACCTGAAAGACTTGCTGCTGGCCGCGCCGGCGGGGCCCAAGGCCGTGCTGGGGCTGGACCCGGGCATACGCACGGGTTGCAAGGTGGCCGTCATCGACCGCACCGGCAAGGTCGTCGACACCGCCACGGTGTACCCCTTCGAGCCGCGCCGCGACCGCGAGGGCGCCATCGCCACGCTGGCTGCGCTGGCGGCCCGGCACCAGGTGGAACTGATCGCCATCGGCAACGGCACGGCATCGCGCGAAAGCGAGAAACTGGTGGGCGACATGATGAGCCAGTTCCCCGACCTGAAACTGACCCGCGTGGTGGTGTCCGAAGCCGGCGCATCGGTGTATTCGGCGTCGGAAACCGCAGCCCAGGAATTCCCCGACCTGGACGTCACACTGCGCGGCGCCGTCTCTATCGCGCGGCGCCTGCAAGATCCGCTGGCCGAACTGGTGAAAATCGAGCCCAAGGCCATCGGCGTGGGGCAGTACCAGCACGATGTCAACCAGCGCGAACTGGCGCGTTCGCTGGACGCGGTGGTGGAAGACTGCGTGAACGCCGTGGGCGTGGACGTCAACACCGCGTCGGCCGCCCTGCTGGCGCGGGTGTCGGGCCTGAACTCGCTGCTGGCCAAGAACATCGTGGCCTGGCGCGACGAAAACGGCGCCTTCCCCACCCGAGAACAACTGCGCAAAGTGCCGCGCTTCGGTGAAAAGGCGTTTGAACAGGCGGCGGGCTTCCTGCGCATTCCCGATGGCACCAACCCGCTGGACGCCTCGGCGGTACACCCGGAAGCGTACCCCGTGGTGGAACGCATCGTGGCCAAGATCAAGGCCGATGTGCAGCACATCATCGGCCAGCGCGAAGCCCTGAAGGGAGTATCGCCCGCCGACTTCACCGACGAACGTTTCGGCCTGCCCACGGTGCGCGACATTTTCGCCGAACTGGAAAAACCCGGTCGCGACCCACGCCCCGAATTCAAGACGGCGCAATTCAAGGATGGCGTGGAATCGCTGAACGACCTGTTCCCCGGCATGGTGCTCGAGGGCGTGGTCACCAACGTGGCCAACTTCGGTGCGTTCGTCGATATCGGCGTGCACCAGGACGGCCTGGTCCATATTTCGGCGCTGGCGGAAAAATTCGTCAAAGACCCTCGCGACGTAGTGCGGGTGGGCCAGACCGTTACCGTGAAAGTGCTGGAAGTGGATGTAGCGCGCAAGCGCGTGGCGCTGACCATGCGCCTGAACGACACGGCCGAGCCCGCGCGCCGCGGCGGCGGCGATGCCCCG
>NZ_JAJMLX010000377.1 GCF_020991325.1 Bordetella petrii | reverse complement strand
CAGCAGCACGGCCGCAGCCGCCGCCGTGGCGGGCGCGGCCAGGATCGCCGTGCTCTGGAACCCGCGCCGCACGATGGACGGGTAGATGGCCCGCCCCAGCCGCAGGAATACTTCGTATCCCGCGGCGATGGCGGCCACCAGTTCCGCGCCGCTGGCGTTGCGCTCGCAGGCCAGGGCGAACGCCGCGGGAATCAGGGCTGACGAGGGATGCCCGCCGGTATAGCGGCAGCCGTCCTCGAAATAGGTGGAATGCGACACAGCGCTGTTGATAATGACCGCGTCGCGCAGGCTGCGGCGGGCCCCGGCGCCCCAGACGGAGATGGGGCCGTCGCCGGGAAACAGCGCCAGTAGTCCTTGGTGGGTGCCCTGCTGTACGCCGCTGGCGGCCGCGGCCAATGTGTCCAGCAGGCGCAGCGACACGGCCTGCGTCACTTCCAGCGGCAGGTGCCCTGCCCGGATGTCCGCGATGAAGCTACCCAGGGCAGTCGCCAGCGGCGGCGCGCCAGCCCCGGTGCAGGCTACGGAGGAATCGCCCACGGTCAATCTACCTTGAGGCCGATGTCATTGATGACATCGCGCCACTTGTCGACGTCGGCGCGCACCCGGGCAGAGGCCGACTCGGGGCTGTCGCCGATCACGTCGGCACCCTGCCCGGCGTAGAGCTTCTTGATGTCGGGCGAGTTCAACGCGCGGACCACGTCGGTGTTGATCTTGGCAATGACGGCCTTGGGGGTGCCGGCCGGCGCGAACAGGCCATACCAGGTGTCGGCCTCGTAGCCCTTCAACCCGCTTTCGTCCAGGGTGGGCAGGCCGCTCGCCGACGAGGGCCGCTTCGCGCTGGTAGTGGCCAGGCCGCGCAATTGGCCGGATTGCATGTATGGCAGGGCCACCGGCGCGTTGACCATCATCGCCTGCACCCGGCCGGCGATCAGGTCGGTTACGGCGGGCCCGGTGCCCTTGTAGGGCACGTGGGTCAGCTTGATATCGGCCATGCGCATGAGAATTTCCGTGGCCAGGTGCGGCGGCGTGCCGTTGCCGGGCGAGGCGAAGTTCAACTGGCCGGGGTGGGCGCGGGCATAGTCCAGGAACTCCCGCATCGTTTTCACCGGCAGGGACGACGGCACCGCCAGTATGTTGGGGGTGCTGACCAGCATGGTGACGGCGGTGAAGTCGCGCACGGCGTCATAGCCTGCCGACTTGTACAGGCTCTGGTTGGCAGCCAGCGTGATGACCGGCGTGAAAAGCAGGGTGTAGCCGTCGGGTGCCGATCTTGCCGTGGCGGCAGCGCCCACGTTGCCACCCGCGCCGCCGCGGTTCTCGATCACCACCGACTGGCCCCAGTATTCGCCCAGCCGCTGCGCCAGCGGCCGCGCCAGGGTGTCAGTGCCGCCACCCGGCGGGAACGGCACGACCAGTTTTACCGGGCGATCGGGAAAGGGCGCGGCGGGTTCGCCTGCCTGGGCCGTGGCGCCGAGCGACAGCCAGGCCATCGCGGCCAGGGCCCGCACGCTCCCTGCCAAGTGGCGGGCAATGGTCTTGGTTCTGGATGCACAGGCCATGGTTGTCTCCCCCGGTGCGCGCCGGTCCAGGCCGCGGCACGTGTTGGTTTAAGTATTGGTTGATGTTGGCAGTCTAATTACGCTATAAAAATGGATCAATTACTCAAAATTCAAAATACTAGTGAATTTGTTTCATTAAACAGATTCGCGGCAAGAACGGAGGCCTGGTTTGGAAAACCTCAATGCCCTGCGTGTGTTCGTTCGCGTGGCGGAAACGCGCAGCTTCACCCAGGCCGCCAAGCGGCTGGGACTGACGTCCTCGGCCGTCAGCAAGGCCATCACCCGGCTCGAACAGGAGTTGAACGTGCGGCTGCTGCACCGCACGACCCGCTCGGTGGGCCTGACCAATGACGGCGCCAGTTTCTTCGAGCACTGCCTGCAGATCCTGGGGCAGATCGAGGATGCCGAGAATCTTCTGGGCCGGGCCACTTCCAGCCCGCACGGGCGGCTGCGTGTGCACCTGCCGGTGGGTTTCGGGCGGCGCGTCATCATGCCGATGCTGCCGCGTTTCCTGAGGCAGCACCCCGATCTGGTACTGGATGCCGAACTGAGCGACCGCAACGTGGACCTGGCTTACGAAGGCATCGACGTGGCCGTGCAGATCGGCGAACCGGCCGATGCCCGGCTGATCGCCCGCAAGCTGTGCCACCTGCGCTTCATGGCCTGCGCGTCGCCGGAATACCTGGCGCGGCACGGCGAGCCTCGCACGCCCGAGGAGCTGGACCAGCACCACTGCATGGCTTATGTGTTGATGCACACTGGCCGCTACCGCGAGTGGCCGTTCAGCAAGAACGGCGTACCGTGCAACAAGACCGTGTCGGGCCAGCTCAACGTCAACAACGCCGAGTCGCTGCTGGAAGCGGCCTCGTCTGGCCTGGGCATTGCCATGATCAGCAACTTCATCGCCGCCGAAACCATACGCGAGGGCCGGTTGCGCCCGATCCTGACCGATTACGTGGGCGAAGGCCCGCCGGTGTCGGTGGTGTATTTGCCCAGCCGGAACCTGGCGCCCAAGGTCCGCACCTTCGCGAATTTCCTGTTGGAAGAAATCTCCGGAAACCCCGACTGGGACAAGATCACGCCGTGACAGGCACGCCGGCGGTGCCGGCCACGCGCACTCGCGCCAGCAGGTCCGCCAGGGGCCTGGCCGAGCCGGCATCGAACAGGCCGCGCGCGGCTTCCAGCACGCCGGCGGCCGATTCGGGTCCCACGGCGGCCGAGGCCAGCGACATAAACTTGCCGTCTATTTCGCCGTGCGACATGGGGTTTTCCGGCATGCCGCGCGAGTAATCGACCTTGCGGCTCAGGGTATTGCCCTGCCTGGTCGTCAAGGTGACCCTGCCGCCGTAGATCTCTGGATAGGCAGCGTCGATTTCCGGATCGATCTCGATCTCCACTCGTTCGGACAAGGCCACCACCCGTGGTTCGACAATCCGTTGCGGCGTGAACTGCTCCAGGTAGGCCTGGCCGTCCGTCATGGCCACGGCAATGTTGTAGCGCAGGCTCATCTGCGCGTTCAGCACCGAGTCGGCCCGGTATTCAAAGCCTGTCTGTGTGTTGACCACGCAGGCGATGCCGGCCACCACGCGCTCGACGTCGGCCGGCTCGAGCTTGTTCTCGCGCATCAGGTCCAGCACCGCGTCGACACAGGCATGATTACTGCCGCAGCAGGCATGGGGCTTGAAGCAGGTTTCGTCGGAATGCCAGCGGCGGCCCAGGTCTTCGACCAGCATGGCCGGCCGCGGTGTGTCGGACATGCCGAACAGCAACCCGCCGTCTTCGGCTTCCAGGATGTAGCGTGGGCCGGCAAAGCCGCGCTGCGCCAGCAGGGCGGCCATCAGGCCCGCCTGCGCGGATCGGCCGGGGTGCATGCGCTTGCTCATTCCGCCGTCGGCCGTGAAGGCCCAGGTGCCCGCCGACTGCGTGCCAGCCAGGCCCAGGGCGCTGGCCGTCGTGGC
>NZ_JAJMLX010000376.1 GCF_020991325.1 Bordetella petrii | reverse complement strand
GGGCGCCCAGCGCGCCCGGGACCGCGTCGTCAACCTCGTCGCTGCGCTCCTTCGGTTTCCCTCGCTCGGCTCCGAGGCGCCCCGCCCCCGGCCAGGCCCCCGCCCCGACTCGCGCCGTATTTATTGGCCCATTGCAGGCGTGAGCAGCGTTCTTGCGCTTCGTGGCTCATGTATGGGGTGGAGGAAGAAAGTGCGGTGCCGGGAAACCGGGCCGCCCAGCGCGGCCCGGTTTGCCATCCGGATGGTGGTGGGCGGGGGGGGGCTGGGTTTCGCAAAATGGCTGACATCGTGGTGTGTCACGAGGGTGTCAGTTGGACGTTCTTAGCAGGGTGGTCGCAGCAGGACATTCTCAGCAGTACGGTGTCTGGCACCCTGGCGGGAGCCAGACACCCTTGAACATCCGTGAAAACTCGCCATGTCGCTATTGAGGTGAAAGAAGTCAATGCGAATTAAGGCGAAAAAGGTTGAGGCGAAAGAGGGCACTTTACGGGGTATGACCGGGTGTCTGGCTCCCCGCAGGGGTGCCAGACACCGTCGTCAGCCGTTGTGGCGCGCTGGCGCACGAGTCAAAGCGGAGGACACGCATCAGTCCGAATGCGTTCCAAGGGCGCTCAGGGCGCCCGGGCGGCTTCGTGAAGCCCCGCCCCCCGCCGGCCGCCCGTCCCGACGCCGCAAGAACCCAATATCCCCCCACGAACAGGTAAAATCCCCCTTTCCGCCGCCCATTCCCCTCCTTCATGTCTGCCCCGCTAGCTTCCATTCCGTCCGGCAATGCCCCGGAATCCTTCGGCATCGCGTCGGTCGCCGAGATCATCGCCGAACTGCGTGCCGGCCGCATCGTCATCCTGGTCGACGAAGAAGACCGCGAAAACGAGGGTGACCTGGTCATGGCGGCCGAGTTCGTCACGCCCGAGGCCATCAATTTCATGGTCACCCACGGGCGCGGCCTGGTCTGCCTGACACTGACCGAAGACCGTTGCCGCCAGCTGGACCTGCCGCTCATGGCCAGCCGCAACGGCACCCGCTATGGCACCAACTTCACGCAGTCCATCGAGGCCGCCGTGGGGGTCGAAACCGGCATTTCCGCCGCCGACCGCGCCCGCACCATCCAGGTGGCGGTGGCGCGCGACGCCAAGCCCGCCGACCTGGTCCAACCCGGCCATATCTTCCCCGTGCGCGCCGTGCCGGGCGGAGTGCTGGTGCGCGCCGGCCACACCGAAGCCGGGTGCGACCTTACCGCCATGGCCGGCCTGACGCCGGCCGCCGTCATCTGCGAAATCCTCAATCCCGACGGCACCATGGCCCGCCTGCCCGACCTGGTCGAGTTCGCGCGCCAGCACAGCCTGAAAATCGGCACCATCGCCGACCTGATCCAATACCGCAGCGAGCACGAATCGGTGGTCAAGCGCGTGGGCGAACGCCGCATGCAGACCGCCTGGGGCGAGTTCCGCGCCGTGGCCTACCAGGACACGGCCAGCGGCTCGGCCCACCTGGCCCTGGTGCACGGGGACATCGACCCCAAGCGTGAAACCCTGGTGCGCGTGCACGAACCCGCGTCCATCCTCGACGCCCTGGACACCGGCGCCACCGCGCACAGCTGGGGCGTGGGGCGCGCGTTGCAAGCCATTGCCCAGGCGCAGGCCGGCGTGGTCGTGCTGATGAACTGCCAGTCGTCCACCGAGCACCTGTTCGGGCAAATAGCCGGCTGGGGCGGCCCGGACACCCCGCAGTCCCAGCCCGATGGCGACCGCTACGGCCTGCGCACCTACGGCATCGGCGCACAGATCCTGCGCGACCTGAACGTCGGCCAGATGCGCCTGCTGGCGCGTCCGCGCAAAATGCCCAGCATGGCCGGCTTCTCGCTCACCATTACGGGTTACGATTGCGACCCTTCCACCTCCGCCACCCCGACCAAGGCCGAACCATGAATCCTTACATCCTCACCCCCGACCTGAACGGCGAAGGGCTGCACATCGGCATCGTGCGCGCCCGCTTCAACGAAGAAATCGGCCAGGCCGAATACGAAGCTTGCCTGCAGCAACTGGCCGAGTTGGGCGTGGACGAACGCGACGTCATGGTGGCCACCGTGCCCGGGGCGCTGGAACTGGGCGTGGCGCTGTCGCACATGGCGGAAACCTTTGAATTCGACGCGCTGATCGCCCTGGGCGCGGTCATCCGCGGCGAAACCTATCATTTTGAAGTCGTCAGCAACGAAATGGCCAGCGCCATTTCCCGCATTTCGCTGCAAACCGGCATTCCGGTGGCCAATGGCGTGCTTACCGTCGATACCGACGAACAGGCCCAGGCGCGCGCGGCGGGCAAGGGGCGCGATTGCGCCCAGGTGGCCGTGGAAATGGCCAACCTGGTCGCGGCCCTCGAACCCGAGGAAGAAGACGACGAAGACGAGGACGAAGATTTTGACGACGAAGAAACCGACCGCCGCTGATAGCGCGGCGCAGGCGCGGGCCAGCGCCCGCAGCGCGCGCCGCCGTGCCCGCGAATTCGCGCTGCAGGGCGTGTACGCCTGGCTGCTGCGTGGCGGCGAAGGCACCCAGGACGCTGGCGAGATCGACGCTCACCTGCGCGATGCCGAAGATTTTTCCGAAGCCGACGCGCAGTGGTTCAAGACACTGCTGCATGGCGTGCTGCGCGAAGCCGCCGGCCTGCGCGAGCGCTTCACGCCCTACATCGACCGCCCGCTGAACGAACTGTCGCCGGTCGAGCACGGCATCCTGCTCATCGGCAGCTACGAACTGGTGCATCACGTCGAAGTGCCGTACAAGGTGGCCATCAACGAGGCGGTCGAACTGGCCAAGTCGTTTGGCGGCACCGACGGCTTCAAGTTTGTCAACGGCGTACTCGACAAGCTGGCGGCCGACGTGCGTTCGGCCGAAGTACAGGCCGCCGCGTCGCAGCGCCGCTAAGGCAGGCCGGCCGGCGCCGCGGCGCCGGCATGGAGACCATCTTGGCGTCTGAATTCGACCTGATCGCGCGTTATTTCTCGCGGCCCGTGCCGGCCGGCATGCTTGGGGTGGGCGACGATTGCGCGCTGTTCCCCGTGCCCGCCGGCATGCAGATCGCCACCAGCACCGACCTGCTCATCCAGGGCCGGCACTTCTTCCCCGATGTCGACCCCCAGGCGCTGGGGCACAAATCGCTGGCCGTCAATCTTTCCGACCTGGCCGCCATGGGGGCCAGGCCCATCGGCTGCGTGCTGGGCCTGGCCTTGCCGCAAGCGTCCGCCCCCTGGCTGTCGGCGTTCGCCCGCGGCTTTCACGATCTGGCCGATGCCCATGGCTGCCCGCTGATGGGCGGCGACACCACCCGCAGCCCGAACGACCTGGCCATCAGCGTCACGGTGTTCGGCGCGGTGCCGTCGGGCCGCGCCTTGCGCCGCGATGCGGCGCGCGCCGGCGACCAGGTATGGGTGTCGGGCAGCCTGGGCGCGGCCGATGTGGCCTACCGCATCCTGGCCGGCCGTCGACGTTATCCAGTCCACGAACTGCTGCGCCGGCTTGG
>NZ_JAJMLX010000375.1 GCF_020991325.1 Bordetella petrii | reverse complement strand
GCCAGCGCCACGCGCTGGCGCTGCCCGCCCGACAACTGGTCGACGCGCCGGTCGGCGTAGGCGTCCAGGCGCACCAGGGCCAGCAGTTCGCGCGCGCGGTCCAGGCACTGCGCGGCGCTTTTCTTGCGCACGCGCAGGCCATAGGCCACGTTCTGCGCCACGGACATGTTGGGAAACA
The DNA here is from genome assembly GCF_020991325.1 of Bordetella petrii. Classification (GTDB taxonomy): domain Bacteria; phylum Pseudomonadota; class Gammaproteobacteria; order Burkholderiales; family Burkholderiaceae_B; genus Bordetella_A; species Bordetella_A petrii_E. Next base: position 3,391 of record NZ_JAJMLX010000375.1, on the reverse strand, counting down.
GCGCGTAGTTCTGGAACACCACGCCCACGCCGCGCGCCTCGGGCGCCAGGGCGCTGACCTCGTCGTTGCCGAAGCGGATGGAGGCGCCCGCGTCGGCCTGTTCCAGGCCGCATATCAGCCGCAGCAGCGTTGTCTTGCCGCAACCCGATGGGCCCAGCAGCGCCAGGGTTTCGCCGCCCTGCACATGCAGGTCGACAGGTTGCAGCGCGCGCGAGCCATCGGGCCAGGTCTTGGCGCAGCGCGCCAGGGTAATGGCAACGGGGTCGGTCATGGAGTCGAGATCCGGGTAGAGGAATTGGCGGCGGGCCGGGCCAGGCGGGTCGGGCGGTCGCCGCGCGCCGCCAGCCATTGCAGGCCCACCAGCAGCGGCACCAGCATCAACAGGAACACCAGGGTGTAGGCCGAGGCAATTTCCAGCCGCGACGAGGCGTAGCTGTCGGCCAGGCCGACGGGCAAGGTCTTGGTCAGCGGAGTGTGCAGCAGCCAGGTCAGGTTGAATTCGCCGATGGACAGCGTCAGCACGGTCAGCGCGCCGGTGACAATGCCGGGCGCGGCGTTGGGCACCACGATCTGCAGAAAGCGCTGCGAGCGCGACGCGCCCAGCGTCGCGGCCGCTTCGTCCAGCGTGGCCAGGCCCGCGCCATGCATGCTGGCGCGCGCGGCGCGCACCATGAAAGGCAAGGTGAACAACACATGGCCGATCACGATGAACCACAGGCTGCCGCGCAGGCCCTGCACCGTGCCCCACGACACGATCAGCGCCAGCGCGGAAGCCAGCCCCGGCACGGCCACGGGCAGGGTCAGCAGTTCTTCCAGTGCGCGCGCCACGCGGCCGCGGTGCAGCGTCAGCACCCAAGCGGCAGGCACGCCCACCAGCGTACAGATGGCCAGGGTCAGCAAGGCCACCGCGAACGAACGCCAGATGGTGTCGGCGTACATGTCCCATACCTGCGCCACCCAGCGCAGCGTCAGGCCGCTGGACAGGCCGACAAAGTAGTTGTTCGTCAGGCCCGCCAGCACCGACAGCACGACGGGGCCGATCAGGAAGGCCGCCACGGCCAGCGTTACGGCCAGGCCCAGGCGGGTGTCGGTCTTGGAAGTGTTCATTCCGTGCCCCTTTACGCCGCGGCGCCCACGCGCGCGCCCGCCAGGCTGTGCGCCAGGTACAGCACGGCCCAGGTGGCCAGGCCCAGCACAATGGACAGCGCGGCCGCCACCGGAATATTGGCGTAGTTGGTGAACTCGTTGTAAATGGTGATGGGCAGCACGTCGATCTGCGTTGCCAGCGTGAAGGCCGTGCCGAACGCGCCCATGCTGGTGGCGAAGCTCATGGCGCCCGCGCCGATCAGCGCCGGCGTCATGGCCGGCAACTCAATGTCCACGAAGCGGCGCCAGGGGCTGGCGCCCAGCGTGCGGGCGGCTTCCAGCAGGCTGGTGTCGATCTGTTCGGCGGCCGCCGCCAATACCCCGATGCAGCGCGGCAGCGAAAAGTACAGGTATCCCAGGAACAGCCCGCCCATGCCGTAGGCGAACACCATGCGGTCGCCCGTCAGCCAGTCGGTCAGGGTGCCCAGCACGCCCTGGCGCCCGGCCAGCAGAATGATCAGGAAGCCCACCACCACGCCGGGAAACGCCAGCGGGAAGGTCAGCAGCGACATCAACAGGCGCCGCCCGGCAAAGCGCGGGTGCCAGGCCAGGAAGCGTCCCACCGGCAGCGACAGCGCCAGCGTGGCCAGTGTCGCGGCCAGCGATAGCGCCACGGTGTTGAACAGGCTGATCCAGTACTGCGGGCGGGTCAGCACCGTCAGGTAGGCCGACTGGCCGTCCTTGCTTTCGGCGCCCACCAGGGCCAGGCCCATCATGGGCAGCAGCCAGAAGGCCAGGAACAGCGTTGCCGCGGGCGCGGCAAACCAGATCCATCCGCGGCGGGCCATATCAGCAGCCCCCCGCCCGCATCCGGGCAACGCGGTTCCCGGGCATCAGTTCACCTCTTGTGCGTAGCGCTGCGAGAACGCGCGTTGCCCGGCCGCCATCTTGGCGTAGTCCACCGTGCCGACCCGCGCGTACTCGGATTCCGGCAGGAACTTCTTCTGCGCCTCGGCCGAGATGGCCTCGGGGCGGATGGGGCGCAGGAAGGCGTTGGCCCAGATGGCCTGGCCTTCATCCGACAGGGTGAAATCCAGCACCTTCTTGCCGTTGTTGGCATGCGGGGCCTTGGCCACCAGGCTCATGACGTACGGCACGGCGATCGTGCCTTCGGCGGGAATCACGAACTCGATGTTGCTGCCGTCTTTGTACTTGGCGCGATAGGCGTTGAAGTCGTAGTCGACCAGTATCGGTATCTCGCCGGACAGTACGCGCGCGTAGGCCGTCTGCTTGGGCACGATGGGGCGATTGGCCGACATTTTCTTGAACCAGTCTAGGGCCGGGCCGAAATCATCCAGCGTACCGCCCATGGCGCGGTTGATGGCCACCGCGCCCACATAGCCCACGAAGGCCGAGGCCGGATCCAGATAGCCCACCATGCCGCGATACTCGGGTTTGAGCAGGTCGGCCCAGGAACGCGGCACCGGCTTGCCGCCCAGCGCGTCCACGTTCACCATCAGGCCCAGCGCGCCCGAATGAATGGCAAACCATTTGCCGTCAGGGTCTTTCATGCCATCGGGAATCTTGTCCCAGTTGTGCGGCTTGTAACCCTGCACCAGTCCGTCCTGCGCGGCCTGGATGCCGAAGGTGACGCCGTAGTACACGACGTCGGCGACGGGGTTGCTTTTCTCGGCCGCGATCGAGGCCAGCGACTGGCCCGAGTTCTTGTTGTCTGCCGGTACGGTAATACCCGTGGCTTTTTTGATGGCCTTCAACTGGGTGCCCCAGTCGGCCCATTCCGGCGGGCAGTTGTAGCAAATGGCATTCTGTGCCTGCGCCGAGGCGCCGGCCAGGGCCAGCGTCAGCGCGGCGGCACGCAGCACGGTACGGATTAGTGGTTTCATGACGAGCGTTTCCTTGAAGAGGGAACTGGGTGGGCAAGGGGAGCGGCGGTGCCGCCCTGGATAAGGCGGTGCGGCAGGCGCACCGACGCGGGGGTCTCGCCGCCCAGCCGCGCCAGCAGCAGCGCGCAAGCGGTTGCCCCGATCTGGCGGCTGGGCTGTTCCACGGTGCAAAGCGGCGGAACCATCAGCGCGCCGATACTGACGCCGTCGAACCCGCAAACCGCAATGTCATCGGGCACGCGCACGCGCAGCGCGGCCAGTTGCGCGATGACCGAAGCGGCCAGCAGGTCGTTCGAACAGAACAGCGCGGTGGGGGCGTTGCCGCGCGCCAGCAGCTCGCGCAGCAGGCGCGCGCTGGACTCGGTGTGGGCCGCCATGGCCAGGTGGGCCACCGGAGGCAG
>NZ_JAJMLX010000374.1 GCF_020991325.1 Bordetella petrii | reverse complement strand
GAGCTGGGGCTGCGGAATTTCCTGGACGAGGAACGCAGGGTGTGGAAGTCGCTGAACCCGGATTCCGTCGAACTCGTCGACTGCGTCGCCCGCATGGTCGGCCGCGTCGGCATTGGCACGCCCGGGCGCGGTCTGCTGGCAGGCCGCCAGGGCTGCCAGGCTGGCCGCGGCCACGCAGCGGCGTATCAGGCGCATACGGGTTGCTGTCTTCATTGTTGAACGTCCTTGAGAATAGATAAGGCGCCGTGCCGGCAAACCCGGCGCTGCGGGCGTACCGGAGCACGCCTCGTAATCAACGCGTGCCGCTCGCCTGGATATCCACGCGGCGGTTGGGCGCCAGGCAAGCGACCAGCTCGGCGCGCTTGGCCTGGTCGCACTGCACCAGCGGCTGGCGCTTGCCATAGCCCACGGCGCGCACGCCATCCGCCGGAATGCCGTTGGCGATGAAAGCTTCCCGCACGGCTTGCGCGCGCCGCTGCGACAGCGCGTCATTGGCGGCATCGCTGCCGATGCGGTCGGTGTGGCCGGCGATTTCCAACTGCTCGATCGTCTGGGTGCGGCGCAGTTCCGCGGCGATCTCGGCAACGCGCGCCTGTCCCGCGACGGTCAGCGTGGCGCTGCCGAAGCCGAACGAAACATCGCTGCCCAGCGTGTATTTCTGCGGCGCAGCCGCGGCCGGCTTGGCGCCGGGGCGGCAATCGGCGGGCGCCCAGAAGAAACTGCGGGCAATCTTGTCCCCATCGAACAGCACCTTGAATTGGCAAGTGCGAATGCCGGCCGGCGTGCGGAAGTGGAACAGGTAGTCCCATTCCCGCACCTGGAAACCTTCGGCAAAGTGCGGGCGGCCGATCAAGTCGTAGACCTGGTCGCGGGTGACGCCTTGCTGCACCTGGGCCAGGCTGTCCAGGTTCGGAAAGGTGCCGGTCGCCAGCGAGACCTTCCCGGGGTCGGGAAACACCGGCTGGTCGGTCGTGCCTTCGCGGCTCACGTCGCTCAGCGTGCCGCAACCAGCCAGCAGCAAGGCCACGGCCAGCGGGGCTAACCGGCGCAGGCGGAATGTAACGGTTTTCATGGATGGTCCTTTGAATTCGAGAATCTGGCTTACCACTGGTACCCGACGCCCACGGCGCCGCCGTAATCGCCCCGCGAGTTGCTGTTGCCCGAGAGCTTCAGCACCCAGTTGCCGTTGTCGGAAACCGTCGAGACGCCCAGCGCGAAACCAGACTCACCGTTGTAGGTGCCGCCAGCCATCGCCGCCATGCTCTTGCCCGGCAGGTAAGCTTGCGGCAAGCCCGCCGTCGCCATCGCCGAGGCCACACCGGCGCTCAGCTTGTTGTTCAGGCGGCTCAGGTCGCCACGGACCTGGTTGACCTGGTTCTGCAAGCCGCTGGTGGCCGCTTCCAGTTGGCCGACATTGACCGCGTCGGTGGGCGCGGTGCCGGCGCCCAGGTTGATGATCTTCCTGTTGTTCATGTCGATGCCGTTCTGGTTGATGGTCGGACCGTTCTCCACCACGACTTCCTTGGCCTTGACCGTGTTGGCCTTGACCTCGTTGGCCGTCACGGAATTCACCTTGATGTCCTGCGCCACGCTTACCTTGATGGTGTTGTTGCCATCCGCCGAGGTTTCGCGGGTGATCTGGACGTTGTCGCCATTGGTGAACTCGACCTTGCTGCCTGGCGCAACCTTGCTGGCGCCGTCGCCGTTGGCCTCGATCTGCCACCCGGCATTGGCGGTCTGCTCGACCTGGTCGATCTTGTTGGTCAGGTCAGTGTTGACGCCGTTCAACGCATCGTTGACGTTGTTGTAGGTCTTGTCGCCCACGTTCAGTTCGGTAACCAGCTTGCCGTCGACATACTTCGAGTTGCCGCCCAGCGCGTCGGCGACTTGCGTGCCCTGCTCGTGCAACTGTGCGCCGTTGACGGCGTCGGTGCTGGTAGCGGAGATCTCGCCCTGGGCCAGGTTGGTGATCTTCGTTCCTCCGGTCTTGCCGCCGTCGGTCGACTTGTCGCCTTCGAGCGTAATGGCGTTCTTCGGATCGCCCTTCTTGCCGTCATACTTCACGGCGCGGTCGTCCAGATTGGAGACGTTCTGCTCCACGTCGCGCAGCTGGCTGACATTCACTGCGTCGGTGGGATCCGTGCCGGCGGCTACATTGGTGATCTTGAAGCCGCCCGCGTTGATGCCAGTGCTGGCCGAAATGATCACATTGCCGGCACGCAGGCCGTCGCTGCCGACGAACACATTGGAACCGACTCCCAGGCCGGAGGCGGTAAGCTGCACGTCGTTGCCGACCTTCACGCCGTCCTGGTTCAGCACCGTGTCGCCCGCGGTCACCGAATCCACATCGAGATCGCGGTTCAGGTTCACCTTGACGTCGTTGCCATTCTTGGCGATGGCCACGTTGCCGTCGTCGTTGGAGAAGTCCACCACGTCGCCCGGCTTGACCTGGCTCTGGTCGGCGGCGGCATTGCCATTGACCGACAACTGCCATCCGGCGCGCGCCACGGTTTCCACACCCTTGAGCTGGCTGACGTTGACGGCGTCGGTATCGTTGACCCCGGCCGCCACATTGAGAATGCTCTTGCCGCCGGCATCGATGCCGCCCCGGGTCACGCTGGGGCCGCCGACAATAGTCAGGCCATCGCCGGCCAGCATGGTGTCACCCATATTGATGCTGCCGTCGGGCCCCAGGTCGAGGTTGCGGGCCAGCGCGATCTGCACGCCGCCCGCCGTCATGGCGGTGGTGATGTTGGCATCCGCGCCATTGATGGCCACCGCTTCGCCCAGCTTGCGCTCCAGCGCGGGGCCCGCATCCGCCGTGAAAGTCAGCGGTTTGTTGGCCAGCTCGGTCAGTTGGTCGACGTTCACGGCATCAGTACCCGCCTCGCCCCGGGCGATGTTGGTGACCTTGTTGCCGCCCATGTTCACGGTGGTGTTGCCGCCGACCGTGATTTCACCTTGCTTGACCACCAGTGTGTTGTTGCCCAAGTTGGTCGTACCGCCCACGCTCAGGTTGTTGCTGACCGAGACATTCGAGACGTTGACCTGGTCGGCCAGGGCGAACTTCACGTCGGCATCGGTCGCGCCTTTGGTGATGACGATGTTGCCATCGCTGGAGGCCAGGTCGACCCTGGCGCCCGGCGCCACGTTCGACAGGTTGCCGCCTTCGGCCGTCAGGTTCCAGCCGGCGTTCGCGACGTTTTCCACACCCTTGAGCTGGTCCAAGTTGACCGCATCGGTGCCGTTGATACCGGCGGCCAGGTTGGTGATGGTCTTGCCGCCGGCGTCTATGCCACCGCTGGTGACACTCGGGCCATTGTTGATGATCAGGCCGGTGTTGCCCAGCATCACGTTCGGGCCCACGGTAATACCGGCATTGCTCACCAGGGTGTCCCCCGTCTTGATGCTACCGGTCGGGCCCAGGTCCAGGTTCTTGGCCAGCGCGATCTGCACGCCGTTCGCCGTGGTCTGGGTGGTGATGTTGCCGTCGGCGCCGTTGATGCCCACCTTCTCGCCCAGCTTGCGGTCCAGGTCCGCGCCGCTGTCGGCCGTGAAGGTCAGCGGCTTGTTCGC
>NZ_JAJMLX010000373.1 GCF_020991325.1 Bordetella petrii | reverse complement strand
GTGACGGCACGGGCGGCCTTGCGCGGCAAATTGCCCGACGCCGAAGACGCTGGCGTGGGCACCGGGCGCCAGGCCCTGCCCGAGGCGCAGCCATGAACGGCGTCGCGGCGGCGGCGCGGCGCTGGTATTGGCAGCGCATTACCGGCATGGCCATGGCGCTGTTCGTGGCCGCGCACCTGGCCCTCATCATCGTGGCCATACGGGGCGGGCTCAGCGCCGCCGAAATCCTGGGGCGCACCCGCGCCAGCCTGGGCTGGGCGGCGTTCTACGGGGTGTTCGTGGCGCTGGTGTCCGTGCATGCGGCGATCGGGCTGCGCAACGTGCTGGAAGAATGGCCGCCTACGCGCCATTGGGCGGGCAGGCTGGGTGCGGTGGCAGGCGTGCTGCTGCTGGTGCTGGGCTGGCGCGCCGTAGCCGCCGTGACCTGGGGAGGCTGACATGCGCCGCAATGATTCCCGCGCGCGGCGCCACGCCAGTTGGATGGCGTTCGCCGTGCACCGTATTTCGGGCCTGCTGTTGCTGGCCTTCCTGCCCGTGCACTTCTGGACGCTGGGGCTGGCGCTACAAGGCGAGGCGGCGCTGGACGGCGCCTTGCGCTGGTACGAGGCCCCCGTATTCAAGTTCGGCGAATGGGCGCTGGTGCTGTGCCTGGCGGTGCACCTGGCTGGCGGCCTGCGCCTGTTGTGGATCGAATTCGCACCCTGGCGCGGCCTGCGCCGGGGCTGGATCGCCGCGGGCACGGCGGCGTCGCTGGCCGTGTCCGCGCTGTTCATTGCCAACATGCTGGGTTGAATCATGTCAGAGATCGACTATGCGCAGGTGGAAGAGGCCGCGCGCGAACTGTATATCCGCGCGCTCAAGCGCCTGCCCGACGATATCAAGCAAGGTTTCGAACGCCTGCGCGATGCCGAATCATCGCCGCGCGCGCGTTCCATCCTGGACACCATGACCACCAACATCGCGGTGGCCGAAGCGAACGAGAACCTGCTGTGCCAGGACACCGGCATACCCATCTACAACGTGCTGGTGGGGCGGCGGGTGCAACTGGACGGCTGGCGCCTGAAGCAGGCCATACGCACAGGCTGTGAGCGCGCCACGCGCGAACACCCGCTGCGGTCCAGTGTGGTGCATCCCATCAGCCGCAAGAATGCGCACACGTCGTGCGGGCCGGGGGTTCCCGTCATCCACATCGATTTCAGCGCCGACGATGAGCGGCTGGAAATCGAGATGGTCCCGAAGGGCAGCGGGTCGGAGAACAATTCTTTCCTGCGCATGGCGATACCGGCCGAAGGGCTGGACGCGGTGAAGACGTTCGTCGTGGACTGCGTGATGCAGGCCGGCGGCAAGACTTGTCCGCCCACCATCGTGGGCGTGGGAGTGGGCGGCACGTCGGACCTGTGTGTGCACCTGGCCAAGCAGGCCGCCACCCGACCGCTGGGATCGCATTGCGCCGACTCGCTGGGCGCCGACCTGGAACGTGAACTGTCGGCCGCCGTGAACCAGCTGGGCGTCGGGCCGCAGGGGCTGGGCGGAGACGCCACCGCCTTCGCGGTGCATGTCGAGCTGGCCGCCACGCACATCACCATGAACCCGGTGGCCGTCAATATGCAATGCCATTCGGCGCGGCGCGCCCGCGCGGCGTTCACGCCGCAGGGCGTGCAGTACGGCTTCTGAGCATTGCCAGGAACCCAGCCATGACTCATCACGATCTTGCCATGCCCGCCAGCGAGGACCAGGTGCGCGCGCTGCGCGTGGGCGACACGGTAACGCTGCAGCACACCCTGTTCGGCATACGCGATGCCAGCTATATCGCGCTGTTCGACCAGGGGCGCGCCACGCGCTTCGATATGCGCGGCCATGCCGTGATTCATACCGCGCCCAACGTACGCAAGGTGGAACCGTCGGCGCAGAACCCGGCGGGCTACCAGCCCGTCTGCATCGGCACCACCACGTCGTCGCGCATGGAGCGCTTCACCGCCCAGCTGATGCGCCAGTGCGGCGTGCGCTTGATCGTGGGCAAGGGCGGCATGCACCAGGGATCCAGCCAGGCGTTTGCCGCACAGGGCGGCGCCTACCTGGCTATCGTGGGCGGGACCGCCGCGCTGGAGACCACCTGGATCGAATGCATCGAAGATGTGGACCTGGATGACTTGAACCCTGAATCGCTGTGGCGGTTCCGCATCCGCGACTTCGGTCCGCTGCTGGTGGCCATGGACAGCCATGGCGGCTCGCTGTACGAGCAGGTGGCGCAGGATGTGGCCACGCGGCGCGCTGCCGTGCTGGCCGGGCTGGGGGTGGCACGATGAATACGCCACAGCTGCGGGAATGGCGGACCGATGTACTGATCCTGGGTTCGGGCGGCGCCGGCCTGTTCGCGGCGCTGCACGCGCACGACGCGGCGCCGGGCCTGGATATCACGGTGGCGGTGAAGGGGTTGCTGGGCAAGTGCGGCTGTACCCGCATGGTGCAGGGCGGCTACAACGTGGCGCTGGCCGAGGGCGATTCGCCCGAGCGGCATTTCATGGACACCATCGAAGGCGGCAAGTGGCTGCCCGACCAGGACCTGGCCTGGACACTGGTGAACACCGCGGTCGAGCGCATCCACGAACTGGAAAACGAACTGGGCTGCTTCTTCGACCGAAACGCCGATGGCACCTTGCACCAGAAGGCATTCGCGGGCCAGACGTTCGACCGCACCGTGCACAAGGGCGACCTGACCGGCATCGAGATCATCAACCGTCTGGCCGAGCAGGCCTGGGCGCGGCGCATCAGGCGGCTGGAGGAGCACCGCGCAGTGGAACTGGTGCCCGCGCGCGATGGCGGCCGCATCGCGGGCGTGCTGATGATCGACATTCGCACCGGCGATCTGGTGCTGGTGCGGGCCAAGGCCGTGCTGCTGGCCACCGGCGGCGGCCCGACCATGTACCGCTTTCACACGCCCTCGGGCGACAAGAGTTGCGACGGCCTGTCGATGGCGCTGCGCGCGGGGCTGGGGCTGCGCGACATGGAAATGGTGCAGTTCCATCCCACCGGCCTGCTGGCGGGCGCCGATACGCGCATGACGGGCACCGTGCTGGAAGAAGGCCTGCGCGGGGCGGGGGGCTATTTGTTGAACGGCGCGGGCGAGCGCTTCATGCAGGGCGTGGATCCGCGCGCGGAACGCGCCACGCGGGATATTGTGTCGCGCGGCATCTATGCCGAAATGCGTGCCGGGCGCACGTCGCCGAATGGCGGCGTATACATCGAGATGGCGCACCTGGGGCCGGACAAGGTGCGCAGGCAATTCAAGGGCATGGTCGAACGCTGCGCCGACTGCGGTTTCGACCTGGCGGGCGGGCGCGTCGAAGTGGTGCCGACGGCGCACTACATGATGGGCGGGGTACTGTTCGAGCCCGATTGCCGCACGGCCCTGGCCGGCCTGTACGCGGCGGGCGAAGATACGGGCGGGGTGCATGGCGCCAACCGGCTGGGCGGCAACGGCGTGGCGAATTCCACTGTGTTCGGCGGCATCGCGGGCGACGCCATGGCGCGCTGGGCGCCAGGGCAGGACTGGGCCGAGCCGGATGGCGCGGTGCTGC
>NZ_JAJMLX010000372.1 GCF_020991325.1 Bordetella petrii | reverse complement strand
ATTCGAACTGGGGCGCGCCCAGCAGTTCGCCGCGGTTGTTGTAGGTCCAGCGGTGCAGGGGGCACACGATGTTGCCGGCCGATTCCTTCAGGCTGCCGTGCGCCGACGCGGGGCCTCCCGTGACGTTGCCGGCCTGGCCGCCCAGCATCAGGGCCTGGCGGTGGCGGCAGACGTTCGACATGAGTTCGACGCCTTGCGCATTGCGCACCAGCACGCGGCCGCCGTCTTCCTGGGGCAGGGTGCGCCAATCGCCAACCTCGGGCACCAGTTTCTGGTGGCCGACGTACAGCGATGAATTCTTGAAAATGAGTTCTTGCTCGCGCTTGAAGCGGGCTTCGTCAAAGTATGCACTGACGGGTAGCTGGGTGCGAGCTGGCGCCACATGCGCCATCCGACCAATGTCGGTCATGATTCCCTCCGCTCGGATAAAAAAGCCAGGACGGCGGGGTTCCGTTCTGGCGCGAAGAAAAATCGGACTGGCCGATCAAACGGGGTATTGTACCCTATCCCGGGTGCGCGGGGCACCCCCCAAGTATGTTCCCATCAACGGGGTCTACACCAATCGCCGTGTCACCGGATGACGCCGCAGCAGCCAACTGCTGGCGGCCGACAGTCCGAACACTGCTGCCGCCATCAACGGCACGTTCCAGGCCGCGCCCGGCCCGGCGTGGGCACCGGCCCGATCGGCCAGGTCCAGGAACAGCGGGTGTATCAGGTAAACCCCGAAAGTCAGGGGCGCCAGCGTCGACAGCGGCGGTACCCGCGGGCTGTTGAGTATCCACTGAAACGCCGCCAGTGACATGAACGGCACGGTAACGCTGAAGTAATCGTAGAAATAAAGATTCAGCCTGCCCGCCTCGGAGAGCGTGGCCACGCCCCAGGCCGTTGCCAGCACGCTCAGCGCCAGCACCCAGCCCGGCCGCGGGATGCGCAGCTCGCCGTCGAAGATCATGCGGCCGGCCACGAAGTATCCCAGGTAGGGCAGGAACCAGGTCAGGAAGAAGCCCTGTCCCGCGCCCAGTGCCTGACGATACAGCGCATCCAGGATGGCCACGCCCAGGATGCCCACGACCCACAGGCGGCGCGCGTCGGGCGAGCTGCGGTGATACAGGGCCCGCACCAGCGGCGCGAACAGATACAGGCCCACGATCATGTACAGGTACCACAGGTGGTAATACGGAGCGCCCTCGGCCACCTTGCGCGGCCAGAACGAGAAGTCGACGCGGCCGTCGTCCCACCAGTCCAGCGCGCTGCGCCAGGCCAGGTAGAACAATGTCCAGAACACCAGAGGCGCGCATATGCGTGCGGCGCGGCGCACATAGAAATGCCTGGCGTCCTGCTGCTGTTCGCCGTTCAGCAGCAGGGCGCCGCTGACCATCACGAACACCGGCACGCACCAGCGCACCGCCGAGTCGTACAGGTTGGCGGCGAGCCAATCGTTGCTGCCATAGGCCCACGCGTCCGATACGGCCTGCGCGGCGCTGTGCAGCAGTACGACAGCCAGGGCTGCCAGCCAGCGGGCGGCGTCGAGTCGGTCCAGTCGGTCTTGGGTGTGGGGCATGGGCTTTGCTGCGAGTAATGATTGTTGCGGACTGCGGTGGCGTGCGGCACGCCGGATGGGGCCGGCCACGCATATTCACCATATCAGCGCATGCTTCAAGCCATGTTTCGAACCGTTAGACGCGGCTTGCAAACGCAAAAATGCCCCCGGGCCGCCGCGGCCGGGGGGCATTTTGTTGCAACTGATGCGCTTTTTATTGCTGCTTCAGGCCTGCCTGTTTGACCAGCTTCTGGATCACCGGCTGCTCGCTGCTGATCTGCTGCGTCAGTTCCTGGGCGGAGCCCGAACGCGGTTCGATCCCCATGGTCAGCATCTTTTCTTTCACCTGCGGATCCTGCAGGGTGGCCTTCAAGGCGTTCTGCAGCGTTGCCAGGACATCGTCCGGCGTACCCTTCGGCGCCACGAAGCTGAACCACGCCGTGAGGTCGAACGCGGGGTAGCCCTGTTCGGCCAGAGTGGGCAGGTCGGGTAGGGTGGACAGCCGGCTCTTGCTGGTAATACCGAATACCTTCAGCTTGCCGGCCTGTACTTGAGGCATGCCGGTGGCCACCATGTCGAAGAAGATATCGACGTCGCCATTGATCAGGGCGGGCAGGGCTTGCGTGGCGCCCTTGAACGGCACATGCAGCAGGTCGACCTGGGCTTCCTGTTTGAACAGTTCGCCCGCCAGGTGCGACGAAGTGCCGGGCCCGAAGGTGGCGAAGGTCAGCATGCCGGGGCGCTGCTTGGCGTACGCCACGACATCGGCCGTGCTCTTGAAGCCATGCTTGTCGTTGGCCAGCAGAACCAGCGGGCCTATGCCCACCATGCCGACGGGCGCGTAGCCATCGGGGTCATAGGGCAGCGATTTATAGAGGAAGCGATTGGTGACCAGCGTGGAATTGGTGGCCATCAGCAGCGTATAGCCGTCGGGCTGGGCGCGCGCCACATAGGCGGCGCCGATGGTGGTGCCGGCGCCGGCCTTGTTCTCGACGATGATCGTCTGGCCCAGTTCCTTGCCCATGCGCTCGGCCAGGATACGCGTGAGCACATCGGTGGCGCCGCCGGCGGGAAAAGGCGAAATGATGGTGACGGGGCGTTCCGGGTAGGCCGCCTGGGCCAGTCCGGCGCTGGCGGACAGTACCAATGCGGCGGCTAGGGTGGAAAAGCGTTTCAACATGGTTTCCCCTGGATAGTGTGCGGAAGAATGGTCGGCCTTATATAAATTCCGTACAATGGAATTTAATTTTGTTAACCGAAATAAACTATAAGAACGAAGGCCATTCGATGCAAGCCCCATTTGATACTTCCCCACCGGACGGAGCGGCGCGTAGCGGTCCGGCGCGGCGCCGGCGCGGCACGCAGGGCGCCGCCGCACCCGATTTCATCGTGGCCCTGGCGCGGGGGCTGGACGTGCTGCGCTGCTTCGGCCCAGGCGCGGCCACCCTGGGCAATCAGGATCTCGCCGCGCTTACCGGCCTGCCCAAGCCCACCATCAGCCGTATTACCTACACGCTGACCGAACTGGGCTATCTGCGTTATCACCCCGACAGCGGCAAGTATTCGCCGGGCTACGGGGTGCTGGCGCTGGGTTTCGGCCTGCTGGCCGGGCTGGAGGTGCGGCAGTTGGCCAAGGCGTCCATGGAGCAGTTGGCCCGCGAAACCGGTGGCGCCGTGGCGCTGGGCGCATTCGACGGAGAGGCCATGGTGTACGTCGAGGCCATCCATGGTTCGTCCGAACTGTATCTGCGCCTGCCAGTGGGCTACCGCGCCAGCCTGGGCAGCGCCATGGGGCGGGCCTATCTGGCCTCGCTTCCGGAGGGGCCGCGGGCGGCCTTGCTGGCCCGGCCCGGCCAGGCGCCGCTGGATCACGCCACCCTCGAACAGGACAGCGCTGACCTGCACGGTACCGGCTGCTGTTTTGCCATCGGCGCCTGGCGCGCCGACATCAATGCGGTGGCGGTGCCGTTCCAGTCGGTAACCGGGGAGGGGCGTTTCGTCATGAGCTGTGGCGGCCCGGCATCGCTGCTGCCGGAGGCCGCGCTGCGCGAGCGCGTGGCG
>NZ_JAJMLX010000371.1 GCF_020991325.1 Bordetella petrii | reverse complement strand
CGCGCCCGTGATGCCGCAGGGCTCGCAGATGAAACCCTTCACCTGCCGGCCGTCGGCCAGTTCCAGCGTGCCTATGCCCAGCGGCGGCGGAATCTCGGCCACGAATTCGCCGAAGGCGGCGTACGGCAGTTCCCATACTTCCAGCGCGATCGCGGCACCGTCGCCGGTGCGCACCATGCCGGGCTTGGGCGGCGTGCTGTTGGCCAGCGCGTACAGGCGATAGCTTGCGGCGCTTTCGGTGGCCTCGATGAAACGGGCGCCGCGCGACGTCAGCTGGTGGTTCAGCGGCATGCCGCGCAGGTGCGCGCCTACCACCGCTACCTGTACGGTGGGCACTGGGGCCGCCACGCTGCCGGCGGCGGGCAGGGCGCCGGACCGCGTCCTGTCGGTGGCGCCCAGCGTCCCGCCTTGCGCTGCTTCCCAGCGGCTGCCGAATTCCGCCAGCGCATGGTCCTGCCAGGCCAGGCCCACCAGCGTGATGCCGCTGGGCAGGCCGTCCGCGCGCGGGCCGGCCGGCACGGCCAGGGCCGACAGGTCGGCCAGGTTGGCGAAGTTGGTATAGATACCCAGCCGGCTGTTCAGCAGCACCGGTTCTTCGCGCAGTTGCGCGATGGTGTACATGGACGGGGCGGTGGGCACCACCAGCGCGTCGTATCCGGCCAGGGTTTGCTGAATGCGGCGCGCCAGGGCGGCGCGCCGGTACTCGGCTTCGAAAGTGTCTACCGCGCTGTAGCCGGCTGCTTGCTCCACGATGCCCCGCACTACGGGGTCGATGGCATCGGGCGAGCGCTCGTGCAGGGCGCGCACGGCGGCATAGCGCTCGGCCACCCATGGTCCCTGGTACAGCAGCCCAGCCAGTTCACTGAATGCCGAGAAGTCTATGGGTTCCAGCGTGGCGCCCAGGTCGCGCAGCCCCTGCAGGGCGGTTTCGTAGGCGGCCTGCGCCTGCGCATCGCCAAAGAACTCCGGCTGGGCCGAGACGGCCAGGCGCGGCCGCGCGGGCAGGCATGCGGGCATGGCCGGCGCCTGGCGTGAATAGGGGTCTTGCGCGTCGTAGCCACCGGCCACGCGGGCGATGCAATCCGCATCGCCCACCGTCAGGGCGAAAATCGACACGCAGTCCAGCGTACGGCAGGCCGGCACCACACCGCGCGTGCTCAACCAGCCCTTGGTGGGCTTCAGGCCCACCAGGTTGTTGAAGCCGGCTGGTATGCGTCCCGACCCTGCCGTGTCCGTGCCCAGCGAGAACGCCGCCAGCCCACGCGCCACCACGTTGGCCGAACCGGAACTGGACCCGCCGCTGACATAGGCGGGGTCGAAGGTGTTGGGCACCGCGCCATGCGGCGAGCGCGTACCCACCAGGCCGGTGGCGAACTGGTCCAGGTTGGTCTTGCCTATCAGCACGGCGCCGGCCGCGCGCAGCCGGCGCACCACCTCGGCATCCTGCCGCGGCATGTAGGAAAACGCCGGGCAGGCCGCCGTGGTGGGCCAGCCCGCCGCATCGATGTTGTCCTTGATGGCGAAAGGCACGCCGTACAGCGGCAACTGGTTCAGGTCGCCTTGCACCTGCTCCAGCCGCTGCGCCAGGGCGTCCAGCTGCGTATCCAGCCTGGCCACATCGGCGCGGCAGATCCAGGCCGGGTCATCCGCATCCAGGCTGGCGACCAGCGGGCCCAGCAAGTCGGCCGGCCTGGCGCCTTGCCGGCGATAGGCGTGCTGCCAATCGGCCAGGGTCCAGCCGCGCGGTTCATCGATCACATCGTGGGCAGTCATGCCTGGAATCCTCGGTGGTATACAAGTCCTTCCTTCAAAGCAATCGACATGCCAACTTTGTCGCATGCCGCCGCAAGCCCTGTATTCACGCGGGTTTGCGGACGACGACGGGATGGCGCCACGGTTCGCCAGGCCGCCTTGCAGGCGTGATGCCCGTGAGGTGGATGCACTGAAGTTGCGCAAGCACGCACCGATATCGTGCGCATGCACCAAGCGTGACCCGGTACGCCAGCGGCCCCGCGCGGCGACTGCCCGCTGCTCCCGATTCCCGCGCAAGCCCCGTGTCACAGGGCATTGCGCGCCGCGGCCGGATGCCGCGCATCAAGTTGGCATAGGAATTGCTTTTGCCCTGATGCATGCGGCGCCGCAGCCAGGCCGCGATGCAGGCGGATCTCGTCATCGATGCACAGGCAGACCTTGCCGGCGACCCCGGCCCATTCCATAAAAAGGATTCAAGCTATGAAGCGCAGACTCGTACTGAAGCAACTGACCGCCGCCAGCCTGTTGGCAATGGCAGGCTGGGCGCCCGGCGTAATGGCGGCAGACACCATCAAGGTAGGCATCCTGCATTCGCTGTCCGGCACCATGGCCATTTCCGAGACCTCGCTCAAGGACGTGGCATTGATGACGATCGAGGAAATCAACGCGCAGGGCGGCGTGCTGGGCAAGAAGCTGGAGCCCGTGGTGGTGGACCCGGCATCCAACTGGCCGCTGTTTGCCGAGAAGGCGCGCCAACTGCTGACCCAGGACAAGGTGGCCGTGGTGTTCGGCTGCTGGACCTCGGTGTCGCGCAAGTCGGTGCTGCCGGTGTTCAAGGAACTGAACGGCCTGTTGTTCTACCCCGTGCAGTACGAAGGCGAAGAACTCGAGAAGAACGTGTTCTACACCGGCGCCGCGCCCAACCAGCAGGCCATTCCCGCGGTGGAATACCTGATGAGCGAAGACGGCGGCGGCGCCAAGCGCTTCGTGCTGCTGGGCACCGACTATGTGTATCCCCGCACCACCAACAAGATCCTGCGCGCCTTCCTGCATTCGAAAGGCGTGAAAGACGAAGACATTCAAGAGGTCTACACACCCTTCGGCCATTCCGATTACCAGACCATCGTGGCCAACATCAAGCGCTTCGCATCGGGCGGCCGCACGGCGGTGGTGTCCACGATCAACGGCGATTCCAACGTGCCGTTCTACAAAGAGCTGGGCAACGCCGGCCTGAAAGCCACCGACGTGCCCGTGGTGGCCTTCTCGGTGGGCGAAGAGGAACTGCGCGGCGTGGACACCAAGCCGCTGGTGGGCCACCTGGCCGCCTGGAACTACTTCCAGTCCATCAAGAACCCGGTGAACGCCAAGTTCATCGAAAAATGGCAGGCCTACGCCAAGGCCCACAACCTGCCCAACGCCAGCACCGCGGTCACGAATGATCCGATGGAGGCCACCTACATCGGCATCCATATGTGGAAGCAGGCGGTAGAGAAAGCCGGCAAGGTCGACGTGGACCCGGTCATCGAAGCCATGGGCGGGCAGACCTTCGATTCGCCCAGCGGCTTCACGGTGCAGATGGACAAGACCAACCACCACTTGCACAAGCCCGTGTATATCGGCGAGATCAAGGGCGACGGGCAGTTCAACATTGTGTGGAAGACCAAGGGGCCGATACGCGCACAACCGTGGAGCCCCTTCATTCCCGGCAACGAAGGCAAGCAGGGCCTGTGAACCCGCGGGGATGAGGCGATGATGCGCAGCGCGTTTCTTGCACGGCTTTTGCTCGGCCTGGCCCTGGCCTGGCTGGCGGGAGCCTGGGCGCCGGCCGCCACGGCGGCCGGCCTGGATCCGGCGCTGCTG
>NZ_JAJMLX010000370.1 GCF_020991325.1 Bordetella petrii | reverse complement strand
CGCGAGGCCGTGCGCCTGCGCCGCGAGGTCGAGCGCCTGCAGGCCGCCGTAGACGGCAAGGCCCCCCCGGTGGTGCCCGAGGCCATCGCCCCGATGTCGCCGCTGTAAGCGGCGCCATCGTTTTCTTACTGCTACAGAGCTCGCAGCGTGGATTTTGAACCTTGGTGGCTTATTTTCGTGCCGGTGCTGTTCGCACTGGGCTGGCTGGCGGCACGCTTCGACTTCCGGCAGATGCTGCGCGAAACGCGCACCTTGCCTGATTCGTATTTCCGCGGCCTGAATTTCCTGCTGAATGAACAGCCCGATCGCGCCATAGACGCTTTTGTCGAAGTCGCCAAGCTCGATCCCGAAACTACCGAATTGCACTTCGCGCTGGGCAGCCTGTTCCGCCGGCGCGGCGAAATGGAGCGCGCCATCCGCGTGCACCAAAGCCTGCTGAACCGGTCCGACCTGCCGGTGGCCGAGCGCGAACATGCCCAGCACGAGCTTGCCCATGATTTCCTCAAGGCCGGCATGCTCGACCGCGCCGAAAGCGCCTTCGAGCAACTGAAAGACACCCGCTATGCCTTGCCGGCCCTGCGTTCGCTGATACGCATCTACGAATCCGAGCACGACTGGCCGCGCGCCATCGAAGCCGTCAAGACCCTGCATGGCCTGGTCGATGAGCCCGTGCCGCAGATCGTGCACTACTACTGCGAACAGGCCCAGACCGCCTTGGCTGCCAAGCCTTTCAACGCCGATGCCGCGCATGCCGCGCTGGATGCGGCCGACCATGCCGCCAGGCATGCCGGGCAAGCCGGGCTGGGCGAGGCCGCTGGCAAGCCGGCCAAGGTGCGCACCGCCATGCTGCGCGCCCGGCTGGCCATGCTGGAACAAGACCCCAAGCGCGAGCGCATGTACCTGGAATCCATCCTGGCCGATGCGCCCGAGTTCGCCGGCCTGGTGGCCGAACAACTGCTGGCCAATTACCGCGCCGCCGGGCAGGCCGCCGAGGGCCTGGACTTGCTGCAAAAGCAGTACGCCCGCCACGCTTCGCTGGATCTGTTCAATGTGGTGTTCCGCGAGCTGCGCGTGCAGCAGGGCGCGGCGCCCGCCTGGGCGTTCGCGCGCGGCGCGCTGCGCCATCACCCCTCGCTATTGGGCCTGGACCGCCTGCTGGAGGCCGAACTGGGCGGCGACAAGGGCGGCCACCACGACCAGGGCCCGGTGCGCGGCGCCGACCTCAGCCTGCTGCGCAGTCTCATCCATAAACATACCCAGCGCCTGGACCGCTATGCCTGCCGCAGTTGCGGATTTCAGGCGCGGCGGTTTTACTGGCAATGCCCGGGCTGCAATTCCTGGGAAACGTACGCACCTCGCCGTCTGGAAGAACTCGAATGAACCCCTTTCCCGCCGAGGCCATCGCACGCAGCCGCGTCCTGGTGGTGGGCGACGTCATGCTGGACCGCTATTGGTTCGGCGAGGTCGACCGCATTTCACCTGAAGCCCCCGTGCCGGTGGTGCGCGTGGCGCGTCGCGAAGACCGCCTGGGAGGTGCGGCCAACGTGGCGCGCAACGTCGCCGCCCTGGGGGGGCAGGCCACCCTGGTGGGCATCGTGGGCGCCGACGAAGCCGGCGAAGCCATCGGGCGCCTGGCCGGCCAGGCCGGCGTACAGGCCGACCTGGTGGCCGACACCGAACATCCCACCACGCTCAAGATGCGCGTGCTGGGCCGCCAGCAACAGTTGCTGCGTGTCGACTTCGAACAGCATCCGGCCCTGTCCACGCTCGACGACCTGGACGCGCGGGTGGCGCGCCACCTGGCGCAGCACGATGTCGTGGTGCTGTCCGACTACGCCAAGGGGGCGCTTGACCGGGTCGAATCCCTGATCGGGCAGGCCCGCGCCGCCGGCGTGCCGGTACTGGTGGATCCCAAGGGCGATGACTACACGCGCTATCGCGGCGCCACGCTGGTAACCCCCAACCGGTCCGAAATGCAGCAGGCGGTGGGGCGCTGGAATTCTGAATCGCAGCTCACCGAGCGCGCCCAGCGCCTGCGTGCCGATCTGGACCTCGAGGCCTTGCTGGTGACGCGTTCCGAGCAGGGCATGACATTATTCACCGCGGACGGGCGCGAGCACGTCGACGCCCAGGCGCATGAAGTGTTCGATGTGTCGGGCGCCGGCGACACGGTGCTGGCCACCCTGGCCGCCATGCGCGGCATCGGGCAGACGTGGGTCGAATCCATGGCCTGGGCGAACCGCGCAGGCGGCATCGTCGTGGGCAAGCTGGGCACCTCGATCGTCACCGCCGCAGAACTTGCAGGAGAATCCACATGATAGTCGTCACAGGCGCAGCCGGCTTTATCGGCAGCAATCTGGTGCGCGGCCTGAACCGGCGCGGCATCAAAGACATCATCGCGGTCGACGACCTTACCGAGGGTGACAAATTCCTGAATCTGGTCGACTGCCAGATCGCCGACTACCTGGACAAAGACGAGTTTCGCCGCCGCGTGCAGGCGGGCGCACTGCCGCCGGTGCGCGCCATGCTGCACCAGGGCGCGTGTTCGGACACTACCGAGCGCAACGGCCGCTACATGCTGGACAACAATTACCGGGTCACCCTGGAATTGTTCGAGTATTGCCAGACGCAGCGCATCCCGTTCCTGTACGCCTCGTCGGCCGCGGTGTATGGCGGGTCGTCGGTGTATGTCGAAGATCCTGCCAACGAGCGGCCGCTGAACGTCTACGGCTACTCCAAGCTGTTGTTCGACCAGGTATTGCGCACCCGCATGAAGACCCTGACGGCCCAGGTGGTGGGCCTGCGGTATTTCAACGTTTATGGTCCGCACGAGCAGCACAAAGGGCGCATGGCATCGGTGGCGTTCCACAACATGAACCAGTTCCTGGCGGAAGGGCATGTACGCCTGTTCGCCGGCTGGGACGGGTATGCCGACGGCGGCCAAAGCCGAGACTTCATCTCCGTGGACGATGTGGTGGCAGTGAACCTGCACTTCCTGGACCACCCCGAGACGTCCGGCATCTTCAATTGCGGCACGGGCCGCGCCCAGCCCTTCAACGATGTGGCGGCCGCGGTGGTGAACACCCTGCGTGCCGAAACCGGCGATGCGGCGCTGCCCCTGGAAAAGCTGGTCGAACAGGGCTTGCTGCGCTATATCCCGTTCCCCGATGACCTGAAGGGCCGTTACCAAAGCTACACGCAGGCCGACGTCACCCAGTTGCGCGCGGCGGGGTTCGCGGCGCCCATGCGCGATGTGCAAACCGGCGTCGCCGAATACGTGCGTTACTGGCGCGCGCTGAAGGCCTGACGGCGTGCCCAGGGCCACGCTGTAGGCATTTCCCACGGCTGATTTTTTCGTTCACAGGCGCCGGCCTTGCCAGGCCGGCCGCCGCATCATGGCGGGCAGGGCGGATCATCCGATCCGCTGTCTTGTACGGAGCCCAGCCATGAATCCTTTTTTGCACAATCCGGTGGCACAGCCTTTGACAGGCTCGCCCACTGCCCTTGTCCGCCATCCGCCGCAATGGCCCCTGGTGGGCCGCCATGCTCCCGGCCGGCCGGGAGGACGCGGCGGCGGAAAGTTGGCGCGCGCCGTGGGCTGCCTGGCCATGGCCG
>NZ_JAJMLX010000037.1 GCF_020991325.1 Bordetella petrii | reverse complement strand
GCTGACGCGCGCCATCTTCGACCAAATGGGCCTGGCCGGCAACGCCCGCCCCGCCTGCTAAGGCCTGCCCCCATGATCGATACCCCCGACCTGGAAACACGGGCCGCGCCAAAGCGAATGGGCCGGAGTGCAGGGCGACGCCGTCGTGCTGCGCGTGGCCGTCAAGACCCTGGCCGAAAGCGAAAGCCGCGTCCGCCTGCAAACCGTGCTGTGCGAACACTTCGGACAGGGCCTGCGGCTGGAAATCGAAGTCGGCGCCACCGGCGACGGCACCGCGCACGCCGTGGCCCAGATCGAGCGCGCTGCCCGCCAGCAGGCGGCCGAAGATGCCGTCCAGGCCGACCCCTTCGTACTGGCGCTGAAAGCCGATTTCGGCGGCCGCGTCATTCCCGGTTCCGTACGCGCCGTCGACCCCGCCGCCTAGCGGCGTGGGGCGGCCGGCGCAATTCTCCGAAATTTTCCCTCGTTCAAGGAAGCTTCCATCATGATGAAAGGACAACTTGCCGGCCTGATGCGCCAGGCCCAGCAGATGCAGGAAAACATGAAAAAGGCCCAGGATGCGCTGGCCGACATCGTTGTCGAAGGCGAGTCGGGCGGCGGCCTGGTCAAGGTGACCATGACCTGCCGCCACGACGTCAAGCGCGTCGCCATCGATCCCAGCCTGCTGGCCGACGACAAAGACATGCTCGAAGATTTGGTGGCCGCCGCGTTCAACGACGCCCTGCGCAAGGCCGAATCCACGGCGCAAGAGAAAATGGCCGACGTTACCGCCGGCATGCCCCTGCCTCCGGGTATGAAGCTGCCGTTCTGATCCGGTTTCCGCTGCCGCCGTCATGGATCCCCAACTGCCCGAGCCCGAACCGCTGGTCTCCCTGATCGAGGCCTTGCGCCGCCTGCCCGGCGTGGGCGTGCGTTCGGCCCGGCGCATGGCCTACCACTTGCTGCAGCACGACCTGCAGGGCGCCGACATGCTGGGCCGCGCCCTGTCGGGGGCGGTGCAGAACCTGCGCCATTGCGCGCGCTGCAACAGCTTCACCGAAGAAGACATCTGCGCCACCTGCGCCAATCCCAAGCGCGATCCGTCGCTGCTGTGCATCGTGGAAACCCCGGCCGACCAGAACATGATCGAGGCCAGCCACGGCTACCGGGGCCTGTATTACGTGCTGATGGGCCGCGTGGCGCCGCTGGAGGGCATAGGCCCGCGCGAACTCGACTTCCAGCGCCTGATCGACCGCGCCACCGACGGCGTGGTGCAGGAAGTGATCCTGGCCACCAACTTCACCGCCGAAGGCGAGACCACGGCCCACTTCCTGGGCGAAGTGCTGGCCGGCAAGGGGCTCAAGATCACGCGCCTGGCCCGTGGCGTGCCGGCCGGCGGCGAACTTGAATACGTCGATGCGGGCACCATCGCCTGGGCGCTGATGGAACGCAAGTCCGCATAAGCGCGGCATCCGCGCCGCAGTAAAGGAGACCGCCATGTCCGCGCTGAAGGGCGTGAAAGTCCTGGAATTGGGTACTCTCATCGCCGGGCCGTTCGCGGCCCGCATGCTGGGCGAGTTCGGCGCCAGCGTCATCAAGGTGGAAACCCCGCACGGGCCCGACGGCACGGGGGGCGGCGACCCCATTCGCAGCTGGCGCCACCTGCACGAGGGCAATTCACTGTGGTGGACGGTGCAGGCCCGCAACAAGCAGTCTATCGCGCTGAACCTGAAAGACCGGCGCGGCCGCGATATTGCGCGCCGCCTGGCGCTGGACGCCGACATCGTGATCGAGAACTATCGCCCTGGCGTACTGGAAAAATGGGATCTGGGGTACGAGCAACTGCGCCAGGCCAATCCCGCCCTCATCATGGTGCGCCTGTCCGGGTATGGCCAGACCGGCCCCATGCGCGACGCTCCCGGCTTCGGCGCCATCGCCGAATCCATGGGCGGGCTGCGCTACGTGTCGGGCCACCCCGACCGGCCGCCCGTGCGCGTGGGCATCTCGGTGGGCGATTCCATCGCCGCCCTGCATGCCGTCATCGGCGCCATGATGGCGCTGCGCCACCGCGATGCCACCGGCGGCCGCTGGAACGGCAAGGCGGGCGACGCATGTGTGGCCGGGCAGGGGCAGATGGTGGACGTGGCCCTGTACGAATCGGTGTTCAACCTGATGGAAAGCATGGTGCCCGAGTACGACGTGGCCGGCGTGGTGCGCGAACGCACCGGCGGGGCCCTGCCGGGCATCGTGCCGTCCAATACCTACACCACCCGCGACGGCCAGAACGTGGTCATCGCCGGCAATGGCGATGCTATTTTCAACCGCCTGATGCGCGCCATCGGCCGTAACGACCTGGCCAGCGACCCGCAGTTGGCGCGCAACGACGGCCGCGCCCGCCGGGCCGACGAGATCGACGGGGCCATCCAGCGATGGTGTGACACGCGCACCATCGACCAGGCGCTGGACATCCTGCGCGGCGCCGATGTGCCGGTGGGCAAAATCTATAGCGTGGCCGACATGTTCGCCGACCCGCAGTTCATCGCGCGCGGCATGATCGAGCAGCACCGCTTTCCCGATGGGGCCCCGGTCAAGCTGCCCGCCGTGGTGCCGCGGCTGTCGGAAACGCCGGGCGGCACGCGCTGGCTGGGTCCGCGGCTAGGGGAACATACCGAAGAAGTCCTGAAATCGCTGGGGTATGATGCTGCGGCAATCGCAGAACTGGCCGAAAGCGGCGCCATTGGCGTTCCGCCCGCCGCCTGACGCGCCCGCTGCGATTTCATAATGCCAAGATGACGGCCAGCCAGGCCGCCGCAGACACAGGCCGCTCCGCGGCAAAGGAGACCTTCAATGTCAGTCACTCGTCGTGAGTTGCTCAAGCTGGCCGGTGTGGCCGGCGCCGTGAGCGTGGCGCCGGCCATCGCGCGGGCGCAGAAGCTCGAAAAGAAAAGCGTGCAGATCGCCGTGGGCGGCAAGGCGCTCATTTACTACCTGCCGCTCACCATTGCCGAGGTCAAGGGTTTCTTCAAGGACGAAGGCCTGGACGTCAATATTGCGGATTTCGCGGGCGGTTCCAAGGCCCTGCAGGCCGTGGTGGGCGGCAGCGCCGACGTCGTGTCGGGCGCCTTCGAACACACTCTGCACATGCAGTCCAAGGGCCAGCACTACCGCGCCTTCGTGCTGCAGGGCCGCGCGCCCATGATAGGCGTGGGCGTGTCGAAGAAGAACGTGCCCGACTACAAAGGCCCGGCCGACCTGAAGGGCAAGAAAATCGGCGTGACTGCGCCGGGGTCGTCCACCAACATGGTGGTCAGCTTCTTCCTGTCCAAGCACGGCCTGAAGGACAGCGACGTGTCCATCATCGGTGTGGGCGCCGGCGCCGGGGCGGTCACCGCGCTGCGCAGCGGCCAGATCGACGCCATTTCCAACACTGACCCGGTGGTGTCCATGCTGGACATGCCGGGCGATATCCAGGTCATCGTCGACACCCGCACCCTGAAAGACACCAAGGAAATCTTCGGCGGCAACATGCCCGCGGGCAGCCTGTACGCGCCCCAGGACTTCATCGACGCCAACCCCAATACCGTCCAGGCCCTGACCAACGCCATCGTGCGGGCCAACAAATGGATCCAGCAGGCCGGCCCCGAAGAAATCGCCAAGGCCGTGCCCACCCAGTACCTGCTGGGCGATCCGGCCGTGTACAAGGCCGCCATCGGCAAGAGCATGGAAGGCTTGTCGCCGGATGGCGTCATTCCCGAAGACGGCGCGGCCACCGCCACCAAGGCCCTGGCCGCCTACGTGAAGGGCTTCGACGCGTCCAAGATCGATCCCGCCAAGGCCTGGACCAACGAGTTCAGCCGCCGTGCCAACGAGAAGTACCCCAATGGCTGAAGCCGCACTCAAGCTCGAAAATATCACCTGCACTTTTGTGTCCCGCGACGACGGGGGCAAGCGCTACACCGCCGTCAAGGACACCGATCTGTCGATTGCGCCGGGCGAGTTCGTCTCGGTGGTCGGCCCCACGGGCTGCGGCAAATCCACGCTGCTGAACGTGGGCGCCGGCCTGCTGTCGCCCTCGGCGGGCCGGGTGACTGTGTTCGGCCAGCCGTTGCAGGGCGTCAATGCGCGCGCGGGCTACATGTTCCAGGGCGAGGCCCTGCTGCCGTGGCGCAGCGCCCTGGAAAATGTCATTGCCGGCCTGGAATTCGCCGGGCTGCCGCGCGCCGAATCGCTCGAGCGCGGGCGTGAATGGATGCGCCGCGTCGGCCTGGGCGGGTTCGAGGAACGCTATCCGCACCAGATGTCGGGCGGCATGCGCAAGCGCACCATGCTGGCGCAAACGCTAATCCGCGATCCCGACATCATCCTGATGGACGAGCCGTTCTCGGCGCTCGACATCCAGACGCGCCAGCTGATGGAAAACGAAGTGCTGGAACTCTGGATGGCCAAGCGCAAGGCGGTGCTGTTCATCACGCACGACCTGGACGAAGCCATCGCCATGAGCGACCGCGTAGTGGTGCTGTCGGCCGGGCCGGGCACGCACCCCATCGGCGAATTCGCCATCGACCTGCCTCGTCCGCGCGACGTGGCCGAAGTGCGCACGCATCCGCGTTTCGTCGAACTGCACGCGGCGATCTGGGGCGTGCTGCGTGAAGAAGTCCTCAAGGGCTATGCCCAGCAAAAGCGAGCCTGATCCGATATGAAAAACTCCAAGGCCCTACTGCGTTTCTGGCAATTGCTGCTGCTGGTGGCAATTCTCGTGATCTGGTATGTGGTGTCGCTCGACCCCAAAGTCGCCTTTTTCTTCGGCCAGCCTCTGGAAGTGTGGGGCCGCGTCTGGGCGTGGTTCGTCACCAACGGCGATATCTACCGCCATCTGTGGGTGACGCTGGCCGAGACCGTGCTGGCGTTTTTCATCGGCACCGTCAGCGGCCTGGGCTTTGGCCTGTGGCTGGGGCTGTCGTCCACCGCCAGCGCCATTCTCGATCCCTACATCAAGGCGGCGAACTCCATGCCGCGCGTCATCCTGGCGCCCATCTTCGGCATGTGGTTCGGCCTGGGCATCTGGTCCAAGGTGGCGCTGGCCGTCACGCTGGTGTTCTTCATCGTGTTCTTCAACGTGTACCAGGGCGTGCGCGAAGTCAGCCCCACCTTGCTGGACAACGCGCGCATGCTGGGCGCGGGCCGCCGCCAACTGTTGCGCCATGTATACCTGCCGTCGGCCACCAGCTGGGTGTTTTCCAGCCTGCATACCTCGGTGGGCCTGGCCTTCGTGGGGGCCGTGGTGGGCGAATACCTGGGCTCGGCCAGCGGCGTCGGCTATCTGATCCTGCAGGCCGAAGGCACGTTCGACGTCAACACGGTGTTCGCGGGCATTGTGGTGCTGACCGCCTTTGCGCTGCTGCTCGATTATGTGGTGGGCCTGGGCGAACGCCGCCTGATGAAATGGCAGCCCAAGTCGGGCGAGACCGAGAAAATCTGAATCACGCGGCCCGGTGTTCCGGGCCGCCGCCTTACCGGAGCTTGATATGGCGCGTCTTTCGTATGCCGATTTGAACCATCCCGAAGCCAAGCCGCTGGTCGACCGCATCGTCGCCGAACGGGGCAGTGTGCTGCACCTGTACCAGATGCTGCTGCACAGCCCGGCCGTGGCCGGCGGCTGGCTGAATTACCTGACTTCCATCCGCCAGCACAGCACCTTGCCGGGCGACCTGCGCGAACTGGTCATCATGCGCGTGGCGGGGCTGAACGGCGCGCCCTACGAAGCCGACCAGCATGCCCCCATCGCCCTGCGCGAAGGGGTGACCCAGGCGCAACTGGACGCGCTGGACAACTGGGAATCGTCCAGCCTGTTCTCGGAACGCGAACGCGCGGTGCTGGCCTACACCGACGCCATGACGCGCCAGATCCAGGTGCCGCAGCCCGTGTTCGACGCGGCCCGCCAGGCCATGGGCACCGACAAGCTGATGGTTGAACTCACCGCCACCGCGGCCGCCTACAACATGGTGTCGCGCTTCCTGGAAGCGCTGCAGGTGCATTCGCACGACGAGCGCTGAGCATTGCCGGACGTGCCGGGGGCTGGCTTCCCTGGCGCTACCTTGGCCGCGTGGCGAGTGTTCACGGACGCCGCCGGGTGGCTGGCTCCCGCCAGGGTGCCAGACACCGAAATGTGCAGAGGCTATCTCAGTTGTACGGTGTCAGGCACCCTTCGGAAGCCTGACACCAGGCAGCAGCCCGGCAAACACGATACCGGCATCAAGCCAGTGCCATGGGAGCCTGACGCCCCTGTCACCGCGCCGGCGCCTCGCCCAGCAGGGCATCCAGCTTCACCGCGTCGGCCGAGAACAGCCGGATGCCTTCAGCCAGTTTTTCCGTGGCCATGGCGTTGGCGTTCAGCTCGGTGCGGAACCACACCTCACCGGCCTCTTGCCGCGCGGGCACGCCGCCGGCTTCCGCGTCGCGGACCAGGCAGGCCGGCACATCGCCCGGCGCGGCATCCAGTTCCGCCAGCAATTCGGGGCTGATGGTCAGCAGGTCGCATCCCGACAGCGCGCGTATCTGCCCCGCATTGCGGAAGCTGGCGCCCATGATCTCCGTGACAATGCCGTGGTGCTTGTAGTAGCGGTAGATCTCGGTCACCGATTGCACGCCCGGGTCGTTCGCTCCGGCGCGGTCGGCTTCCACCCAGCTTGGCCCCGCCGCCTTCTTGTACCAGTCGTAGATGCGGCCCACGAAGGGCGAAATCAATTGCACGCCGGCATCCGCGCAGGCCACCGCCTGGGGCAGCGAGAACAGCAGGGTCAGATTGCAGCGTATGCCGTCGGCCTGCAGCACGCGAGCCGCCTGGATGCCTTCCCAGGTGGACGCCGTCTTGATCAGCACCCGTTCGCGCGGCACGCCCGCCGCTTCGTACAGCGCGATCAGGCCGCGGCCGCGTTCGACGGTGGCGCGCGTGTCGAACGACAGGCGCGCGTCGACCTCGGTAGACACGCGGCCCGGCACAATATTCAGGATCTCGCGCCCGAATGCCACCAGCAGGCGGTCGGTCAGCTCGGCCACCGATGCGCCGCGATGGTCGCGCACCACCTGGTCGAGCAGGGGGCGGTATGCCTCTTTCTGCACCGCTTTCAGGATCAGCGAGGGGTTGGTGGTGGCGTCGGTGGGGCGCAGCGCCCGCATGGCTTCGAAATCGCCCGTGTCGGCGACAACGGTGGTGTGGCGGCGCAAGGATTCAAGCTGGCTGGACATGGGGACGGATCAACAGGGCACGGGGTTGAACGGAAAGGCTAGGGTATCACTACGGCCAGGGGGTTTTTGACACAAAAAACCCGCCGCCGGGCCTTATTCGGCGCGGTTCCCCGGGAAAAAAGCCCTTCCAGGGTATAATTCGAAGGTTTGATTATCGATTCTGAAACCGGGGTTTACTGTGCTGCCGCAACTTTTTCCCGAGGGTGCCAATAGCTTCCCTCCCGCAATTCTGGCTTTGGCGGACGGTACCATTTTCCGGGGGGTATCCATCGGCGCGCCGGGCCATACGGTCGCCGAGGTGGTGTTCAACACCGCCATGACCGGCTACCAGGAAATCCTCACCGATCCCAGCTACAACGGCCAGATCGTAACGCTTACTTATCCGCACATCGGCAACACGGGTGTCAACACCGAAGACATCGAAGCCGCCCGCGTGCTGGCTTCGGGCCTGGTGGTGCGCGACTGCCCGCCGCGCGTTTCCAATTTCCGCGCCACCCAGTCGCTGCCCGAATACCTGGCCGCGCAGGGCGTGGTCGCCATCTCGGGCGTCGATACCCGCAAGCTCACCCGCATCCTGCGCGATGGCGGGGCCCAGGGCGCCTGCATCCTGGTGGGCGACGATGCCGAACGCGCCGTCGAACTGGCGCGCGGCTTCCCGGGCATGTCCGGGCAAGACCTGGCCAAGGTCGTCTCCATCAAAGAACAGCAAGACTGGAAGCAGGGCACCTGGCAACTGGGCGCGGGCTATGGCTCGCCCGAGCAAAGCCGCTTCCACGTGGTGGCGTACGACTTCGGCGTCAAGTTCAACATCCTGCGCCTGATGGCCGACCGCGGCTGCCGCATCACCCTGGTGCCGGCCCAGACGCCCGCCGAAGACGTCCTGAAGCTCAACCCCGACGGTGTGTTCCTGGCCAACGGCCCGGGCGACCCCGAACCCTGCGACTACGCCATCGCCGCCACGCGAGTGTTCCTGGAACGCAAGCTGCCCACCTTCGGCATCTGCCTGGGCCACCAGATCATGGGCCTGGCCGTGGGCGGCAAGACGGTCAAGATGAAAACCGGCCACCACGGCGCCAACCACCCCGTGCAAGACCTCGAATCCAGGCGCGTGTTCATCACCAGCCAGAACCACGGCTTCGGCGTCGACGCCGCGTCGCTGCCCGCCAATGCGCGCGCCACCCACGTGTCGCTGTTCGACGGCACGCTGCAGGGCTTCGAACTCACCGACCGCCCGGCCTTCTGCTTCCAGGGCCACCCCGAAGCCAGCCCGGGCCCCCACGACATCATCGTGCTGTTCGACAAATTCATCAGCCTGATGGCCGGCCAGAAATAAATATCGCATCATGCCCAAGCGTACAGACCTAAAAAGCATCCTCATCATCGGCGCCGGCCCCATCATCATCGGGCAGGCCTGCGAATTCGACTATTCCGGCGCGCAGGCGTGCAAGGCGCTCAAGGCCGAGGGCTACCGCACCATCCTGGTGAACAGCAATCCGGCCACCATCATGACCGACCCGGAAACGGCCGATGTCACCTACATCGAGCCCATCACCTGGCAGGCGGTCGAGAAAATCATCGAGCGGGAAAAACCCGATGCGCTGCTGCCCACCATGGGCGGGCAAACCGCGCTGAATTGCGCGCTCGACCTGGCGCACCACGGCGTGCTGGCCAAGCACAACGTCGAACTCATCGGCGCCAACGAGCATGCCATCGAAAAGGCCGAAGACCGCCAGAAGTTCAAGCAGGCCATGACCGACATCGGCCTGGAATCCGCCAAGTCGGGCGTGGCCCACAACATGGACGAAGCCTGGGACGTGCAGCGCCGCATTGCCGCCGAAACCGGCACTTCGGGCTTCCCGGCGGTCATCCGCCCCAGCTTCACCATGGGCGGCTCGGGCGGCGGCATCGCCTATAACGCCGAAGAATTCGAAACCATCTGCCGCCGCGGCCTCGAAGCCTCGCCCACCAGCGAATTGCTCATCGAAGAATCCCTGCTGGGCTGGAAAGAATTCGAGATGGAAGTCGTGCGCGACAAGGCCGACAACTGCATCATCGTCTGCTCCATCGAAAACCTGGACCCCATGGGCGTCCATACCGGCGATTCCATCACTGTCGCGCCAGCCCAGACGCTGACCGACAAGGAATACCAGATCATGCGCAACGCCTCCATCGCGGTGCTGCGTGAAATCGGCGTCGACACCGGCGGTTCGAACGTGCAGTTCGCCGTCAACCCCGACAACGGCCGCATGATCGTCATCGAAATGAACCCGCGCGTGTCGCGTTCGTCGGCGCTGGCATCCAAGGCCACGGGCTTTCCCATTGCCAAGGTCGCCGCGCGCCTGGCCGTGGGCTACACGCTCGACGAACTGCGCAACGAGATCACCGGCGGCGCCACCCCGGCCTCGTTCGAGCCGTCCATCGACTACGTGGTCACCAAGGTGCCGCGCTTCGCGTTCGAGAAATTCCCGCAGGCCGATTCCCGCCTTACCACGCAGATGAAATCGGTGGGCGAAGTCATGGCCATCGGCCGCACCTTCAAGGAATCCTTCCAGAAGGCCCTGCGCGGCCTGGAAGTGGGCGTGGACGGCCTGAACCAGAAAACCACCGACCGCGAAAAGCTGCAGGTCGAGCTGGGCGAACCCGGCCCCGAGCGCATCTGGTACGTGGGCGATGCCTTCGCGCAAGGTTTCTCGCTCGACGAAGTGCATACCATCACGCGCATCGACCCCTGGTTCCTGGCGCAAATCAAGGAAATCGTCGACATCGAACTCGCGCTCGAACAGAAAACCCTGGCCGACTTCGACTACGCCACCCTGTGGCAGCTCAAGCGCATGGGCTTTTCCGACCGCCGCCTGGCGTTCCTGCTCGATTCTTCCGAATCCGAGATCCGCAAGCTGCGCCATCAACTCAACGTGCGTCCGGTGTACAAGCGCGTGGATACCTGCGCGGCCGAATTCGCCACCCGCACCGCCTACATGTACTCCACGTACGAAGACGAGTGCGAGGCCCAGCCCTCCGACCGCAAGAAAATCATCGTGCTGGGCGGCGGTCCCAACCGCATCGGCCAGGGCATCGAGTTCGACTACTGCTGCGTGCATGCGGCCCTGGCGCTACGCGAAGACGGCTACGAGACCATCATGGTCAACTGCAACCCGGAAACCGTCTCCACCGACTACGACACATCCGACCGCCTGTACTTCGAGCCGCTCACGCTCGAAGACGTGCTGGAAATCGTCCACAAGGAAAACCCGGTGGGCATGATCGTGCAGTACGGCGGCCAAACCCCGCTGAAGCTGGCGCGCGCCCTGGAAGCCAACGGCGTGCCCATCATCGGCACCAGCCCCGAATCCATCGACATCGCCGAAGACCGCGAACGCTTCCAGAAGCTGCTGAACAAGCTGGGCTTGCGCCAGCCGCCCAACCGCACCGCGCGCACCGAAGGCGAGGCCCTGGCGCACGCCGCCGACATCGGCTACCCGCTGGTCGTGCGCCCCAGCTACGTGCTGGGCGGCCGCGCCATGGAAATCGTGCACGAACAGCAAGACCTCGAACGCTACATGCGCGAGGCCGTGAAGGTCAGCAACGATTCCCCGGTACTGCTCGACCGCTTCCTGAACAACGCCACCGAAGTCGACGTCGACTGCCTGTCCGACGGCGACACCGTGTTCATCGGCGGCGTCATGGAACACATCGAGCAGGCTGGCGTGCACTCGGGCGACTCGGCCTGCAGCCTGCCGCCGTATTCGCTGTCGGCCGAAGCCATCGCCGAAATCAAGCGCCAGACCGCCATGATGGCCCGTGCCCTGAACGTCAACGGGCTGATGAACGTGCAGTTCGCCATCCAGGGTGGCGACGTCTACGTGCTGGAAGTGAATCCGCGCGCCTCGCGCACGGTGCCGTACGTGTCCAAGGCCACCGGCCTGCAGCTGGCCAAGATCGCCGCGCGCGCCATGGCCGGCCGCACCCTGGCCGACCAGGGCGTTACCCGCGAAGTGGTGCCGCCTTACTTCTCGGTGAAGGAAGCCGTCTTCCCTTTCGTGAAGTTCCCCGGGGTCGACACCATCCTGGGCCCGGAAATGAAGTCCACGGGCGAAGTCATGGGCGTGGGCACCAGCTTCGGCGAAGCCTTCGTCAAGTCGCAACTGGCTGCCGGCGTGCGCCTGCCTGAAAACGGCACTGCCTTCATCAGCGTGAAAGACCAGGACAAGCCCCGCGCCGTGGAAGTGGCGCGCGGCCTGCACAACCTGGGCTTCAAGCTGGTGGCCACGCGCGGCACGGCCGCGCAGATCGAGGCGTCCGGCATTCCCGTGCAGGTGGTCAACAAGGTTACCGAGGGCCGCCCGCACGTGGTCGACATGGTCAAGAACGGCGAGATCTCGCTGGTGATCAACACCGTCGAAGAACGCCGCAACGCCATTGCCGACTCGCGCACCATCCGCACGCAGGCGCTGGCCGGCCGTGTCACGTTCTTCACCACCATCGCCGGCGCCCGCGCCGCGGTCGAAGGCATGCAGTACCTGCGCCAAGGCCTGGGCCTGCAGGTTTATCCTTTGCAGGAATTGCACGCTTCGCTGCAAACTGCGGCTTAAACGGCAAACCGGCGCGCCCTGCACCAGGGCGCCCCGCCGCACCGCCATTCAGGCGGCGCGGCGACCGACAGGCGGCTTCCATGCAGAACGTCTTCATCACCGGCGCCAGCAGCGGCCTGGGCCGCGCCCTGGCGCAGCGTTATGCCAGCCAGGGGGCCAGGCTGGGCCTGGTGGCCCGCCGCGGCGAAACCCTGCGGGCCCTGGCCGATGAGTTGCCCGGCACGCACCATTGCTATGCCCTGGACGTGCGCGACCGCGCCGCGCTGCACGCGGCCGCGCATGATTTCATCGGCGTGTGCCAGGGCAGGGTGGACGTGGTCATTGCCAGCGCGGGCATCAGCGCCGGCACGTTGACGGAACACACGGCCGATTTCGATGTGTTCAAGGCCATTGTCGATACCAATGTGCTGGCAACCGTGGCCACCTTCGAACCGTTCATCGACCCCATGCGCCAGGCCGGGGCCGGACGGCTGGTGGGTATCGCCAGCGTGGCCGGCATACGCGGCCTGCCCGGAGCAGGGGCCTACAGTGCCTCGAAGTCGGCGGTGATCAGCTATTGCGAAAGCCTGCGTGTGGAACTGGCGGGCGCGGGCGTAGGGGTGGTTACCATCGCGCCGGGCTATATCAAGACGGCCATGACCGCGCACAATCCCTATGCCATGCCGTTCCTGATGGAAGCGGACGCCTTTGCCGTGCGCGCCCAGGCGGCGATTGCGCGCGGCACGTCGTATACGGTGATTCCGTGGCAAATGGGCCTGGTGGCGAAGTTGCTGCGCTTGTTGCCCAATGCCGTATACGACCGGGCGTTCCGGAAGGCGCCTCGCAAGCCGCGTTTGTAGGCTGGCGATTTTATTTATCGCGGGTCTTGGAGGCCTGTTTCTATTTCTATTGAGCCGTCCCTGGCGCGTGCGCAGGGGTGGCGCCGGCCGAGTCGCTCGGCTCGGGCGCGACCAGGCGCCCTCGGCTCCCTGCGGGAGCTGCCCTCGCTCCAATCGGCCGCCGCCACCCCTGCGCACGCGCCAGGGACTCACAGTAGTGGCATGTCTCGCAGGTTTTCCTTGCGCGCGCGGGCTATGCGGCCCGAGCGGGGTATGAAGCGGGGCGAAGACCATGTAGCAGGGCGAAGGATCATGGGCGCATCGGCAAG
Organism: Bordetella petrii; assembly: GCF_020991325.1. Classification (GTDB taxonomy): domain Bacteria; phylum Pseudomonadota; class Gammaproteobacteria; order Burkholderiales; family Burkholderiaceae_B; genus Bordetella_A; species Bordetella_A petrii_E. Next base: position 12,192 of record NZ_JAJMLX010000037.1, on the reverse strand, counting down.
CATCCATGCGCCACGCCTGAATAACCTCTCGCGCCTTGCCGCACTGTAAGCCGTTGTCCAAGGGGCCGGGCCGGTCGAGTCGCTCAACTCCTGTCGCGGCCGAGACTTAGCTCGTCAGCACTACAAATAGTTGAATGCGCTTGATTAAATGTAGCCTTCCACAGCTATATCCGTTCCAGTCTCGTATCCGGGTTTTGCAATTCGGCAGTCGAAGGGCATCTTCCTTGCTTGTGCCAACGCTTGGCCAGTTTCAGTTCTTTCGCCATATTCACGGCGACAACCGAGTGCAGGGTCTCCTCGACGATTTGGAACACGCAAAATTTCGCCTCCCGCATCGAACCTCGCACGACCCGAAGGCCGGCCTCCGAGGGGATGCCCAGTACTTGTAAATTGACGTCATACTGATCCGACCAGAACCAGGGCAGGTCCTGCGGTACAGCGGGTTTTCCCGCCAGGGCCGCGCCCACGGCAATGCCCTGGCCCTGCGCGTTGGCCCAGGATTCCAGCCGCAGGCGCAACTGCGCTCCCGGCCAGCCGCACGGCTGATTGGCCACATCGCCCACCGCGTAGATCGCGGGATCGGACGTCTGCCCGCGGGCATCGACCACGATGCCATTCTCGACCTGCAGGCCGCAGGCTACCGCCAGTTCGGTATTGGGCTTCAGTCCGATGCCAAATACGACGACATCGGCCAGCTCGACGCCCCGGTGGGTGCGCACCCGCAGCGCGCCGTCGTCCGCCGCCGGTTCGATCGCAATGACGGCGCCCTTTAGTTGTACGTCCACCCCATGACGCCGGTGCAGGTCCAGCAGGAAATTCGAGATGTCCGCCGGCACCGACCGGGCGCAAAGCCGTGATCCGCCCTCGATCAGGCAGACCTGCAGGCCAAGCAAACGCGCCGTCGCCGCCACTTCGAGGCCTATCCATCCACCGCCCACCACCAGCAGCCGGCGGCCCGGCTGCAATGCGCCGCGCAACCGGACCGCATCGTCAAGCGAACGGAGGGTATGCACGCCCGGCAGGCTACCGCCCGGTATATTCGGCTGGCGCGCGGCGCCCCCGGTGGCCAGCACCAGCGTGTCATAGGCCAGCGGCGGCCCCTGTTCCAGCAGGACCTGGCGGCGGGCGCGGTCGATGGCGACGGCCCGGGTGCCCAACTCGAGCCGTATGCCCAGTTCGCCTGCCTGCTGGACAGGCAGCAGGCAGGGCGGCTCGGACTGCGCGCCGGACATCACCCCTTTGGACAAGGGCGGACGCTCGTACGGCGGATGCGGCTCTTGCCCCACCAGCACGATCTGCGCCTCGGGCGCATGCTGCCGCAATGTGCGCGCCACCCAGGCGCCCGCCTGCCCGGCGCCGACGATAACGGTCTTCATAGGTCCGGCATCCTTATGCATGCACGACTTTGATATAGATGACGCCCTCTTCCACCCGGGCGGGATAGGACCGCAGATCGTCGCTGCAAGGGGGGCTGACCGCCTTGCCGCTGCGAATGTCGAACCGGCCTTCATGCAAGGGGCATTCGATCTCGCAGCCGTCCTGTATCAATCCGTCTGACAGGTCCGCATCGCCGTGCGTGCACTTGTTGTCGGTGGCGTATATCTCGCCGTCCAGTTTGTACAGGCATACCGGCACGCCGCCAATCTCCGTACCTAGCGTGTCTTCCTCGGGCACGTCGTCATAGCCGGCGGCCCGGACCCATTCTTCTGTTGCCACGCTTACCTCGCCATAAGGTCGATGTAGTGGTTTTCCATGTGGTGAAGCGCCTCTTCCAACGGCGCCATGGGGCCGGGCTGGAAGAACTTGGAACCGGCGGCGTTCTGCAACGATTCGACCATGACGGCATCTTCGGCAATGATCTGCCTGACGAAGGCCCGATAATTCGCCAGCTCTTCTTCGTACCGGGGAATGGAAAAGGCCTCTGGCGGAAACAGCAGGTAGCAGATCACGCGCGTTTCATTGGGGGAAATCGGCCATACGTGCCACATACGCAGGCTGTCCGACCGCATCGACAGATTCAGGTTCGGATAGATACCGGCCTTGCACGCGATGCCCGAGGACTTGTCTTGCGCCCAAGGCAAGGTGGGAAACACCTGCGTACCGCCCTTGGAATGCGGCCGGGCCTCGTATTGCGTGTGCCAGCCACCGTCTTTCTCCAGCTGGAACTTCAGTTTCTCGCCTTTGACAAAGCCGCCGAACGTGCTCTTGTGGATTACGCCCACGTGATAGATGTCGATCAGGTTCTCGACCAGGAATTTCCAGTTGCACTTGACGTCGATCTCGACCTTGTCGGCCAGCTTGCACTCGCCCGACTGAAACCACCACAGGCTTTTCTCGTAGGGAGCGATGTAGTCCTCGAACGATGGCGGTTGCTCGGCAAAATTGGTGAAAATCCATCCGCGCCAGATCTTCACGGGCAAGGGCTTGAGCCTGGCTCCGCTCATATCGACTTCGGATTCCTTCATGCCGGGCGCGGCGATCAGCTTGCCCCCCACATCGAACAGCCAGGCGTGATAAGGACAACTGAAATCCTTCGCATGCCCGCAGCCGCTCGCCACCGCCACGCCGCGGTGCAGGCACATGTTCATACAAACCTGTATCTCGTTCTCGGAAGGTCGTGAAATGAGAATGGGCTCGTTCATGACACTGAACGTCATGTAGTCGCCGACACTGGGAATTTCTTCGACCCGCCCGACCGACAGCCAGTGAGTCATGAATATGCGTTCTTTTTCCATGGCGTAGATGTCCGCGGAACTGTACACGCCGCCAGGCAGGTGGCGGGCGCGCAACAGGCTTTCCCGTGTCTTATCGAAGCGCGGAGAAAGCTCGCGCAGTTGGATGGCAGCGGTTTGCATGGGGTGTCTCCCTGGAGTTGAATCATGAAGACGAAGTTTATGATCGACATCGATCGATGTATAGATCGACTATAAAATCGATATAAACTAGGAGCACCCTTCCCGGAGCCAAGCCTGTGACCGATTCGCACGACCCTTCGCCCAACGACACTGCGCCGCATCCCCCGGGCGACACCGGCCGGCGCGTCAACGACGTCGACTACGTGCGCCGCGACGAAGCCCTGGCTATGCTGGGCATCAAGAAGGAGTCGCTCTACACCTATGTCAGCCGCGGCTTGATCAAGACGCTGCCCGAACCCGGCAAGCGAACCAGCCTGTACCGCAAATCCGATCTCGAGAAACTGAGCACGCGCGCCGGAACCAAGGCCGGCGGCACGCCCGTGGCCCAGGCGCTGCGCTACGGCGAGCCCGTCGTGCAAACCTGGATCTGCGACATCAGCCCCGCGGGGCCGCACTATCGCGGGCACCTGGCCACCACGCTGGCGCGCGAGGGGCGTTCGCTCGAATATGCGGCCGACCTGCTTTGGGGCGGGTTGCCGCCCGGGCGTGACCGGCCGTGGCCGCCGATTCCAGACGATGCGGCCCAGGCGGTGCACAGGCTGGTCTCGCACAACGACCAGCGCGACTTCTCCCCCATCCGGCTCCTGGCCATGGCGGCCCTGCATCTCAGCACCCTGGAAACCGCCGAAGACACCGCCGGCCGGGGCGATGTCCGCATGAGCGGCGTGCGGCTGATCAGCACCTTCGCCGCCGCATCCGGGTATTTCGGACCGGCTCGTTCCTACCAGCCCGCGGGGCAGGAAGAATTCGTGGCGCAGCGGCTATTGCGCGGCTTAGGCCTATCCGAAGGGCCGGGCCACGACGAGCGGCTGGCCATCATGAACGCGGCTCTGGTGCTCAGTATCGACAACGAACTGGCGGCGCCCACATTCTGCGCACGCATCGCTTCCTCGACCGGCGTGGACGTCCATGCGTGCGTCGCTTCGGCGCTGATGGCCCAGGCCGGCCCCATGCAGGCCGGCGGCATGATGGACCTGGGGCAGTATCTGGCGGACGGGCTGGCCGACGACAACCGGTCGGCGGCCCACGCCGGCGTGCCCTGTTTCGGCCATCCCCTGTACGACCGCGACCCGCGCGCCGAACTGCTGCTTGGAATGGTCCGCGACCTGCCGGGCAACGACGCCGCCAAGGCGCGCCTGCTGCGGCTCGTCGACGCCATCCATCAGCAGGCAGGAACCTATCCCAACCTGTTCGGCGCACTGGTCATCCTGTGCCAGGTGTTGGGCCTGCCCACAAGCGCGGCCGTCTATCTGCACTGCGTCGGCCGCACGGCCGGATGGGTGGCGCATGCGGCTGAACAACGGCTATCTGGCGTGATGCTGCGTCCGCGGGCCCGCTACATGGGCACGCGGCCGGCCCCGCCCATCTAGGATCAGCCCGGCGATCAGCTGGCGCAGCCATTTGTGGGCGGCGTCGGTGTGGGCGCGCCGATGCCAGAACTGGCGCACGCGCGCCTGGGGCATCTTGAAGGGCAGCTCGTAGGTCTCAAGCCTGTCCATGCCCACGACTGCGTTACCCGGCACGGTTGCGATCAAGTCCGACTGCATGACGATCGCCGCGCAACGCTGGTAATGCGTGACCGTCAGCTTGACGTCGCGCTGCTGCTTGCGGCCCAGCAGGGCTTCTTCCACCAGGGTGTCGGTACTGCCCGCGGTCGACACCACGTGCCCCAGGGAAAGGTAACGCGCTAGCGTCAGTTTTCCCCTCAACCCGGGATGCCCCTTGCGGGCAATGCACAGATATCGATCGTCGAACAAATGCTGCTGATAGAAGCCAGTGTGCAGAAAGCCGATATTGCCAATGGCCAGATCCGCCTCGCCGCTGCGCAAGGCGGGTGCGTATTCGGCGTAAGGCAGGCGCGACGCCTCGATACTGACGCCGGGCGCTGCCGACGACAAGGCAAGCATCAAACGCGGCAGCACGACCATCTCGCCCACATCGGACATCAGCAAGCGAAAGGTCCGGTTGCTCGATTTGGGCCGGAAATCGGCCACGTGCGCGAAACAGGTTTCGATACCGGCCAATGCCGCCTCGAGCGGGGCAAAGAGATTGTGGGCCAGGGTGGTGGGTTCCATGGTCCGGCCCGACCGGGTAAACAGCGGATCGTTGCACTGCTCACGCAGCCTGCGCAGCGCATTGCTCATGGCGGGCTGCGTCAACCCTATGGCATTGGCCGCGTGCGAGACACTGCGCAGCCGGTACACCACGACAAACACGCGCAGCAGGTTCAGATCGAAGTTCTTTATATTCATGGTATGAATTCAACAACCTTCAATCATTTATTTGACCATATATGCCGCCTGGCACGACCATGCTCGCCATGCACAAACTCCCTTGAAGGTGAAGATTCATGTCGGAAGCAGTTGTCGAGGTCCCAGTTCTTATTGTGGGAGGCGGGCCGATCGGCCTGGCAATGAGCATAGACCTGGCTCGGCGCGGAGTGCGTTCCGTGCTGCTGGAACAGGGCGACGGCACCATCGAGCACCCTCGCACCGGGCTGGTGGCCATTCGCACGATGGAAGCCTTTCGCATGTGGGGGATTTCCCGGCAAGTGCGGGCCTGCGGCTTTCCCGAAGACTACGACTTGTCGATGGTATTCTGCACCTCGCTGAACGGCCTGTTGCTGGATCGCGAACCCTACCCCAGCATGCGCGACAGCTCCACGCCTCCCGAGACCCCCGAAAAGAAGCAACGCTGTCCGCAGCTATGGCTGCAGCCCATCCTGACAGACGCCGCATTGGCGAGCCCGCAGGCAAGCATCCTGTTCGGGCATCGCTTCCTGCAACTGGAACAGGACGACGAATCGGTGCATGTCGAAGCGCTCGATCTGCGCACCGGCCACACCAAGCGTTTCCAAGCCCGGTATTTGCTGGGCTGCGATGGCGCGTCCAGCCAGGTAAGGGACCAGACCGGCATCGCGATGCAGGGTCGGCTGTTGAGCTATTCGATCAACATCCTGATAAAGGCCGTTGGCTTAACCGCCACGCATCCCATGGGGCAGGCCGAACGCTATATGTTCGTCGGGCCCGAGGGGATGTGGGGCAACCTCACTGTCGTCGACGGCGCCGACATCTGGCGCCTGACAGTACTGGGTTCGCACGAGAAAATGGACCTGTCGTCGTTCGATGCCGCCGCATGGGTGCGCCGCGCGCTCGGCGGCCCCAAAGAAGCGGGAGCCGAATTCGAGATCCTATCGGTAACCCCCTGGCGGCGCAGCGAGATGCTGGCCGACCGCTATGACAATGGACGCGTGCTGCTTGTCGGGGATTCCGCCCACACCATGTCCCCCACCGGCGGCATGGGCATGAATACCGGCATACAGGAAGTGCTGGATCTGGGCTGGAAACTGCAAGGCATGCTGGAAGGCTGGGGCGGCCCCGCGTTATTGCGCAGCTACGACATCGAACGCCGGCCCGTCGCCCAGCGCAATACCCGTTTCTCGACGCAGAACTTCAAGGCCTGGCAGGACACGCCGGATCCGCGCGCGGTGTGCGACGAAACGCCCGAAGGCGAGCGTACCCGCGCGGCGCTGGGCAAGCGGCTACGGGATTCGACCCGCGTCGAATGGGAATCCATGGGGCTGCAGATCGGGCACCGGTACGACGAATCGCCGATCTGCATTCCCGATGGCACGGCGCCGGTACCAGACGACTTCAAGGTCTACGTCCCGAATGCCCGTCCCGGCGCCAGGGCTCCGCACGTCTGGTTGAAAGACGGCAAGTCCATTCTGGACCTGTTCGGCAGATCGTTCGTACTGCTCAATTTCGCCCAGGATAACGCCGAAGACGTGCACGCCATGTTGTCGGCCGCCACTACGCTGCAAATCCCTTTCGAAGTAGCGAGATTGGGAGACGAATTCGAGGCGGCTCGCATCTATGCAGCAAGGCTGGTGCTGGTGCGCCCCGACGGGCACATCGCATGGCGCGGCGACAAGCCTGGTGACGCCCGCCATATTGTCGATGTTGTACGCGGCGCCGCCTGACCGCACAAATACCAAGAAATAGGAGAGAGATATGATGCAGTCTAATAAACGACGGTTCATTCAAGCGGCCGCCTGTAGCTTTTTCACGAGCTTTTGCCTGTCGGCTGCGCAGGCCGCAGACGGGGCCTATCCGAACAAGCCCATTAAGTTTGTGGTTCCTTACACGGCGGGAGGCAGCAACGACGTCGTAGGCCGGGTGCTGGCGCAGAAGCTGTCTGCAGATTGGGGGGTGCCCATTATTGTCGAGAACCGCGCAGGCGCGGGCGGCAATCTGGGCGCGGCACTGGTGGCGCGCTCGGCGGCGGACGGCTACACGTTCCTCATCACGCCGAACAATCTCTTGACAATGAACCCCTATGTCTACCAGAAGATTGGCGTCGGCTACGACCCGATTAAAGATTTCCAGCCCGTGTCGCTGGTAGCCACCGGCCCGATACTGCTGGCGGTCAACGCGGAATTGCCCGTGAACTCGGTGCAGGAACTCATTGCCTACGCCAAAGCCAACCCAGGCAAGCTCAGCTATGCTTCAGCGGGCGTCGGCACCCCGCATCACTTAAGCGCCGAACTGTTCAAGTCCATGACCGGGGTCGACATCGTACATGTGCCATACAAGGGTGCTGTTCCGGCCGTCAGCGACTTGGCGGCTGGGCGGGTGCAGGTCATGTTCGGCATTCCCAATAGCTTGATGCCCTTCGTCAAGACCGGACAGCTCAAGGCGCTGGCTGTCAGCAGCGCGGCGCCCTCGGCGCAATTGCCGGATCTCCCTACGATAGATTCGGCCGGCGTGCCTGGGTTCGATTCTTCGCTGTGGATCGGCCTGACAGCCCCGGCGGGCACGCCAGCTACCGTGATCGCGAAAGTCAATACGGCAATCCGTGAGGCAATGCACGATTCAGAGGTGAAAACCAGTCTCGAAGCGCAGGGGCTAATGCCGGCATCCAGCACACCGCAGGAATTCGCAGCGCTGATCAAGCACGATGCCGAGCGCTGGTCCAAACTTGTCCACGATCGCCAACTGTCCGCGGATTGATGCGCAGGAATGATACTTGGCTCATCATACGGCGTCAGCTGACGGGTAGGGATTGAACCTGCTCTCTTGGAGCGGACGCCAAGAAGCGGGGGTCAGACTGGGCGCTTGGATTTTTGGCATAGTCGTTGGGCAACAGATAACCGAGCGCGGAGTGCAGGCGTGTTGGCGCGATGCACTCGCCAGGTGCGCCGTCGCTTGGACATGAAATTGAGCGTCGATTTTGGGAGAAAATCGCCACCGGTATCACGAGCGAGAGAGCCGCAGAGTCGGTTGGCGTATCCCCAGCGGTGGGCGCGCGCTGGTTCCGCTATCGTGGCGGCATGCCACTTTTCATGTCGAAGCCCATATCCGGTAGGTACTTGTCGTTTGCAGAGCGAGAGGAGATAGCATTGCTTTCGGTCCAAGGTGTTGGAGTGAGCGAGATCGCTCGGTCCATGGCAACGTGGCTCGGGCGCGACCAGGCGCCCTCGGCTCCCTGCGGGAGCTGCCCTCGCTCCAATCGGCCGCCGCCACCCCCGCGCACGCGCCAGGGACTCACAGTAGTGGCATGCCTCGAGGGTTCGCCCGGCACGCGCCGGCGATGCGGCCCGAGCGGAATATTCGGCAAAGCGGAGACTGTGCGCGATTAAGCAAACGTCAATGCGCTAGCCCTGGATAACATCCGACACCTGACAGTACTGTGAGCCGCTGTCCAAGGGGCACGGCCCCGCCCCTTGGGCAGCGGCGTCTTCAGAACCTAGCCAGCCTCCAGCAAATCCCGAACTGGCCGAAAGCCCGGCACCCGCCTCAAGGCACGATATCGCTGGCCGACTCCGCCGTCAGGTGCCCCACATTCCCCCATTCCAGCACCTCCCAGCCTCGTCCCGCCACGCCGACCCGGTTGATGCTGGCATTCAGCAGCGCTGCCTGCCGGGGCAATTCCAGCCCCACCCCCGAGGCCTGCCGCCAGATAATGTCCAGCACCCCGCCGTGTGTCACGGCCAGCACCCGCTCGCCCTCATGCCGCGCGGCGATGTCCTCTACCGTGGCAACCACGCGGGCATGGAACTGCGCCAGCGTCTCGCCGCCCTCGATGGGCCGCTGCGGCTCGCGGCTTTTCCAGGCCGCCGCCGCTTCCGGCTGCTTCTCGTCGAGCTCGTCCATGGCCAGGCCTTCCAGCACCCCGTAGCAGCGTTCCCGGATGCCGGGCTCCAGGCGCACCCGCAAGTCCAATTGCCCGCCCACCGGCGCGGCCGTATCCTGCGTGCGCTGCAGGTCGCTGCTGTACAAGGCCGCGAACGGCGCGGTGGCCGCCGCCGCGCGCACGCGCGCCGCCACTAGCGCGGCCTGCTCGCGCCCCCAGTCGTTCAGCGGGGCGTCCTTCCAGCCTTGCAGGCGGCGCTCGGCGTTCCAGGTAGTTTCGCCGTGGCGTATGAACCAGATCTCAGTCATGCCAATTCCATCAGAAATGCAGCCGGGAGCTTAACAGCCCCGTGCCCATGCCGGGTGGCGAGGGCTGCACCTTATTGCCCGCCGGCCCAGTCGCCCCTACACTTGCGCCCGCCATCCAATAATTCCCATCCGATAACCGGGGATCCCATGTCCAATTCTTATTTTCCGCGCTGGAAACTGGCCGACGAAACCGCGCCGGGCGCCATTATCGCGCCCGACGAACGCCTGTCCTGGCCCAAGAACGTTGCCATGGGCGCCCAGCACGTGGTTGCCATGTTCGGCTCCACCGTGCTGGCGCCGTTGATCATGGGGTTCGACCCCAACGTGGCCATCCTGATGTCCGGCATCGGCACCCTGATTTTCTTCCTGTTCGTGGGCGGCCGCGTGCCCAGCTACCTGGGCTCCAGCTTTGCCTTCATCGGCGGGGTGGTGGCGGTTACCGGCTATGCCGGCGCCGGCCCCAACGTCAACATCGGAGTGGCATTGGGCGCCATCATTGCCTGCGGCCTGGCCTACACCCTGATCGGCCTGGTGGTCTGGTACGCCAACGCGCGGGGCGGCAAGGGCGCCAACTGGATCGAGGCGCTGATGCCGCCGGTGGTCACGGGCGCGGTGGTGGCCGTCATCGGCCTGAATCTGGCCCCCATCGCCGCCAAGGGGGCCATGGGCGCGTCCGATTTCGATGCCACCATGGCTATTGTCACCATTCTGTGCGTGGGCGGCATCGCCGTGTACACGCGCGGCATGGTGCAGCGCCTGCTCATCCTGGTGGGCATGCTGCTGGCCTGCGTCATCTACGCGGTTTGCGCCAACGGCCTGGGCCTGGGCAAGCCCATCGACTTTTCCGGCGTGGCCGCGGCCGCCTGGATAGGGCTGCCGCAATTCGCCGCGCCGGTATTCCAGGCCGAAGCCATGGGCCTGATCGTGCCCGTGGCCATCATCCTGGTGGCCGAGAACCTGGGCCACATCAAGGCCGTCAGCGCCATGACCGGCCAGAATCTCGACCGCTACATGGGCCGCGCCTTCGTGGGCGACGGCGTCGCCACCATGGTGTCGGGCGCCGTGGGCGGCACGGGCGTCACCACCTATGCCGAGAACATCGGCGTCATGGCCGTCACCCGCATCTATTCCTCGCTGGTCTTCGTGGTGGCGGCGGTCATCGCCATCGTGCTTGGGTTCTCGCCCAAGTTCGGCGCCCTGATCCAGACCATTCCTGGCCCCGTGCTGGGCGGCATGTCGGTGGTGGTGTTCGGCCTCATCGCCGTGGCCGGCGCCCGCATCTGGGTGGTCAACCAGGTAGATTTCACCGATAACCGCAACCTCATCGTCGCCGCCGTCACCCTGGTCATGGGCGCGGGCGATTTCACGCTGAAGCTGGGCGACTTCACGCTGGGCGGCATAGGTACCGCCACCTTCGGGGCCATCATCCTGTATGCCTTGCTGCAGCACAGCGGGCGCCGGGTCGTCTAGCGCCGGCGGTGCTTCGCGCATCCCGCTGTCCCTGTTTTCAAAACTTCGCCTTTGTGCACTTTACTGCGCCTAACTGGCCCGAAATGACGGTTTCCTGAACGGCTTGCAATTCCTTCCGATTTTGACCACAATGAGACCTTGCTTGCCCCGGTTCCGACCCGAGCCGGGGTTTTGTTTTGGTCGCAGCCTTGCCCACGTCACGCGCGCAGGCCGATCAGAGCGGATGGTCGGGAACCACTGATATCGGGTCCGGCATCATCCCGCCCGATCGACCTTCCGCCCGTTACACCGGCTTGTCCCGCTGATGCGGCGCAGGCCACAAGCCTGACTGCGACCTTTCACCGAAACGCTCCATTCGGGGCGTTTTCTACTTTTTGTTTGGGAAACGACATGTCTGCCATTCCTTTGACCGCGCGCGGGGCCGAGCGCTTGCAAGCCGAATTGCATCGGCTGAAAACCGTTGAACGGCCCGCGGTGATCAATGCCATTGCCGAAGCCCGCGCCCAGGGCGATCTGTCGGAAAATGCCGAGTACGACGCCGCCCGCGAACGCCAGGGCTTCATCGAGGGCCGCATCTCCGAGCTCGAAGGCACGCTCTCCAACGCCCACATCATCGACCCCGCCGCGCTCGACGCCGAGGGCCGCGCCGTATTCGGCGCCACGGTCGACATCGAAGACCTGGATTCCGGCGACCGCCTGTCCTACCAGATCGTGGGCGACGTCGAAGCCGACATCAAGTCCAACCTGATCTCGGTGTCCAGCCCCGTGGCTCGCGCCCTGATCGGCAAGTCCGAAGGCGACGTGGTCGAAGTCAAGGCCCCGTCCGGCGTACGCGAGTACGAAGTGCTCGGCGTCCGTTACATTTGAACTGACGCCGCCGCCCCCCGGGAACACTGACGATGCCCAACCTGGCCCGTATCCTGGTCCGCCTGATCGCGGCCCTGTGGTGTGGCGCGCTATGGAGCATCGGCGCGCTGGTCGCGCCCACCTCGTTTTCCTTGCTGGATGCCGCCGACGCGGCCGAGGTCGTCTCTCGTTTGTTCCGGGTGCTCGCCATCAGCGGGCTGGGGGGCGCGGTAATTATGCTGATTCTCGACCGCCTGGCCCGTGGCCAGGCGTTGCAGGGCCCCGGGCGCCGCACCGTCTTGCTGATGGCGGTGGGCACAGGCATCGGGTATTTCGGGGTGAAAACCCTGATGGATTACGGCCGCGCCATGATGGCGGCCGGGCAGGCGGTGCCGGCATGGGCCGACCCCGGCCTGTTGCACACTGCTTCCAGTGTGATTTACTTCTTGGTGGCCCTGGCGGCCCTGCGGCTGGTGGCCGCCGTGCGCTGAGCGCCACTGCGCGCGCCGGCCCGCAGG
>NZ_JAJMLX010000369.1 GCF_020991325.1 Bordetella petrii | reverse complement strand
GATCGTGAGCTTGATCATGATGTTGCGGTTGCAGGCCGCCACGGCGGCGCCCGACGACTCGTAGCGTACTATGGCCCAGCGCCATGGCCTCCAGCAGCACGTTGGGAAACCCTTCCACGGCCGAACTCAGCACGAAGGCCTGGCCTTTCGAAAGCTCTTCCCATGGTTCGCTAGTGCGGCCCGGCAATTGCACCCGGCCTTCCAAGCCCGCGGCGGCGATGCGGGACTGCAGGTCGTCGCGGTCGGGGCCTTCGCCCCAGATCCACAGATCCCAGTCCGGGAATTCCTCCGCCACTTCGGCATATACATCGATCAGCAGGTCGAAGCGCTTGGCCGGGTTCAGGCGGCCCATGGCCAGCAGGCGCTTGCGCGGCACAGCGGCTTGCGCATCGACGCGCGGCGCGTCCAGCAGCTCGGGCGGCAAGGGGTTGGGAATGACCTTCAACTGCTTGATGCCCGGCACCTGGCAGGCGAACGGCTCGACCGTGTCTTCGGCCTGCACCGTCACCATGTCGGCCTGGGGATAAAACAGCTTGCGCAAGGTGCGCCACAGCTTGCCGGTGCTTTGTTCAACCACCGGGTTGGTGCGTTCGCACACGATCAAGGGCACACCCAGCCCGCGCGTGGCCAGGATGGCCGCCACGTTCACGTTGGTCAGGAACGACACCACCACGTCCGGGGCCTTCTCGCGGATCAGGCTGCGCAAAGCGCGCAGGCGCTGCCATGCGGCCAGCGGCCCGCCGTTGCGGGTGCCCGCCCGGTCGGCCAGCCAGACCAGATCCACCGCGTCCGACAGGGGATAGAAGCAGGTGCCCTTCGAAGAATAGGTGGGCACCAGTGTGGCGGTATCGCCGCGATCGGTCCAGGCATTGACCAATGTGGCGGCCACCCGTTCGGCGCCGCCCGCGTGCATGGAACTGACCAACAGCAATATCTTCATGTACGGGTATCCAATTCGCCGGCCTCGCCGGCGTGATAGCGGTCCAGCCAGGCCTGCATCATCAACACGCCCCACAGGCGGCTGTCCCAGTTGCGGTGGCCGGACACATGCTCGCGCCACTTGCGCAGAATGGGCTCGGGTTCGAACCAGCCTTCCTGGCGCAGGCGTTCGGGGGCCAGCAGCGCCTCGGCCCAGTCGCGCAGCGGGCCGCGCAGCCAGCTGCCCAGCGGCACGGCGAAGCCGCGCTTGGGGCGGTCGACCAGGGCCTGCGGCACGTGCCGGTACAACACCTGGCGCAGCAGCCATTTGCCGGTATTGCCGCGCACCTTGTATTCGAACGGCAGGCGCCAGGCGAACTCGTACACGCGGTGGTCCAGCAAGGGCACGCGGGTTTCCAGGCTGACGGCCATGGCGGCACGGTCTACCTTGACCAGAATGTCGTCCGGCAGATAGGTGACGGCGTCCAGCTTCATCATCACATCGAACGCCGTGCCGTCCATCTGCTGCTCGAACAGCGAGCGCGGTTCGACGCCGCCTTTCACGACACTGCCCGGATCCGCCCAGTACGACACGAACTGCCGGTAGAATTCGCCGCGCGTATCGGCGCGCATCAGTTCGCCCAGCTTGCCGACCTTGCCCCGCCAGGCGCCGCGCCCCGGCAAGGCGGTAGACGCCGACAGCAGCGCGCCCAACGCGTGGCGCGCCGGCCCCGGCACGTTTTCGCACTTGCGCCACCAGTCGCGCACGCGGAAGTAGCGCGAATATCCGCCGAACAGTTCGTCGCCGCCATCGCCCGACAAGGCCACGGTGACATGCTGGCGCGCCATGCGCGTCACCAGCGAAGTGGGTATCTGGGACGAATCGGCGAAGGGTTCGTCGTACATATCGGCCAGCGTCGGCACCACTGCCAGCGCGTCATCAGCCGTGACGTAAAGCTCGGTGTGTTCAGTACCCAGGTGCCGGGCCACGGCCTTGGCGTGCTCGGCTTCGTTGTAGCCCTTCTCGTGGAAGCCGATGGCGAAGGTGCGCACCGGCTGCGCGCTTTGCGCCTGCATCAGCGACACGATGGTCGACGAATCGATGCCGCCCGACAGGAAGGCCCCCAGGCTGACATCGGACAGCATCTGGCCGCCCACCGCCGTCGACAGCACGGCCTCCAGCGCGTCGACGGCCTGAGCATCCGATGCATACTGCTGCGGGGCGCTCAGGCCTTGGTCGGCCATTTGCAGCGCCGACCAGTACACGCGCGGCTCGCCGGTGCGGCGGCCGCGCAGGTCGGCCTCGGGAATTTCCAGCCACGTGCCCGGCGGCAGCTTGTAGATGCCCTCGTAGATGGACTGGGGCGCCGGAATGTAGTTGTGGCGCATCAGCGACGCCAGCGCGGCGCGGCTGAGATCGCGGCCGAAGCCCGGCACCGGCATCAGGCCCTTGAGTTCCGACGCGAACACCAGGTTCGCGCCCGTGTAGCCGTAGTACAAGGGTTTTTCGCCCATGCGGTCGCGCGCCAGCGTCAGCTTGCGCTGCTCGCGGTCCCACAGCGCAATGGCATACATGCCCACGGCTGCCTGCAGCGTGGCTTCCACGCCCCACGCCGCGAAACCGGCCAGCACGGTCTCGGTGTCGGAATGGCCGCGCCAGTCCGGCGCCTGTCCGGCCTGCTGCAGCTGCGCGCGCAGGTCCAGGTGGTTGTAGATCTCGCCGTTCAGCACCAGCACATAGCGCCCGCAGGCAGACACCATGGGCTGGTGTCCGGCTTCGGTCAAGTCCAGGATGGCCAGGCGCACATGGGCCAGGGCCAGGTCGGCGCCCGGATCTTCCCAGTACCCGTGGCTGTCGGGGCCGCGATGGCGTATGCGCCGGCAACTGTCGGCCAGCACTTGCGCCTTGCCTTGCAGGGGTCCCCAGATTCCAGCTATTCCGCACATGATGGTGTCTTCCGCACTTGTCTGGATTGCGCACGGGTCAAGGCTGTTGCCCCGGCCCGCGCACTTCGTCAAAAAGTTGTTGCCACATGCCCAGCACGCGCTGGGCCGAGAACCGTTCGCGCGCCTCGACCGCGCGTTGCGCCAGGGCCTGCCGCCTGGCCGCATCGCCCATCAGGCCCGACAGCGCCGCCGCCAGGGCAGCCACATCGCCGTTGGGCCGCACCAGCAGGCCGTCCACGCCATCGCGCACCACTTCACGCGGCCCCGTATCGCAATCGAAGCATACGGCGGCCACGCCGCTGGCCAGCGATTCCAGCAGGGTATTCGACAGGCCCTCGAAACGCGAGCTCAGCACGTACAGATCGGCGCTGTGATACCAGTCGCCCACGTTGCCGACCCGGCCCGGCATGAATACCCGGCCCTGCAGGCCCGCGGCTTCGACCTGGGCCTCCAGGGCCTGGCGTTCGCCGCCTTCTCCCAGGATGACCAGATCCCAGTCCGGCCGCTCGCCCGCAATGCGCGCGTACGCCTGGATGAGCAGGTCGAAGCCCTTGTCGGAATGCAGCCGGCCCACGGCCAGGGCACGGTTGCGCCCGTTTGCGGCGGGCGGCGCCACCACGGGTTCGGCGCGGGCCAGCGGCCAGTGCACAGGGTTGGGAATGACGGCCAGCCTGGATCCGGGCACATGCTGCGCCAGCCAGTCGGCGGTGCCGCGAGTCAGGGCAACCACGCGCGTCGCATGCGGGTAGGTG
>NZ_JAJMLX010000368.1 GCF_020991325.1 Bordetella petrii | reverse complement strand
GCGCATGAAGCCCGCGTTGCCCCAGGTGGCGAACCCGTAGAAAAGCATCCAGAACCACTGCCATGGCCCCAGCTGCATCAGTTGCCATACCATTCCCGGCATCAAGGGGGCGCACGCGCGCGTGGGGCCGTCGTTGCGGCAACTGGGCAACCGCGCCTACCTGGGCGGGGTTGTTGCCAACACGCCGGACAATCTGGTGCGCTGGCTGCTGGATCCGCCGGCCATGGCGCCGCACACGGCCATGCCCAAGGTAGGCCTCAGCGTGGCCGAGGCCCGCGACGTGGCCGCTTATCTGTTGACGCTGCGCTGAAGGACGCCGCCATGACTTCCCGCCTGCGCATCATAGGCCTTACCCTGGGGGCGGCTGCCGCCGTGGGCATAGTAGGCGCCGTGGGCCTGGTGTACAGCGGCTGGTACGACAGCAGTGCCACCCGGCCCCACACCGCGCCCGTGAATCATGTGCTGGACATCGCCCTGCAGCGCGCCGTGACGGTACGCGCGGCCCGTGTGGACGTGCCGCCGCTGGATGATCCCGAGCGCGCCATCAACGGCTTCAGGCTGTTCCGCGCCCACTGTGTGCAGTGCCACGGCGCACCCGGCGTCGCGCCCGATCCATTCGCCCGCGGCCTGATGCCGGCCCCGGCCTCGCTGGTGGATACAGCCAGGCACTGGCCGGCCGGCGAGGTGTATTGGGTGATACGGTACGGCGTCAAGATGACGGGGATGCCAGCCTGGCAGTACCGCATCAGCGACGAAGAAATCTGGGACGTGGTGGCCTTCATGAAAACGCTGCCCCAATTGTCGCCCGTGCAATACCGCGACTGGAACCAGCGCCACCCCCGAGAGCCTGCCGCAGCTGCTCCGGCGGTTGCGGATTCGCCTCTGCGGCCGGGCGATGCCGAAGCAGGGCGGCTGGCCATGCAGCAGTACCTGTGCGTCACCTGCCATGCGATTCCCGGCGTGGTGGGCGCCAATCGGCACGTGGGGCCGCCGTTGGAGGGCATGGCGAACCAGCAGTACATTGCCGGCCTGCTGCCGAATACGCCCGCCAATATGGTGCGCTGGCTGCGCAACCCCCAGGACATCGATCCCGCATCGGCCATGCCCGACCTGGGCGTCAGCGAACAGGACGCGCGCGATATGGCGGCCTTTCTGGCCACGCTGGACGATGTTCCATAGCAGGGCTCAGTAGACCCAGGGAACCAGGCGCCAGGTGCGCTTGCGGTAGGCCTCGTACTGCACGCCGAAGTGCGCCCGCAGCAGTTTTTCTTCGCTGCGCATGCGGGCGATCAGCGGCGGCAATACGCACAGCATCAGCAGTATGCCCACCACCGAACGGAACACCAGCGCCCACCCCAGCAGGCTGATCAGCAGACCGAGATAGCTGGGGTTGCGGATGGTGCCGTAGATGCCGGTGGTAACCAGTTCGTGGCCGGGTTGAATGGCCACCAGCCCGCTGAAGCGCCGTCCCAGCACGAACACCGGCCACAAGCGCAAGGTTCCGCCCGCGGCAAACAGCAGCACGCCCAGCCAGCGCGTGGCATCGCCATCGATGACCCACAGCGCGTGGCGGTCGGTATAGGCGGGGGCCCAGCCGCTCAGCAGCCCGATGATGGCGAAGGCGGTCAGCACCCAGCGGTTGTCGCGGTCTTCGTATTCGCCAGGGTTGAGATTGCCGCCGCTGAACATGGCGGTAATGGCCAGCGCGAACAGTACCAGGGCCAGGGCAATGCGGGCGGGATGGGCAAAGAACGCCGCCACGCCGCCGTAGCCGATGATGGCCAGGGCCAGGTAGAACAGGGTGCCCAGCAAAGTAGCGAGTGCGATGGCGGGAGTGGGGCGCATGGGGCCTCGCGGTGGCGGAAATGTGGAGCCGCAGGCGAACTGTCCAGGCCATGATAATCCTGTTTGTACCGATACATGCACATACAGGCGGCGTGGCCGGGTCCACGGCCAACTACAGTAATATCGAACGCAGGCTCGGTCGTCCGGCCGGCGCTGGTTACCGGATTGGGGAAGTCTTTATGTCTATGCCTGATATGAGCCGGCGCGTGGATGCGCTGGCCGGATTACTGCAGACCAAGGGGCTCATCGACGAGCGCACCGTGTCCGACTACGCGCACAAGGCCACGGTAGAGTGGTCGCCCGCCATAGGCGCCGGGCTTTGCGCACGTGCATGGCTCGACCCCGAATTCAAGCAAGCGCTGCTTGCCGACGGCAAGGCGGTCGCCGCCGAACTGGGGTACGCCATGCCGGAACACCATGGCAGCCTGGTGGTCAAGGAAAACACGGCGGACCTGCACAACGTGATCTGCTGCAGCCTGTGTTCCTGTACGGCCTATACCATCATCGGCATGGCGCCCGGCTGGTACAAAGACGTGAATTACCGGGCGCGCATCGTGCGCGAAGGCCGCAATGTGCTGGCCGAGATGGGGCTGCAGCTTCCGCCGGCCATGAAGCTGCGCATCTGGGACACCACCACCGATACCCGGTACATGGTATTGCCGATGCGTCCGCCGGGCACCGAAGGCTGGAGTGAAGCCCAGTTGGCCGGCCTGATCGCGCAAGACCACTTGATCGGCGTGGCGCGCCTGGAACCGCCGTTCGCGGCCCCGGCGGCGGCTCCCGCCAACTGACTCAAAAGGAAACGACATGGATGGCATGCACGACCTGGGCGGCAAGCAGGGGTTCGGCTTCATTCAGAAAGAAGCCCAGCGCGCCGGGCTGAAAGAAAACTGGGAAATCAAGATCAGCGCGTTGATGGGGCGCCTGGTGGGCCAGCACTGTTTCAACATGGACGAGTACCGCCACGCCATCGAGCGCATGGCGCCGGCGCATTATTTGTCGGCCTCGTATTTCGAGCGCACTTTTACGGCTGTGGCCAGCCTGTGCCTGGAAAAAGGGCTGATCACGGCCGAAGAGTTCCGTCGGGCGGCGGGCGAGGCCGTGCCCCTGTCGGTGCCGAGCAAGCCCGGCCGCACGCACGAAGGCGCCTTGCCCGGCCTGAAAATCGGCGACACCGTCAGGGTGCGCAACCTGTTCGTGCCCGGCCATATCCGCATGCCGGCCTATGTGCGGGGCAAGACGGGCAAGATCGTGGGCGTGTCGCCCGCTTATCCGTATCCGGACGCCGCGGCGCATGGCCTGGATTGCGCGCGCCAGGCTACTTTCGATGTCTGTTTCCAGGCCGGCGATCTATGGGAGAACGGCAGCGACAGCGCCGAGGTGCATGTCGGGCTGTTCCACGCCTACCTGGAAAAAGTGGAAGGCTGCGCCGCGGGCATGTAGCGCAGGGTCGCCCACCAGCAGAGCAGCGCCAACAGGCTGATGGCGGCGCCCAAGATGCACACCCCTTGCCACCCCGCCCGCGCGTAGGCGGCCGTGGCGCCGATGGCGCCCAGTCCGCTGCCCATGGCATAGAACAGCATGTACAAGCCCACCAGGCGGCTGCGCGCTTCTGGCCGGGTGCGGAAGATCATGCTCTGGTTGCTGACGTGCAGCGCCTGGCCGCCCAGGTCCAGCAGCACGATGCCAGCCACCAGGGCCCATAGCGACCAGGGCATCAGCGACAAAGGCCACCAGGCCAGCAGCAGCGCCGCCAGGGCCGCCGCCGTGGTGGGCTGGCCCAGGCCGCGGTC
>NZ_JAJMLX010000367.1 GCF_020991325.1 Bordetella petrii | reverse complement strand
GCGCCTCGCGCAGGATCTCGCGCAGGATCTCGTAGCAGACCGTGCGCGGCGTGCGCACGTTACCGCGCGACTCGCACATGGGGCAGGGCTCGCACAGCTGGTGCGCCAGCGAATCACGGGTGCGCTTGCGCGTCATTTCCACCAGGCCCAGCTGGATGTCGTCGACGGACAGGGCGCGATGCACGGCCTGCTCGTGAAAGCGGCGCAGGGCGCGGCCGGCCAGTTCGCCGCGTTCGCCTTCCAGCGTGACGCGGCTGCCGCGCCGTGACAGGGACACCCCCATGCCATCGGCCAGCTGGCGCAGGTTTTCGTCCAGCGGGCCGCACAGATTGGCCAGATGGGTGTTGTCGCCCTCTAGCACGACCACCACGGGCATGCTACGGCGGGAACGGCTGCGGGTGGCGCTCATGCGTGGCCTTGTTCAGGACGGTCGACATCCGCCACGCGGGCGCGCAGCGAATTGGGGTAGGCCTCGGTGATGACCACATCGACCATCTGGCCGATGAGGCGCGCCGGGGCTGCGAAGTTGACGATGCGGTTGTTCTCGGTGCGGCCCATCAGTTCGTTGGGGTCGCGCCGCGACGGGCCTTCCACCAGCAGGCGCTGGCGCGTGCCCACCATGGCACGGGCGATATCGGCGGCCTGCTGGTTGATCAGCGCCTGCAATTGCTGCAGCCTGCGCAGCTTGATGTCTTGCGGGGTGTCGTCGGCCAGGTCGGCCGCGGGCGTGCCGGGCCGGCGCGAATAGACGAACGAGAACGACGTGTCGAAGCCCACGTCTTCGATCAGCTTCATGGTTTTCTGGAAGTCTTCCTCGGTTTCGCCGGGGAAACCCACGATGAAGTCGGACGACAGTGTCAGCCCGGGGCGCGCCGCGCGCAGGCGCCGCACCACCGACTTGAATTCCAGCGTGGTGTAGCCGCGCTTCATGGCCGCCAGCACGCGGTCGCTGCCGGCCTGCACCGGCAGGTGCAGGAATGAGACCAGCTTGGGCAGGTTGGCGTAGGCGTCCACCATGCGCTGGGTCATTTCCTTGGGGTGCGACGTGGTGTAGCGGATGCGCTCGATGCCCGGAATTTCGTGCACGTATTCCAGCAGCGTGGCGAAATCGGCGATTTCGCCGCTGTCGCCCATGGCGCCGCGGTAGGCGTTTACATTCTGGCCCAGCAGGGTGACTTCTTTCACGCCCTGGTCGGCCAGGTCGGCCACTTCGACCAGCACGTCGTCGAAGGGGCGCGAGACTTCTTCGCCGCGCGTATAGGGCACCACGCAGAAGCTGCAGTACTTGCTACAGCCTTCCATGATGGACACGAACGCCGTGGCGCCGTCGACGCGCGGCGGGGGCATGGCGTCGAACTTTTCGATTTCGGGAAAGCTGATGTCCACCTGCGAACGCCCGGACGCGCGGCGGCGGCTGATCAGGTCGGGCAGGCGGTGCAGGGTTTGCGGGCCGAATACCACGTCGACATAGGGCGCGCGCTTGACGATGGCTTCGCCTTCCTGGCTGGCGACGCAGCCGCCCACCCCGATCACCAGGTTGGGATTGAGCTTTTTCAGGTGCTGGACGCGGCCCAGGTCCGAGAACACCTTTTCCTGGGCTTTTTCACGCACCGAACAGGTGTTGAACAGGATGACGTCGGCGTCTTCGGGGTTGTTGGTAATTTCCAGGCCTTGGTCGCCGCGCAGTACGTCGACCATTTTGTCGGAATCGTACTCGTTCATCTGGCAGCCGAAGGTGCGGATGTACAGTTTGCGGGTGGAGTTGGAGGGCGTAGCGGCGGCAGGGGCGCCTGCGCGCTTGATCGAGGTTTCTTGCATGTCGTGCGCCGTGACGGGTGTAGATCCCGGGGGCGGAAAGGTAGGAGAAACGCGGATTTTAACGCGTCGATGCAATCCCGGTCTTGGAGCGGACGCAATTGGCGTATACGATGTCAGCCGCGCGATCATGCCCAGGCCGGGTCGCCCCACGTTCCGATTCCCACTTTTCCTGCCCATGACATCGCCGCGCGGCCTGCCCCCGACCTCCCTGCCTGCCCATGCGCCCCTAGCCATGCCCGCCCATTCTTCCCGGCCGTTTCGTGGCGTGGCGCTTACCGCCTGCTTTGCCGTAGTGCTGCTGCTGATGAGCCGCTGGATCGACCAGCCGCTGACCCACGCCATTGAACGCTACGTGCCCGAATCGGTGAACGAGGTGTTCAACCAGATCGGCGACCTGGGCGACAGCGAGGGTTACATCCTGGCCGGGCTGCTGGTGTACGTGCTGTCCCTGGTGGGCATGCGGCGCGGCTGGACCTGCCCGGTGCGGGTCGGCTTCGAACAACTGGCTCGCTACAGCATGCTGCTGCTGGGCACCATGGCCATTGGCGGCCTGATCACCCTGGTGCTGAAGAAAATCGTGGCCCGCACACGCCCCGAGGTGCTGCTGGAACAGGGCTGGCACGGCCTGGGTGTGCCGTTTGCCGGCGACCCGTTCGATTCTTTCCCGTCCAGCCATACCCTGACCGCCTTCGCCGTGGCCGCCGTCATCGGTGAAATCGCGCCACGCTGGCGCATGCCGGTGATGTTGCTGGCCGCCCTGGTGGCCATCAGCCGGGTGATCAACCGCGACCACTTCCTGTCCGATGTCACCACGGCGGCCTTCATCGGCATCATGGTGGCGCACTACCTGGCGCCGTACATCTTGGCAGAACGCTACCGCTGGATGCTGCGCGCGCCCTGGCACTGGCGGCGCGGCGCCTGATATTCTGCGGGCATATCGTTCCCGGTTTCCGCGCATGTCACACGATCAGCCCGCCATCGAAATCCGCAGGGCCATGCCGGACGATGACGCCGAGCCGCTTACCGCGCTGCTTCATCGTGCCTATGCGCGGCTGGGCGCCATGGGCCTGAATTTCATGGCCGTGGACCAGAGCGCCGAAGTGACGCGCCAACGCATGCTGGCGGCGGAATGTTATCTGGCCCTGCTACGTGGAACCATCGTGGGCACCGTGGTGTTCAAGCCGCCGGCCCGGACGCGGGGCTCGCCCTGGCTGGATCGTCCCGACGTAGCCGGCCTGGCGCAATTGGCGGTTGACCCGGCTATGCAGCAATGCGGGCTGGGCGCGCGCCTGGTGGACTGGGCCGAAGCCAGGGCCGCCGCCTGCGGCGCCAGGGAAATCGCGCTGGATACGGCCGAGCCCGCGGAACACCTGCGCGCATGGTACGAACGGCAGGGTTATCGGGTGATTGAATACGCCCAATGGGCCCATGCCAACTACCGCAGCGTGGTCATGAGCAAGCCGCTGGCATGAAACGCGCTTTGCGCGGCGCGCCGGCAGCCGGCACCGGGGCGTTTGGGTTTACTGCGCCGCCGGCGCCACCGCCGTCGTACCCTCGATCAGGGAACTACCGGCGCTCCTGGAACCCCGCGCCGCCCACCTATAGCGCGGAGGCACGGCTCAGCGCTGGACCCCGCCACATGGGCTAGCAGCGGGTACCGTCGGCGGGCAGCTTGCCGTCCAGGAAGTAGTCGTCGACGGCGGTGGAGACGCAGCGGTTGGAGCGGCCGTAGGCGGTGTGTCCTTCGCCCTGCCAGGTCACTAGGGATGCGTTGCCGAGCTGCTTCCGCATGGCCTCGGCCCAGGCAATCGGGGTGGCGGGATCGCC